>JAKOWL010000105.1 GCA_029781535.1 Pseudomonadota bacterium
CCTCAAGGTATGGCCAGTATTTTTGAGGCCGGATTCAAGGAGTTTATCAGGCACAAACAGCAGGGCCGTATGGAGGTCAGTGATGTCATGGAAGGTGCGCGCCGCGCAATGCGTGCTACGTACAATCGTGAACTGGATAACCTGGATGCCCATCTGCCATTTCTTGCTTCTGTCGGTTCTGTCAGCCCATATATCGGTCTGTTCGGCACTGTCTGGGGCATCATGAACGCTTTCCGTGGCCTGTCCAGTGTGGCGCAAGCTACATTAAGCCAGGTGGCGCCTGGTATCGCAGAGGCCTTGGTGGCCACCGCTATTGGCCTGTTTGCTGCGATTCCTGCCGTAATTGCGTATAACCGTTTTGCCAGCAAAGTAGACAGGTTGTCAGTACGTTATGAAAGCTTTATGGAAGAATTTACCAATATTCTTCAGCGTAAATCCTAAGGAGTTTTGTCATGAGCAGAACCCGCAAACGTCGGATGATGAATCAAATCAACGTGGTGCCGTATATAGACGTCACCCTGGTGTTGCTGGTGATTTTTATGGTGACCGCACCGATGACCAATCCTGGTGTCGTCGATTTGCCCAAGGTCGGCCAGGCGCTTAAGCAGACTGGCGCGCCTATCGTGGTGACTGTACACAGGGATGGAGCTACCGAGGTGGACGGGAAGAAGATGGAGCGCGATCAATTACTGTTTTCCATCAAGGAGCAGCTTAAAAAAACGCCAAGAGCCGTAGTGGTTGGGGCAGACGAGAAGACTCCATACGGGAAAGTGATTGAAGTCATGGATCTGCTCAAGCAAGCCAAAGTCGACAAGGTAGGATTGTTGTTTAAACCTGCAACCTGATACATGATCAGAAAACACGAAGATCCGGATAAATTCAAAGCAGGCGTGCTGGCAGTGCTGGTGCACCTAGTCTTGCTGGGGGGCATGTTGATTTCCTTTAACTGGAAAGCAGCGCATCAGGTGTTGAGTGTCACCGAGGTAGAGCTGTGGGACAGGTTGCCAGCCTCCAAAGTAGCTCCTGCATTACCAGAGCCTAAACCCGTTATTGAAGATAAGCCAGAGCCTAAGCCGGAACCGAAACCCATTGTTGAAGAGAAGCCAGAGCCTAAAGCCGAGGAAAAAGTCGATATCGAACTGGAAAAGAAAAAGCGTGAGTTGGCTGAAAAAGAGTTAGCAATGAAGCAAAAGCTGGAAGAGAAGAAAAAAGCCGAGCGGGAAAAGTTGTTTCGCGAATTGCGAGATCAGGATTTACCGCGTGAAGCCCCCAAGAATGATGCGCTGAAGAAATTGCAGGCAGAAGTAAGCGGGGAGACTTCCGAAAAAGATAGCGCGGCAAAATCTGCCGCCAATGCGAGCCTGGTTGGAGAGTATACGGATAAGATCAAGGCCAAGATTCGCGGCAATGTAAACAAGACCCTCTGTGGTGACGGCAACCCAGAACTGCGTTTTGAAATCTCATTGCTGCCTACCGGACAGTTAAGTGGTTCTCCTAAGCTCGTTAAGTCCAGTGGCAACCAGGCTTGCGATGGCGCCGTTGAACGGGCTATCATTGCCTCGGAGCCTTTGCCGGTGCCGTCTGATCCGGCCGTGTTCTCAAAATTTAGAAATACAATACTAAAGTTCAGGCCAAACGATTAGCTGTTAATGAACAGTAACACTTGTAACAAAATGTAAATAAGGCTGGTATGCATGTATGAATTGAGTAAAAATGCAACGAACTTTTTCATGACCAAGACGCCCAAAGCAATGATGAATCTAGTGAGAACGTTTATTTTTGGCCTTTTGTTTGGCCTTTCCTCTTATGCCAGCGCCGCACTGGAAATAGAAATTAGCGGCGGTGGTGCGCAGCAGATCCCTATTGCGATTCTGCCGTTTGGCAAGTCACCTGAGGTGCCGGCCAAGGACAACTTGCATGAAGTCATCGCTGCCGACCTACAACGCAGCGGCCTGTTCCGCGCATTGGATACGCGTGGGATGGCAAACTTGCCAACGAATTCCACGCAAGTGAAATATGCCGAATGGGCTGCGCTGCAAGCGCAAGCAATGACCGTGGGAGATATTCAGCCATTGGGCGCTGGCAAGCTGAATGTGCATGTGCAGTTGTTGGATGTGTTGAAGCAAAGCATATTGGCGGACATGGATTATCAGACTTCACCAAACCAGCTCCGCTACACTGCCCACAAGATTTCGGACATGATTTACAAGAAGCTGACAGGGGAGAATGGGTTCTTCTCCAGCAGAATTGCCTATGTCAATAAGTCTGGCAAGCGTTATGCCCTGATGGTGGCGGATGCAGACGGTTACAATCCTCAGCCTTTGGTGTCATCGAACGAGCCCATCATCTCACCATCCTGGTCGCCAAACGGTGAAAAGATGGCTTATGTTTCGTTTGAAAAGAAAAAACCGATTGTGTTTGTGCAATCGTTGAACACGGGTGAGAGAAAGATCGTCGCCAATTTCAAGGGGAATAATAGTGCCCCGGCTTGGGCGCCAGATGGCAGTAAATTGGCTATCGTGCTGACATATGGTGCCAATTCGCAGATCTATACGATCAACGATGATGGTAGCGGCTTGAAACAAATCACCAAGAGTACTGCAATCGATACCGAGCCGGCATTTTCACCAGATGGTAACTGGATATACTTTACTTCAGATCGCGGCGGACGTCCGCAAATCTATAAAGTCTCCGCCAACGGCGGTGAGGCAAGTCGCGTGACTTTTGAAGGCAGCTATAATGTAAGCCCGCATTTTTCACCGGATGGCAAAAGTTTGGCGTATATTCGCAATGATGGCGGCAAGTTTCGGGTGGCCATACAAGACTTGGCCAATAGTCAGGTGCAACTGCTCAGCGAAGGCAGTCAGGACGAATCGCCAAGTTTTGCGCCGAATGGGCGCGTGATTTTGTACGCGACCAAGGTAAGGGGTCGCGGTACTTTGGCAGCGGTTTCTGCAGATGGCAAAGTGCGTCAGCGCTTGAGCGAATCGAGCGGAGACGTGCGTGAGCCGGCTTGGGGACCAACAGTTAAATAACAATAGCAGTAAATTCGATAAACAAGGGTAATAACCCCTGAGTGGGGAGAAAGAGGAGTGATATGTTAAAACCATTCAATAGTAAACTCGTATTGGTAGCGGTAGCTTCTGCCTTGTTGGTGGCGTGTAAGAGTACGCCTATGGCAGACAAACCTGCAGCTGTGGAAGATAAGAGCCCGGTAGCTACTAAGCCTGCGGACAGTGCGCCTGCTGCAGATACGAGCGGCGTCAAAGAAGTGGTGGTAGATAGCAATGCCAATAACACCGGAAACAATCCATTGAAAGATCCGAACAATATCCTGTCAAAACGCAATATCTACTTTGATTTTGACAGTGACGCAATCAAAGCCGAGTTCCGTCCATTGATTGAGGCACATGCCAAATATCTGCTGGCTAACGGTAATGCCAAAGTGGTTCTGCAAGGTAACACTGACGAGCGCGGCACCCGCGAGTACAACTTGTCTCTTGGTCAACGCCGTTCGGTAGCAGTTAAGAAATCGCTGAATCTGCTGGGCGTGCAGGATAAACAGATTGAAACCGTGAGCTATGGTGAAGAGAAAGCAACTCAGAATTGCGCGGACGAGAACTGCTTCCAGCCTAATCGCCGCGTAGATATCGTGTACGAGGGTGAATAATGCGTTTAATTTCGGCTCTGCTGGCTTTGGCCTGTCTGACGGGCACCTTGAGTGCCCATGCTGCTTTATTCGATGACAAGGAAGCGCGCAAGAAGATTTTGGAGGTTGAGGCCAAAAGCATCGCCAACGACGATGCCCATCAGGCTGCTATCAATGACCTGAAAAAACGCATCGCTGCTATCGAAGCGATTGTGCAAGGCGGTGGCTTGGCGGACATGCAAAACCAGATCGAGCAGCTGAAGCAGGAAATTGCCAATCTGAAAGGTGAACTGGAGGTGGCAAATCACCAGTTGGAACTGACACAGCAGCGCCAGAAAGATTTGTATGCAGATACCGATGGACGTATACGCAAGCTGGAGTCAGGTGCTACACAACCTGCTGCGAACAGTGCACCACCTGTCCCGGTAGTCGAAGAAAAGGATGCGAAAGCGTTTGCCGCGGCTGAGGACTTGAGTAGTTCAGCCAAACATAAGGAGGCTTTTGCCGCCTATGATGCGTTCCTGAAAGATTATCCAAATAGCAAATTCGCGCCGGATGCAATGTACGGCTTGGGTTATACGCAATTTGCACTCAAAAACTACAAATCCTCGATTGCTACACAGCAGAAGATGATTGACCAGTATCCGCAAAGTCCTAAGGTGCCCGATGCGATGTATAACCAGGCGAACAGCCAGATCCAGCTTGGCCTGGTAAGCAGCGCCAAGAAGACATTAAAGGACTTGGTCAGCAAGTATCCGGATGCATCCGTGGCGCCGAATGCGCAAAAACGCCTGAAGCTGCTGGAAGGCATCAAGTAACGGTCTTTATTCACATCAGGTAAAATAGCGCCAACGCATCGTTGGCGCTTTCTTTTTTTATGGCACTCAAAGTTTACGAGATTTTTCATTCACTGCAGGGCGAGACCAGCCGTATGGGCTTGCCGACCGTGTTCGTGCGCCTGACGGGTTGTCCGATGCGCTGCGTCTATTGCGATACCGAGTATGCGTTCAGCGGCGGCCACAATATGGAGATTGCCGATATTCTGCAGCAAGTGGCCAGCTATGGCGCGCGTTATGTCTGCGTCACCGGTGGTGAGCCGCTTGCACAGAAAGAATGCCCTGCCCTGCTGAAATCCTTGTGTGATGCGGGTTACAGCGTATCTCTGGAGACAGGCGGTGCGATGGATATCTCTCATGTGGATCCGCGGGTTTCGGTGATTCTGGATGTGAAGACCCCGGCATCCGGAGAAGAAAAGAACATGCGCTGGGATAACCTGAACCATGTGCGGGCAAAGGATGAAATCAAGTTTGTCATCTGTAGTCGCGCCGATTACGATTGGGCAAAAGCCAAGCTGGATGAATTGCAGCTGACACAGAAATGCCCGGTAATCTTTTCACCGGCGTTTCATGATGTGCCGGCAGAGACTCTGGCAGCTTGGGTGCTGGAAGATAAGCTGCCAGTACGCATGCAGATACAATTGCACAAGATACTATGGGGCGAAAAGCAGGGCGTATGATGATTCAGATTCTCACGCGCGCGTTTCATTGTCAGGAACATCGGCCTGTAAGGTAAGCAGGATAAGGCTTTCCGAGCCATCATATATATAATGAAGAATTTGAACAAAAAAGCAGTCGTTCTACTTTCCGGCGGACTGGATTCCGCCACTGTGCTGGCCTATGCCAGGTCACAAGGCTATGAGTGCTATTGCCTGAGCCTGGATTATCATCAGCGCCATATCGCCGAGCTGCAGGCAGCACAGAACATCGCGCGCACCCTTGGGGCCGCGGAGCATAAGACTGTCCAACTGGATTTGAGTTTGTTCGGCGGGTCTGCGCTGACCGATGACAAGATCGCCGTACCACAGAGCCCGACGCAGGGTATTCCGGTCACTTACGTGCCGGCGCGCAATACCATCATGCTGTCATTGGCGCTTGCCTGGGCTGAGGTACTGGGGGCGCAGGATATCTTCATCGGGGTCAATGCACTGGACTATTCCGGCTATCCCGATTGTCGTGGTGAGTACGTCAAAGCGTTTCAGGCGATGGCCAACCTGGCGACCAAAAGCGCGGTAGAAGGCCAGAGAATCACCGTGCATGCCCCTTTGATCGATATGACCAAAGCGCGGATCATAGCGCTTGGAACCAAGCTGGGCGTGGATTATAGCCAGACAGTGTCCTGTTACCAGGCGGATGCGCAAGGACGTGCCTGCGGCAAATGTGATTCCTGTCGTTTACGGCGCGAAGGCTTTACCAGCGCCCATCTGCAGGACGTGACCCGTTATACGACAGATTAGCCATTTGTTTTTATGTACTTTTTACACGATTCTGGTTGCCAAGCCAGATAAAAATAACGTATAATCCGCGCCTTTCTGCAGAACAATTTAAGAGATTTCATTATGGTCGTAATTCGTTTATCACGTGGTGGCGCTAAAAAGAGCCCGTTTTACAACGTTGTAGTTGCTGATTCCCGCAACCGCCGCGATGGCCGTTTCATCGAGCGCGTTGGTTTCTACAACCCATCTGCCAAAGCAGCTGCCGAGACTTTGCGCATTGATGAGGTGCGTTTGAATCACTGGACAAGCAACGGTGCACAAATGTCTGACACCGTGGCGCGCTTGGTTAAATTCCACGCAAAAGGCCCAGAGGCTGTCGAAGCGCAAAAAGCGAAAGATATCGCCAAGGCTGAAGCTGCCAAAGCTAAAGCAGCTGCCGAAGTTGCTGCAAAGATCAAGGCTGAAGCAGAAGCCGCAGCCAAAGCTGAAGCTGAGAAAGCAGCTGCCGAAGCTGCAGCTGCTAAAGCTGCGGAAGAAGCCGCTGCTGCAGAAGCGCCAGCTGAAACACCTGCTGCTGAGTAATCGATTGCTCGTCCATATGTGTGGACGTAGCCTCGTAGCATGTGCGCTATGAGTGAGCAAAATAAAATGGGGCGTTTGGTGATGATGGGAAAAATCGCCGCGCCCTATGGTGTTTTAGGTTGGGTAAAAGTATTACCCGATACTGAGACGCTGGATGGCCTGTTGCAATATGCAACTTGGCAAATCGGACGAGACGACGACTGGCAAAGTTATGTGCCGGTTAACGCCAAAACACACAACGATGTATTGCTGGTAAAGCTGCGCGGAGTGGATGACCGGGATGCGGCATTTGCCTTGAAAGGCAAGCTGGTGGCGGTGCCTAGAGATGCGCTGCCTATGCCGGGCAAAGATGAATATTATTGGTCCGATTTGATTGGGCTGAATGTCAAAAATCTGCAGGAAATAGATTTTGGCGAAGTAACGGATGTGTTCGAGACCGGTGCCAATGATGTGCTGGTGGTGACGGACAAAGCAACAAAGCAGGAACGCCTGATTCCGTTCATCGGTCAGGTGGTCTTGAATGTCGATCTGGATGCAAAACAGATTCAGGTCGATTGGGACGCAACATTCTAGTGAGCCGGCGATGCGCTTTGATGTCATCAGCCTGTTCCCGGAAATGTTCGCTGCAATCACAGATTGCGGCATCACGGCAAGAGCGTCCAGGCAGGGCATTTACAGCTTGCATGTGACCAATCCGCGTGATTTCACGCAGGATGTGCACAAGACGGTGGACGATAGGCCTTATGGTGGCGGACCGGGCATGGTGATGCTGGCGGAACCGCTGGCACAGGCGATTCGCCAGGTCAAACAGGCGCAGCAGACGGCAGGTTTGCAACCGCATGTGATTCACCTGTCGCCGCGCGGTAAGCGGTTGACGCATGAAAAGGTGATGCAGCTGGCCGGTAAACAGGGGTTGATCCTGTTGGCGAGCCGCTACGAAGGTGTGGACCAGCGTTTGCTGGATACGCTGGTGGATGAGGAGATCTCCATTGGCGATTATGTGTTGAGCGGCGGTGAACTGCCCGCGATGACGCTGATAGATGCGATTGTGCGGCAATTGCCCGGCGCGCTGGGTGATGCGGATTCGGCAACCGAGGATTCGTTTGTGAACGGCTTGCTCGATTACCCGCACTATACGCGGCCGGAAGTGTTTGAAGGATTAGCGGTGCCAGAGGTGTTAAGGTCTGGTAACCACGCAAAGATTAGGGCTTGGCGATTGAAACAATCACTGGCTTTAACAAGGGCTAAACGCCCGGATTTATTGGCCGAAAGGCCGTTGACGAAGGAAGAAGCTCGGCTGCTGCAAGAGATAGAGCAGGAACAAGCTTCTGAGAATTAAAAGGAACGAAAGGAAAGCCAAATGGCAGACATTATCAAAATGCTAGAGCAAGAAGAAATTGCTCGTTTGAACAAAACTATCCCTAACTTCGCCCCAGGCGACACCGTAGTGGTGGGTGTGAACGTGGTTGAGGGCAACCGTAAACGTGTGCAGGCATACGAAGGCGTAGTGATCGCCAAACGTAACAAGGGCCTGAACTCCTCTTTCATCGTACGTAAAATCTCTTCCGGTGAAGGCGTAGAGCGTACTTTCCAAACCTACTCCCCGCTGATCGCCAGCATCGAGCTGAAACGCCGCGGTGATGTGCGTCGCGCCAAGTTGTACTACTTGCGTGAGCGTTCCGGTAAATCTGCACGTATTAAAGAGAAACTGGTTGCGCGTGAAAAAGAAGTCATGGCGCCAGAAGCTGCAGAATAAGCAACCGTTTATCCGCCAACAAAACCCGCTTGTCTGCTGCAAGCGGGTTTTTTATTGCAATCACTTCTACGATTCAGTAAATTATGCGAATGTCTGCCAATAAAAAACATCAGCCATTCGATGCTGTCATCGCCGCACCCTTTGGTGCCGTGGGTATCGCAATACAAGGGGTACAAATCTTTATCGAGCTGCTGCCAAAAAAGCAGGCGCTCAAGCCTGCCGAGAATAAGACGGTGCAGCGGGTCGTGGAGCAGATTGAGGCTTACTTCAACAACCCGCGCAACGATTTCAATCTCCCCTTGATCTTCAAAGGTACGCCGTTCCAGCAAAAGGTATGGCAAATCATCGGCGGCATTCCATGTGGGCAAGTGCTTACTTACAGTGAGATTGCTGAAATGCTTGGTTCTGGACCGCGCGCTGTAGCCAATGCCTGTGGCGCCAATCATCTGCCATTGGTAGTGCCCTGCCATCGTGTCGTTGCCAAGCATGGCCTTGGCGGGTTCATGCGCGGGGTGGATGGCGGCATCAAGATCAAGCAGTGGCTGCTCAAACACGAGGGTGTCCGCATTTGAGCGTTGCCGAAAGCGGCCCACAAGATACGGCCGAAATAGACGCGTTTGTCGATCATCTCTGGCTGGAAGACGGGCTGGCCAGAAACACATTGGAATCCTACCGCAGTGATTTGAGCCACTTTTCACAATGGCTCAAAAAAGGTTTGCTGGCAGCTAGCCAAGCCGATATCCAACAATATCTTGCTGTCAAATTTCCACAAAGCAAGCCGCGCAGCATTAACCGACTAATTGCCACGTTGCGTCGGTTCTACCGCTATTGTCTGCGTGAAAATCTATTGCAAACTGACCCGACGCTGCAGATCGAAGCGCCCAAGATCGCCCGCAGCTTGCCAAAATCGTTGAGTGAGCAGGAAGTGGAAGAATTGCTCAAGGCGCCCAATACCGGAGATGCCGTGGGGTTGCGCGACCGTGCGATGCTGGAACTGCTGTATGCCAGTGGCTTACGCGTGAGCGAGCTGGTGGGTATTCAGGTCAACGAAGTCAGCACGCAGGATGGCGTGGTGCGTGTTACTGGCAAGGGTAGCAAGACACGTTTAGTGCCGATGGGTCAGGAAGCGGCGGACTGGATAGATCGCTATGTCAAAACCGCGCGTCCGGAAATCCTGCAGAAACGGTTGTGTGATGCACTATTTGTTACCAATCGTGCACAAGGCATGACGCGCCAAGCCTTCTGGCACCTTATCAAGCGTTATGCCGTGCAAGCCGGCATCCACAAGCATATCTCGCCACACGTGCTGCGCCATGCCTTTGCCACACATTTACTGAATCACGGTGCCGATTTGCGCGTGGTGCAGATGTTGTTGGGGCATGCAGATATCTCAACTACGCAGATTTACACGCATGTGGCGCGAGAAAGATTGAAGCAGTTGCACAGCGTGCATCATCCACGCGGCTGATTTGCGCTAATAGTTACACGCTGGTGACGGCGCCAACCCCTCTTTATCCAGCGTAAGTCTGGCTTTGCCATTGTGGTAACCAATCACCCAGATGCTGTCAAAATCCGCATCATCCCAATGAGGCGGCCTGGCCACACCCAAAGCCTTGGCCAATTCAGCTGTTGCGCTGTGCTCCCATACCATCAACACTGTGCCGGTTTTTTTAAACACACTGTGCGCAATCTCGCCTTCATCTTTTGCGCTGAATTTGCTGTTAACGACGATGTTATGCTTGATAGCAAGCGGGCTGGCAGTCTGAAACATCCTGCTATGCGCAGTCGATGTGTCGTTTTTAAGTGAAGGTACGTATAGATAATCCATCTTACCGAATTTTTGCATTAATACCGCAGGCAGCTGCAAGGCGCGATTCTCGCCTTGGCAAGACAAGTTATCGCCATCGGCAGGTTTTTCGCCGTGGCGGATAATCACCACTTTCAGATTGTCGTCAGGCGCATCTTTAACGCTATCATGTTTTTTTCCCTCACAAGCGATAAGGGTTGCGGCAATGGCAAGCAGCAATGCAAATTGGAATATTTCGGTTTTCGGAAGATTCATTAATTGCATCATACATGCTTTCATTGTCAAAAGCTTCGGTCTGAAAGGCGCATCCAGATTGGCTTGCAAGGCGGGTGGTTTGATAATGAACGCGCGCGCAGGAAAGTTAATCAAACAGATCGTTTGATAGTTATTCCCACCGCTTTAACTCCCGGCAAAATCCCGGGTTTGCTGACTTTGATTTCTATTTCCTTAACGCCGAATTCCTTGAAAATCAGTTCGCATACATGCTCGGCAAGCGCTTCTACGAGCTGGAAACTATGCTCAGCTAATGTTTCGCGGATGCGCATGACGATTTGACCGTAGTCGATGGTATCGGCAATGGCATCGCTTTTGCCGGCTTTATGCAGGTCGTGGCTGATTTCGATATCCAGCACCACGGTTTGCGGAGTCATGCGTTCCCATTCCGGCACGCCTAGCCTGGTTTGCACTTTGAGTTCGCTGATAAAAATTTTATCCATGGTTTTTGCGATGGTTTAGAATGCGATGATTGGATTTTAGAGCAAATTATTATGGATGAGTTAGGTTTTGTTCCCGTCACATTAGTACCCATTATTTGGATAGTAGGTGCGTATCTGATTGGTTCGGTTTCGTTCGGTATTTTAATGAGTAAGCTGTATGGCTTGCCGGATCCACGCACGGTGGGTAGCGGCAATCCTGGTGCAACCAACGTGGCGCGCAGCGGTAATAAATCCGCTGCAATCCTCACTTTGATGGGCGATGCTTTCAAAGGCTGGCTCCCAGTCTGGCTGGCATTGCAATCCAATATGCTGATGTGGGTAGTCGCATCAGTCGGTCTGGCGGTGTTCTTTGGGCACTTGTACCCAATTTATCATCGGTTCAAAGGCGGTAAGGGCGTGGCAACCGCGCTGGGTGTGATGCTGGCGGTTTCGCCTTTTCTGGCGCTGGCTGCATTGGTGACTTGGCTGGTCGTGTTCAAGCTGTCCAAGTATTCGTCACTGGCAGCGATTGTGGCGGCCGTACTTGCTCCGGTATATGCCTATTTTTTGCTGACGCCTTACAAAGACTACGTGCTGATGGTGCTGGTGCTGGCGGTTTTTTTGATCTGGCGCCACAGGACGAATATCCAGAAATTGCTTAACGGAACTGAATCCGGATTCAAGAAGAAATAATCAGGATGCCTGCAACTCGGCCAAATCCCATCTTGGCCGTACGCTGAATCCATAATCCTGCGTGTCCATTTGCTTGGCTTTCAAGCGCATGGTTTCTAATCTTAAGGCCCCGGCAAAGGCGATCATCGCGCCGTTATCGGTGCAGAATTCCAGACGCGGGTAGCGTACGCCAAAGCCACGTTGTTGTGCTTCCTGACTTAGCCGTTCGCGCAGGCGCAAGTTGGCACCCACGCCACCTGAGACGATCAGGTTCTTCAGCTTGGTCTGTTTGAGAGCGGCCAGGCACTTGGCTGTCAGAATCTCCGTGACAGACTCCTGAAACTCCCAGGCGATTTCCGCTCGCGTAGTTTCACTCATGTTGGGGTGAGCGTTCACTAGCGTTAATACAGCTGTTTTCAAGCCGCTGAAACTGAAATCCAGATCGCCGCTGTGCAACATCGGACGTGGCAGTTTGATTTGTGGGTTGCCTTGTTTGACTTGGCTGGCAAGCTTGGCCAGTTGTGGTCCACCGGGGTAACCCAGGCCAAGCAGTTTGGCGGTTTTGTCAAAAGCCTCGCCAGCTGCGTCGTCTAGCGTGTCGCCCAATAACTGATATTGGCCGATACCATCTACACGCATCAACTGGCTGTGGCCGCCGGAAACCAGCAATGCGACGAAGGGGAAAGCGGGTGGATTCTCTTCCAGCAACGGCGCGAGCAAGTGCCCCTCCAGATGATGGATGGCGATGCTGGGCACGCCTAACGCGAATGCCAGCGACTGTGCGATGCTGGTGCCAACCAGCAATGCGCCTGCCAAGCCAGGCCCCTGTGTGTAGGCGATGGCATCGACATCTTTCAATGTCATTCCGGCTTTATCCAACGCAGCCTGGGTAAGCGGCAGCACGCGGCGGATATGGTCGCGCGATGCCAGCTCAGGCACCACGCCGCCGTAATCGGCGTGCATGTCTACCTGGCTGTGCAAAGTATGTGACAATAACCCGGCCGAAGTGTCATAAAGTGCCACGCCGGTTTCGTCACAGGAAGATTCGATACCTAAAACAAGCATATTTTTATTGCAGAACTTAAATTAACGCGCTAGAATACGCGGTTTTCAAGGTCGCATCAACGTGACCTGCAAGATAATTTTTAAAGGTTACGATAAATATGTCTACCGTACGTGTAAAAGAGAACGAACCATTTGACGTTGCATTGCGCCGTTTCAAGCGCCTGATCGAGAAAACAGGCTTGATTAATGATTTGCGCGCACGTGAGTTTTACGAGAAACCAACTTGGGAACGTAAACGCAAAGCAGCCGCTGCGGTTAAACGCACTTATCGCCGTCTGCGCAGCCAAACATTGCCAACAAAACTTTACTAAGTTTTGGCACACTGAGTTTTAGGAAGTCGAGAAAGGTGGCGTTTGCCACCTTTTTTATTTGTGAGGATTTGTCATGAGCTTAAAGAACCAGATTACCGAAGATATGAAAAACGCCATGCGCGCCAAGGATACCGCCAAACTGGGTGCGATCCGTTTGCTGCAGGCGGCTATCAAGCAGCGCGAGGTGGATGAGCGTATCGAGCTGGATGACGCTGGTGTGGTGGGCGTGATTGAGAAGATGCTTAAGCAGCGCCGTGACTCTATTGCTGCCTATGAGGGTGCTGGTCGTAACGATCTGGCGGAGGTGGAGAAGTTCGAGGTTGGCGTGCTGCAAGCCTATATGCCGCAACAGCTGAGCGATGCGGAAATCGCTGCGATCGTCGAGAAAGTGATTGCAGAAACGGGCGCTTCTGGCGCCAAGGATATGGGCAAGGTCGTGGGTGCGGTCAAACCGCTGGTGGCTGGCCGCGCGGATATGGGCAAAGTGTCCGGCCTGATCAAAGCCAAGTTGGGTTAATAATCCCTCGCGCGCGTTTCATTGCGCCGGACATGCTTCTGCAAGCCAATCTGCATGCGGCTTCCAGAGCATCAAGGCAGAGAATGAAAGCGTACGGTTAAATATACACATTAGGGCCGCGCAATTGCGGCCTTTTTGTTTTATAGTCACAGATTATGATTCCGGAACAATTCATCCAAGACTTATTGAACAGGGTCGATATCGTCGATGTCATCGATAAGTCCGTTCCGCTCAAAAAGGCTGGTGCCAACTATCAGGCATGCTGTCCATTCCATAATGAAAAATCCCCAAGTTTCACGGTAAGCCCGACCAAGCAGTTCTATCACTGTTTCGGCTGCGGCGCCCACGGTACGGCCATCGGTTTTCTGATGGAGCATAATGGCATGAGCTTTGTGGAGGCGATCCACGAGTTGGCCAGAAGTGTCGGCATGATCGTGCCGCAGGAGGAAAAGACCCAGGCCGAACGTGATGCACGGCGCGCCACACAACAGATGGCGCTTGGGTTGCAGGAGGTTTTGCAGCAGGCGGCCAATTACTACAAGGCGGAGTTGAAGAAATCCCAGCGCGCAATCGATTACCTGAAAGCGCGCGGCTTGAGCGGGCAGATTGCCGCCAAATTCCAGATTGGCTATGCGCCGGCCGGCTGGCAGAATCTGCAAAGCATTTTCTCGCAATACGATAATGAGGCATTGTCTATTGCCGGGCTTGTTGTGGCGAACGACGAGGGGCGTCGTTATGACCGTTTCCGTGACCGCATCATGTTCCCCATCCATAACCAGAAGGGCGAGGTAATCGGGTTTGGCGGGCGTGTCATTAATCCGGAAGATACGCCTAAATACTACAACTCGCCAGAAACGCCGCTATTCCAGAAGGGGCATGAGTTATACGGGTTGTTCCAGGCGCGTCGTGCGATCCGCGATGCTGGCCGTGTGCTGGTAGTGGAAGGCTACATGGATGTGGTCGCGCTGGCACAGTATGGCATCGAGTATGCCGTGGCGGCGTTGGGCACCGCGACCACGCCGTTTCACATCACCAAGCTGATGCGCCAGACTGATGAGATCGTATTCTGTTTCGATGGGGACAATGCGGGCCGCACTGCTGCCTGGCGAGCAGCGATGAATGCCTTGCCTGCTTTGACGGATGGGCTGAAATTGCGTTTTCTGTTTCTGCCCAGGGAGCATGATCCTGACTCATACGTACGTGAATTCGGCCGTGAGCGATTCGAGGCGGAAATGACCAAGGCGATGCCGCTGTCGCAGTATCTGATACAACACTTGAGTGCGGATAACCCGCTGGCGTCGCAGGAGGACAAGATACGTCTGCTGAATGATGCGAAACCGATATTAGCGGCAATTCAGGCGCCGCTCAGTGCGCTTTATATGCGAAAGAAAATTGCCGAATTGACAGGGGTTACTGAGGTCGAGCTGCAAGATAAGTTGAAACTGCCTAATCCTAATAAAACACCTCAACAGGTGCGCCAGAAACAAAGCCGGGCACCGCTTTCAATCAAGAAGCGCTTCATACTGGTTGCGCTGATGCAGCCGGCGCAGATGCGGGAAGACGACTTGAAACTGATTGTTGGCGAAGATGCTGAAAGTCAACTGTTGCGCGCAGTGGTTGGGGCGGCGCTCGCTCAGCCGCAAGCCAAGCCGTCGGCTTTGTTGCACACGGTATCACAGCAGCATGATGAGCGTCTGGTGCATGAGATATCGCGTGAATTATTACTGCTAGATGAAAGTCTGGATATCGGGCTTGAATTGGCAGGCATGCGTTCCCAATTAAGGGGGGCGACACAAACCCACCAGGGTAAGCAGGTGTTAAGCGCGTTGAAAGAAAAATCATTCGCTGCCTTGACGGAACAAGAGCGTGAGCAATTGCGACGACTGACGCAAAAAACATGAGGCTGATGCAACTTTTTTGCGGTTAGCTTCATCAAAAAGCATTGAAAAATGGTATAATTTAGGGTTTTCCGCAACAGCTTACATTGGCTGGAATATTGCATAAGATCACGAGACCAGAGGACACAGATGGCTAGACCGAAGTCAGACAAAACACTCGAAAAAGAAAAGCAAACCCCAGTTTCCGCGGCAGCGCTTGATTTGAGTACACCTGTGCTCGATGCGGAAGCGCGTCGTACGCGCCTGAAATCATTGATTATGCTGGGTAAGGAACGTGGTTACCTGACCTATGCGGAAATCAATGACCATTTGCCGGATGATGTGCAGGATTCCGAACAGATCGACAGCATCATCGGCATGATCAACGACATGGGTATCCAGGTGTATGAAGAGGCGCCTGATGCAGAAGTGCTGCTGATGTCTGACACACCTCCCCCTGTGACTGACGAAGATGCTGCCGAAGAAGCTGAACAAGCGCTTGCAACCGTAGACAGCGAGTTTGGCCGTACGACAGACCCAGTGCGTATGTACATGCGCGAAATGGGCACAGTGGATCTTCTGACCCGTGAGAGCGAAATCGAGATTGCACGTCGTATCGAAGATGGCCTGAAGCATATGGTGCAGGCCATCGCCGCATGTCCAACCACCGTGACCGAGCTTTTGAAGCTGGTGGATCAGGTGGAAAAAGACGAAATCAGCGTGGATGACCTGGTTGATGGCCTGATCGATAGCGATATTGGTCTGGATGATGCAATGGCAGCTGAGTCGGAAGATGAGGATGCGATTGAGGATGAAGACGAAGATGAAGACGAAGATGAAGATGGCGGTAAAGCATCGGCCATCTCCGCCGAAGCATTGGCTAAGCTGAAGGAAGAAGTCCTGACGCGCTTTGCGGTGATTCGCAAGGCAAATGCGGAAATGAACGAAATTCGCGAGGCAAAAGGTTCGCAGGACCCTGAGTATAAGCGTTTGCATGAGATCGTGTTGCAGGAGCTGACAGCATTCCGCTTCTCCGCAAAACAAGTGGAAACCTTGTGTGACCAAGTGCGCGGTATGGTAGAAGAAGTGCGTGGCCACGAGCGCAAGATCATGGAGTTCTGTGTAGATAAAGCAGGCATGCCGCGTACACATTTTATCAAGAGCTTCCCTGGCAACGAGATTGATCTGGGTTGGTTGGATCAGGAGCTTGAATCCGCGCATGATTACAACGAGAAACTGGAGCGATTCCGCCACTCAATCATTGACCAGCAAGACCGTTTGCTTGCTATCCAGAAAAAAGTGGGTCTTCCAATTAAAGAGCTGAAGGACATCAACAAGCAAATGACGACCGGTGAGGCACGCGCGCGCCGTGCCAAACGTGAGATGATTGAGGCTAACCTGCGTCTGGTGATTTCCATCGCGAAAAAATACACTAACCGCGGTTTGCAGTTCCTCGATTTGATTCAGGAAGGCAATATCGGTTTGATGAAAGCGGTGGATAAATTCGAATATCGCCGCGGTTTTAAATTCTCTACTTATGCGACTTGGTGGATCCGTCAGGCGATTACACGCTCAATCGCTGATCAGGCACGCACGATTCGTATTCCAGTTCACATGATTGAAACGATCAACAAGATGAATCGTATTAGCCGCCAGATCCTACAGGAGACGGGTCTGGAGCCAGACCCTGCTACGCTGGCAGAGAAAATGGAGATGCCGGAAGATAAGATTCGCAAGATTCTCAAGATCAGTAAAGAACCTATCTCCATGGAGACGCCAATTGGCGACGATGAAGATTCCCACTTGGGTGATTTCATCGAGGATACGGCGACATTGGCGCCTATGGATGCAGCAGTGTATGCTAGTCTGCGCGATGCGACCAGCGAAGTGCTGGAGTCTTTGACCCCACGCGAGGCCAAAGTGTTACGTATGCGCTTTGGTATTGAAATGAATACTGACCATACTTTAGAGGAGGTTGGTAAGCAATTCGATGTAACCCGTGAGCGCATCCGCCAAATAGAGGCGAAAGCGTTGCGCAAATTGCGTCACCCAACTCGCTCTGAGCGCTTGCGCAGTTTTTTGGAATCTGGGCAAGATTAATTCAACAAAGTTTCGGCCCCTTAGCTCATGCTTGGTTAGAGCAGCGGACTCATAATCCGTTGGTGCTGTGTTCGACTCACAGAGGGGCCACCATTTAAAATCAACGGCTTAGGTAGAAATATCTAAGCCGTTTTTCTTTCAACGTGACCAGAACGTGAAAACGGTATTAACTTGTTTCCGTTTCTTGCCTCAATTCTCGATGCAGCAAATCTCAGGTTATCAGTTGCAAATTTCGCATAGCGATCTACCATCTCGCGTGATTTCCAGCCGCCCAAGTCTTTCAGTTCATCGCAGCTAGTGCCAGCCTGACGATGCCATGAAGCCCATGTATGCCTTAAATCATGAAAGCGGAAGTCTTGAATATTGGCCTTCTTTAACGCATTGTGCCAAGCAACATTCGAAAGTTCCCATCCGATTGGTTTGCCTTTGTAGGTAAAACAAAAGTGTGGATGCTTTCCTAGTTGCGTATTCAATACTTCAATCGCATCAGCATTTAGCGGTATACCTCTCGGTGTTCCATTTTTGGTTTGATTCAGCCATGCAGTTTGCCGTGACAAATCTACACGATTCC
Source organism: Pseudomonadota bacterium (assembly GCA_029781535.1). Taxonomy (GTDB): domain Bacteria; phylum Pseudomonadota; class Gammaproteobacteria; order Burkholderiales; family Methylophilaceae; genus Methylophilus. The sequence continues at coordinate 17,875 of JAKOWL010000105.1, forward strand.
ATTCCAAACCCGTTATCTCACTTGCTCGGCAGCCAGTCGCTAAAGCAAAACGCACAATCGCGGCTAGGTGTTCAGGACAACAGGCAATCAATTGATCCGCCTCTTGCCTTGTTAGCCAACGATCACGCTCAACTTCACCACCGAGCATCCGTACTTTCGGAAAATTGTCGATCCATTGCCATTCATCACGAGCCATCCTCAATAGCGACCGTACTGTGGCCAGATAACGATTAACCGTAGCAGGCTTATTTCCCTTTGCCAGTTCACCTTCAATGATTTGCCAAATAACGTCGCCAGTAATCTCATGCAACATCAAATGGCCCACATAAGGGTCTAGCATCCGGATAATACGTCTCACATCAGCAAAGCTTCTTAAAGACGATTTAATAGCGAGATAACGTAAAACAGCTTCCTTCCAACTGCGCTTTGGCTTGATACCTATAAAAGATTCTAAATAGGCTTCATGCTTAAGCTTGGCAAGATACGCTAAGGCTTCGGTTTTGTTTTCAGTCCTAGCACTTTCGCGTATTCTTTTGCCGTTTGGTAATATGGCGTTGATCCACCAATAACGTGAATCTGGTCGTTGGTAGACGCCATCTTTGGGTTGGTCCATACTCCATCCTTTCCAACCCGCCCTCGCTCGCTACATTTATATTCCTCTAACCAAAGGTCCAAGTCAACTTTGTCATAAACGGTACGGCGACCAAACTTCATCGCAGGAATATCCAATTCCGTTAATAACGTGACTCCGATGCCGAGATAAGTTGCGGCTTCTTCCTTAGAAAGACAACGCACAGCAGGTAAGGGCAGGTTGTTATCTTTCATTTGTTATTCACCGTTAGAAGCTTTGTTATATTCACGCATGGCGCGCACTTCTTCATCGACATAGACTTCATTGATTTCTGCATTCACATCGATGGTATTGAAGTCACGCGCTTTCAAACCAACTTTCTCCCTGATTAAGCCTTCAAACGTCGTGCCCTTATTCATAGATTGGTTATTAATGTGATGCCCCAAGTCTTCAAAGAAGGGATGGATCGCTAACTCATAGTCGGTGTAACCATTGACCGCCATCCATGTGGTTAAGGCGCTAAAAGCACGATTCAGGGCAGCTGCTTTATTCGGTGCTCTGGTGGTATTGAAACGCGGTTGCAGTTCACCGCCTGAGGTTTCCCAATCAACTGAGGATAAAGCCAGCCATAAGGGATGTATCGGCCAGCGTGAGCGTGTCTGATCCTCTGGATTAGGGATAGTCAACTTTAACCATTCCGTCATGACGTAAGACCAAAGACCGTTTAAGTTGGCTAATACCTCAGTGAGTTTGTATAGATCTTTCTGGATCAGGAATTGACGCTTGAGTTCAAACTCCAAACGCCATATTGGTTCACCTTCGTTCCATCCTGCTTTTTGCCAGAGCGAAATTAAGTAATCTTTTTTGCTTTTCTGGATTTCAAACAACTTGTCATAAAGACGCGCAGCCAAGACACCACCTAAACCGATTGCCCAGCCCGTGAAACGGTTATCAATCGAATAGGCGTTTACCGATCCAGCATGAGTCACCCAAGCTTCACGCTGCCATGCTTCCATATTCTGATGTGAAACAAAGTCCACGAACATATCAATACGGCTGACATTGGCTGTTGATTCTAATGCGCCTAATTGCCCCAGAATCGCTGATAGACGGCTTTCTGCTTCCGCAGGGAGTAGATGGGTTAGGTACTCACTAGAGATCTTTACATAAGCCATAGGCACGGCTTTGTCTGGACGTGATAACTGGATGCGAAAGGCGTTATCTTCAAGCACATAGCTGAACATCGAAGTGCCTTTGTCTTTCACTTCAAATAAATGCTCACCGATCCTGAGTTGTGCTTTTGCCTGCTCTTGCGGATTATCTGATTGTGCTTGTTTCTTTAACTGGATCAATTGTTGATTGATCTCGGGGTGAAGGTTGCCTTGATAAGACAGATATAAACTATCGATACCCCATCTTAAAAACTTAACTTCATCCTGATTAATGCTGTTATTAGTAGCTGTGTTACTAGGCACCGCTACTGCTTCACGATTTCCGACCGCCCCGCGCTGACGCGCTGTGGGGTCGGCATCCCGTGAAGCATTTGTCTCATTCTGTGTATCTTGATTTTTCATTTAATAAATCTCCTTAAACGCCAAGATGAGAATTCACCTTGTAGCGTGGAGAGCTATTAAATATTCACAGAGAGATTGGTACGACCACCTGAAAATTAGATTTTAAGTGGTTGCAAATTTACGAGCTGCTTGTATGTGTTTGCGTATGTTTTTTGCTGCACTGGGGTGTTTAGGATATAGACCCGCGTTAACGAATAACGAAATTAATTGATCATCAGTGTATTTGTCAAAACCTGCTTCTCTTAACAATACGATTGCATACCTAAGATCACCGATTGCCGCCATATTTTTTAGAGAAGGGCCTTTAAGAGACTTTCTGAGATGGATAAAAAACTGTTTATCATTTTCTAACTCGGCGCGTGAGAGACGGTTAGCAAACGTAGGGCAAGATAAGATCGAGCGATCCACACTGACAGCTTTGAACAGTGCGTCATCATTTCCTTGCCTTACTTGATCAACAAGGGCGCCAAGAGATTGATGAAATAGCATTATGCTAAGGACGTTCCTTTGTAGAACTACTGCGAGCCAAAGTAGATGGGTTTTATTTATTGTGGCTTTATTGGTGTCGTACCATTGATCTAATTCGGCACCATCTCTAGTCATATCAATAATTGCTTGGGGTGGACTTGAGGACTTATTTATTTTAATAATCTGTTCATGCAAACCTAGCAAAACAAATAAATAGGCCAGTTGCTCAATAAAACTTCGTTCATAGATCCCAGACCAAGATGAACAATTCCCAAAAACTGCTTTGACACGCTCTGGCCTACTTTTAGCCAATGCAGCAAGTTCATGCTTATAAGATCTAATTTCAGGAAGCATTTTAGCAATTTCGCTAAATTGTTCAGGAGTTAGATCTTTATTGATTTTATGGGTGTCGTTCATAAAGTAAGAATAAAGATATATGCTAACCTAGCGTTAATCAAGATTATTTGAATTTATTGAAGGAAAGAAATAATGAGTCAGATTGATTTTCTCAGCCCAGGGTTAAAACAAATAAAACAAAGTATTAAAGATATTGATAGTAGTTATAACCATGATTGGGATCTATTAGCAGAGTTGTGCCAGAACGCTGTTGATGCAATTAAAGTTTCTGATAATTCATATGGGCAAATTGATTTAACCATAGATGCAACCAAAAAGATGGTTCAAATTGTCGACGATGGTTGCGGAATTAATCCTGATGATGCTGAAGACTTGTTGAAACCATTTTCTACGAATAAAACCAATCAAGAAGAAAGTATTGGAGAAAAAGGTGTCGGTCTGACTTTTGTCATGTTCTCATCAAATAAATTTGAGATTGAATCGGGGAATGATAATGGTTATTTTAAGGCCCAAATAATTGATGCTGCCAATTGGAAAAATAGTAACGATATGGACAACCATCTATTTATGAACATTGATAAAAATGTTCAAGGAAAGAAGGGAACTACTGTAAAAGTAGAAGATATAGTTGCTGATCAGTTATTTAAGCTAACTTTTCCACAATTAAAATTCATTTTAAGGACTAAAACTGCAATTGGTAACACACTTTGTTTATGGGGTAATGAGAACAAAAATATAATAATTAACTTGTTTTTTAGAGATCAAAACGGTTTGGTATTTGAAGAGGTTTTACCGTTTAAATTTTTATTACCTTATGATGGGCTTGATCAGAAGCATGAGGTCGAAGATCTTGATGAGTTTATAGCATTCGCAAATTCAGCTGCTAAAACTGATTTAGAAAAGAGAAAGCGCTTAGCTAATAAAGTTATTGTAAGGAAAGGAAAGTTCGTTCATAACGACCAGAGAGTTATTAACTATGTTGCGTGTTTTGTTCCTAAGAGAAGCGTATGGAGCATGCTGTCAATTAGAGAGAAGTTATGTACAGAAGACCAATTGGAAAACGCTGATTGGTTAGATAATTTTGGATATGCTCTTTTTGAACATGGTATTTATACTTCAGTTAAAGGTATGCCTACAGGAATTAGTATAGATCATCCAACAACAGGCTATTCTGGATATTGGTCTAACTTTTTCATTTTGTTTGAGGATAAACATCTAAGTTTTGATATAGGGCGAAAAGCAATCCATGGAATGCAAGCTAGAATTTATAAAGAGTACAGTAAACAAATATTTAACGATTATTTGCAATATGTAACCAAATACGTGAGTGGTGAAATAAAAGAATCAACAGAATGGGATAAGGAAGAAATTTTTGCTGAAATTGATAAGATTTTAGATCTAAATACTAATAAGGTTAATTTTAAGAAATCACCTAAGGATCAGGAGGCTAGCGTAGCTGCAGTTTTCTTTGAGTGTATTGGTAATGGCACGATCAAAGACATAATTCCTTTGCATTCTGGATATAGAGGTCGGTATGATTTATATGCAAAATTTGGAAGCAAGAGAATAGTAATTGAATTCAAGGCTAAATTAAAAAATATACTAAAAGACTTTACAGATGAAGTGAAGTTATTTGATGAAATAGATTGTATTGTTTGCTGGGATGTTATTGAAGATGATGTGCAGGCATTAGCAAACAGAGGTATTTCATGTGAGAAAGTTATGCCATCGGGTTTTCTTGGGTCGCAATCCCAGTCTTCAAAGCAAATTCCCCATGCAACACACGTACTAGGTCTTTCAGGATTAACAAATCCTGTTT
>JAKOWL010000143.1 GCA_029781535.1 Pseudomonadota bacterium
CTGTGTGATTTTGGTATTACACTTGAGCCGGACTGGGCGCTGGAGCATCCGCAGGATTATCTGGATGTGTTTTTCACCGCCGTACCGGAGGTGATCCGGCAATCCGGCGTGAATCCTGCTGATGTCATCGGCCTAGGTGTGGATTTTACTGCTTGCACCATGTTGCCAACCGATGCGAAGGGGGAACCGCTTTGCTTCAAAAAAGAATGGGAAAAAGTACCCCATAGTTATGTAAAACTTTGGAAGCATCATGCCGCGCAGGATGAAGCCAATCGCCTTAATGAAATCGCTGCTAAGCGCGGGGAAGCATTCTTGGCACGCTATGGCGGCAAAATATCCTCCGAATGGATGCTCCCGAAGATCTGGCAGATTCTCAATGAAGCGCCGGAGGTATTTGAGGCTTCCGACCGATTCATTGAAGCGACAGATTGGGTGATCTGGCAGTTGACCGGCGTGGAAACCCGTAACAACTGTACAGCGGGCTATAAATCCATATGGCATAAGGGTGATGGCTTTCCATCAAAGGATTTTCTAAAGGCGCTTGATACACGTATGGAAAACCTTGTCGAGACGAAGCTGAAGCATAAGATCGATACATTGGGGGATTGCGCTGGCACGCTGACGCAAGCAATGGCTACGAAAATGGGTCTGTTGCCTGGGGTGGCGGTAGCGGTTGGCAATGTGGATGCGCATGTTTCCTTGCCAGCCCTTGGGATTACACAACCCGGCAAAATGCTGATGATCATGGGGACCTCTACTTGCCACATTCTGATGGGCGAGCAGGAACACATCGTTCCAGGCATGTGCGGCGTGGTGCAGGATGGTGTGCTGCCGGGCTATTTAGGGTATGAAGCCGGGCAATCCTGCGTGGGGGATCACTTCGAATGGTTTGTCGAAAACTGCCTGCCGGCAGAAATGGCTAAGCAGGCCAGCCAAGAAGGAATTTCGGTGCACGAACTGCTAACAAAAAAGGCTGCAAAACTCAAACCGGGGCAAAGTGGTTTGCTGGCATTGGACTGGTGGAACGGCAATCGATCGGTTCTCGTGGATGCGGACCTCACCGGTTTATTGCTGGGTGCAACGCTTCAAACCCGTCCAGAGGAGATCTATCGTGCGCTTATTGAAGCCACAGCTTATGGTACCCGTATGATCATCGAAGCCTTCCGAAATAACGCAGTGCCAGTGGATCAGCTCTATGCAGCCGGTGGGATTGCGGAGAAAAATGCTCTGATGATGCAGATCTATTCGGATGTCACCAATATGGAAATCCGCATATCCGCATCGTCACAAGCGCCTGCGCTAGGTGCGGCGATGTTTGGTGCAGTTGCGGCGGGGGCATCCCGCGGCGGGTATGATAGCATTTATGATGCAGCAAAGGCTATGGGGCATGTCAAAGATAAGGTCTATCGACCAAACCCGAAGGCCGTGGCTGTTTATGATCGACTGTTTGCCGAATACAAAACCTTGCATGATTATTTTGGGCACGGGGAAAACAATGTTATGAAAAGGCTCAAGGCACTCAAAAATGAAGCCATTGAATAAAGCGGAAATAGACTCCGGGCACCTCAAAAAGGTGCCCGGAGTCTATTTCTGGTTTGATAGGGGGCTGCGCGAGCCGATTCATGTGAGCCAAGTGGACACAAGGTTTTACTTTCCAATCTATAAAATTCGAAAATTGGAATTAACTATAAAAATTGTGTTAAAGTTTGTTACTGAAATGATAATTGTCCGTGCAAGTGGGTGTTT
>JAKOWL010000149.1 GCA_029781535.1 Pseudomonadota bacterium
ATTATGTGGCAGAATTTCAAGCCATTCGGAAAGTGCCTGCTCGGTGGCTTTGGGTGAAATCATCGGCGCCCAGCACATGTTGATAAAAACATTCCGGAACATTTCGCACAGCGCGCCCAATTCTCCCTGATAAGGATAGCCGATGTGGAAGATATCAAACCGAAGGTTCGGGTAATCGATAAACAGGTTGTTAAGCTGTGCGGGGTTCGCATCCTGTATGCGGTTCCCTGGGCCAACCATGATGCCGGTATGTAATTGCAACACCATGCCGCGCTTTTGCAAAAGCCGACAGATATGATGCATCATGTAATCCTCAAAAGCGGGGTTGGGGCTATTTCGCTGGGGCATCCAACCTGGTACATGCCTGTATTGGAGCATTTCATGAAAGGAGGCCTCAGCCTGATGGTAAGCGGTTCGCTCGAATTTCAAAGGTCGATTATAAGCCAATCCGCATTTGATGGCGATGGCGCCATTGCGGATAGCCTTATCCAACGCCACTTCCGTAATTTCAAGCCAGTCATCAAAATTAGCAACCCGTATGCCAGTGAATTTTTGAGCGTTGTCCAGATGAGATTGCAACACGGGCATGATCGCCCAATCCAAACGGTAGATACTCCTGAAAAACTCTTTATCGCAATGTAAATCCGAATCCAGAAGCCCGATGCGGATGTGCGCGCGTTCTTTGAGTATACGGCGGAAATAGCCCGGTTTGATGGATTCACGGTAAGACTCATTAATCGAATCGATATTATCGGCGGTAATTTCATCAAAACCAAGCAAATCCTGCATGGCGATCAGCGCCACCTGCGCATAACCTGAAAACCGCACCAGTTCCCAAACCGGTTCGTAAGCCATCCATCGATCCCGCAGCGGGACTTTTGCGTCCATCCATGTCCACGGTTTACCCGAAGAACCATTGGTGGCATGCAGGTATCCGCCCAATAGTAAGTTGTCAAAAAAATTGGTATTGTCGTCAATGACTTCCTGAGTGGTCCCCGCCAGGGATTCCTCCGGCCTTTGCGGCGGAACATTGGGGCTCCATGGCGGCTCAAAGCCCGACAAATGGGTATGCGCATCAATCACATCCATGTGATTGATCATCTTGAGCAATTCTTGCATAATGCTCATGGTTTGTCACCTCCTGCATCGTTTGAGATTATGGAGAGATATTGTTGTTCCAATTTGAAGACTATCTGGCAGATGGGAGTCTTCAATAAATCGATATCCAGGCACATTATAGCACGATCCAATCCAATGCGAAAAGCTGTGGTGACTACTTTAATGTTTTTCTAGTTATGCGCACCCCATCTTCAACCTATTATTTTCATGCAATCATGCCGAACCATCATCATCAGTTGCCACTTGCAAACCGTTGTGGTTTCGGATAAACTAATGAAAGATTCGCAAAATAATGATCAATTGAGATGATCTATAAGGAGGAAATAAGGTGCCATCTTTACAGGATACACAAGGAATTCTAAACTTACTGGTGCAAGTTCTGCCTTTTGTGGCTTTGATCGCCGTCTTCTACTTTTTCATGATTCGCCCGCAACAGAAGAAGGAAAAGAAAGTTAAGGAAATGCTCAATAACATGCAGGTAGGCAACCGTGTCACGACCATCGGCGGGATCTATGGCCGCATTGTTGCCCTGAAGGAAGATGTTATCACCATCGAAGTGGGTTCTGATAAAACCAAAATTGTGATCGCCCGTTGGGCGGTACGCAATGTGGAGGATTCCGAAACCGAGAATGATCAGAAACCAAGTGCTTAACATCATCAATAATAAATCAATAAAAAGCGGCCGTTCATCTCAACAATGTTCGGCCGCTTTTCTGATTCTGACCCAAATCGAATTCTGGATTAGACTTGCTATTTTCAATATAATAATCTTCGTATTTGCCTCCTTCTCTTTGGTATAGCCAGTGTTGCCAGAAGGCCAACCGAAATCCAAATCCATACTTGTGGAACATCGTTTGACGGAAAATACCCAACAGTCACTGCTATCTGCGGCATCCATGCAAGTGCCAGACCGGCAAGCCCTGCCGCAATTGCCGCCTGCGCTGCCTTACACCCCATATAGGTTTTAACTGGCACCCCCGATTGCGCCAGAAACGGCAATGATTGCACAGCCGTGGCCAATCCGCCAAAGGCTAAAACGCCGGCGCATATTGGAATGCTTACGGGCAAAGTCCCAATTTTGCTGATTTGGTGGCATCCCAGGCTCATTTCAAACACACCCGCAAGCATAGCTTGAGCTGCTTTGGTGGATAGACCTAAATACGAAAGTGGTATCGCTAAAATATCGCCTATAAATATAAACACGCCTGAATCCTGTAACAGACCGACAACAACCGTAAAGAAGACTAACACAGAACCGATGCTAAGTAGTGTCTGCGCAGAATCCCTGCATATTGAATACACATCCGCCCATGCCATCTTCTCCTGGTTCATCCCTCTTTTCGGGTAAGAGGATTTTCCCAGTTTCATCGCGAAAAAGCGGCAATATATAAAGCCGACAATCAAGGCAGCCAGCAAGGTGCTGCAGGCCAGTAAAGCTCCTGCAGCTGGGCTTTGTAACATCGCTATGCCAACGCTGCCGTAGGCACAAAACGCGCCCGGATTATTGGCAAAACTGGCGATGCGCTGCGCATCTGCATCCATAATATCTCCGGCTTGACGAGCTTTTGCTAAAAGCAGCATCCCGGTTGGGTAACCGCAAAGCCAACCCGCCGCTAGGATATAAGCTCCCAGGCCGTCGCACCCAAATAGCCACGCCATGGGCTTGGACAGTATCCGCCCGAGCAGACTGCCTCCTCCCCAGGATAAGAATAATCGCGTCAGAATCATCAGCGGCAACATGGAGGGTAGCAAATACTGTACGAATAGCATCAAGCCTTCTTTAGCATGTTGGATGGTTTGTGTTG
>JAKOWL010000165.1 GCA_029781535.1 Pseudomonadota bacterium
AGCAACAAGGACGCGCCCAATCTGGCATAGAACATGAACCAGCCTGGCAACGGCTGATAGACCTGATGGCTGCGCAGATGGTAATACAGCAACCCTGCATTGACACATGCACCCAAGCCGATAGCCAGTGCCAATCCGGCATGGTGCAGATCAAGCCCGTACACAAACAACAGATTCATCAACTGTGTCAGCACTAGAGTGAATATTGCGATCTTCACTGGGGTTTTAATGTTCTGCCGCGCATAGAACCCCGGCGCTAGCACTTTGACCATAATCAGCCCGAGCAGCCCAATGCTATATGCAATGACGGCCTGTCGCGTCATCTCCACATCCAGCATACTGAACTTGCCGTAGTGGAACAGGCTGGCGACCAACGGCAGTGACAATACCGCCAGCGCGACCGCAGCCGGGGCAGCCAGCAAAAAGGTCAACCTCAGCCCCCAATCCAGCAACTGACTATATTCACCATCCGTTTTTTCTGCATACGCCTTGGACAGGCTGGGCAACAGAATCGTCCCCAGCGCTACACCCAAGACACCAGTTGGGAACTCCATCAACCTGTCTGCGTAGTAAAGCCAGGAAACGCTACCAGTCTGTAAGAATGAAGCGAAGATATTGTTCAGCACGATGGAAATCTGCGCGACGGACACGCCAAAGATTGCAGGCCCCATCAGTTTAAGGATGCGCCGGACACCGTCATCCTGCCAATTCAGCTCATACCGCGGCACCAGACCTAGCTGGCGCAAATATGGCCACTGGAAAAGTAATTGCAGGATACCGCCTACGAACACCGCCCAGGCCAATACACGGATGGAATTGTCAAAATACGGCGCCACGAACAACGCCGCCACGATAAAGGAAACATTCAGCCAGACTGGCGTGAATGCCGCGATCTGGAACCTGCTGTAGGTATTGAGCACGCCACCAGCCAGCGAGACCAGCGAAATAAATAGAATATAAGGGAAAGTGATGCGCAACAGCTCAATCGTCAGCTCGAACTTACCAGACTGATGCACGAAGCCAGGTGCCGTCACCCCGACAATTAACGGTGCTGCCAGCATGCCCAATATGGTCACCACCAGCAGGAACACTCCCATCAGGCTGGCTACGTGATTGATCAGGTCATGCGTTTCTTCCTGTGTCCGTTTTGTTTTGTATTCCGCAAGAATAGGTACGAAAGCCTGGCTGAACGCCCCTTCCGCTGAAACGCGGCGCAACAGGTTCGGTATCTTGAACGCAACGAAGAATGCGTCTGTTGCCAGGCCTGCTCCAAATATGCGAGCAATCAATGTATCGCGCACGAACCCCAGAATGCGCGACAAAAATGTCATGCTGCCAACACCAGCGAGCACTCTGAGCAGATTCATGCTAAAAACAATGCAGTAAAAAACATAGCCGCGATTCTAGCATGCCGACCACTTTTTTTAGGCATGAAAACGAAGTAATTACTTGCAAATCACATTAAAAAACACTAATATAGTCGGTTTCGTTTTTAGCTAACCAAGTAACAGGATAACAAACACATGGCAAATACCGCACAAGCTCGCAAACGCGCGCGCCAATCCGTGAAAGTGAATGCGCACAACGCCGCTTTGCGCTCTACTTTGCGTACTGCAATCAAAAAAGTGATCAAAGCTGTTGAGTCCGGCGACAAAGCTGTCGCTGCTGCCGCTTTTAACGAAAACGTAGGCGTGATCGACCGTATCGCTGACAAGAAAATCATTCACAAGAACAAAGCTGCTCGTCATAAAGCTCGCCTGAGTGCCGCTATCAAAGCCATGCAGGGCGACGCTGCAGTAGCAAAATCTGCGAAAGCGCCTAAAACCGCTCCAGCAAAAAAGGCCGCAGCGCCAAAAAAAGAAGCAGCATCTAAGGCTGCAGCACCTAAAGCTAAAGCTGCACCTAAAGCCAAAAAAGCCGCTGAGTAATATCTCAAGGTTCCTGCAAGAAAGCCTCGCATTGCGAGGCTTTTTTATTTCTCTTTACACTAAACACCCTCAAAAAACTTCTGTATGTATTAAAATCATTTGACATTAGTTCTAACTAGAACTATTATGGTTCTAGTTAGAACTAATTGTGCTGAAAATGAACCTACTACCACTAATTCGCGAGCTCGTGCGTACTTATCAAGCATTTGAAAGCTATTCGGCTGCACATGTGCGCACGATGAATTTAACCCCACCCCAATTCGATGTGATCGTGACATTAGGTAACCAACCGCCAATGACCTGCAAGACCTTGGGAGAAAAGACCCTGATCACAAAGGGTACACTCACGGGCGTACTTGACCGGCTGGAAGCCAAAAGTTTAATTACACGAGTAGCGAATGAAGAGGATGGAAGAAGCCAGAAAATAACCCTCACTACTGAGGGGGATGCACTTTTTCAGAAAATATTTCCTAGCCACAAACAACACTTTGAACCTGTGGCAGCCAGATTGGATGCACAAGAAGTAGAACAGATTACCCAATCACTCAAGAAATTTAGGACGGCCATACAAGATTGCACGTGATCTGTTAAACAACATGCCTGCACTAGCAGCGTTATTTATAACCAATTGTTTTAAATATTACCAAGGAGCAACGATGAAAAAATCCCTTTTAATCTTGGGCTTACTGACAACAGCCACTTATGCTGTTGCCGCACCGGAAACCTACGTACTTGAGCCGAACCATACCAAGCCACGCTTCAGTTACAACCACTTGGGCTATTCCACACAGTTGAGCCGATTCGACAAAGTTACCGGAAAAATCACCATCGACAAGATTGCCAAAACGGGTTCTGTTGATGTGACCATCGATACGAAATCAGTCAACACTGGGTCTGATCTGTTTAACGAACATATCCAAGGCGCCGATTTTCTTGATACGGCAAAATATCCAACCGCGACTTTCAAGTCTAGCAAAGTGAATTTTAAAGATGACAAAGTAGCTTCCGTTGACGGTGCTTTAACGATAAAAGATGTCAGCAAGCCAGTGACATTAACCGTCACATCCTTTCTGTGCATGCCGCACCCAATGGCGAAGAAAGACGCCTGTGGCGCCAATGCAAGCGTAGTGGTGAAACGCAGTGATTTCAATATGGGCAAACACGCACCGTATGTGAGCGACGAAGTGACGATTGACTTGCCTATCGAGGCGATCAAAGAATAGATTGCATCGATTAAGTCACTGCAATAAAAAACGCATGGGGAATACCCATGCGTTTTTATTTAATGAATATACAAACAGCCTAATTCGTGCGAAGATTAATCATCGGCACAGAGCCGCCGGTTACCTGTGGCAATTGGCCATTCCATTTCTCTAAGGCCAAACGCTGGTTTTCCACCTCACGTAACTTGAGCAGATCTGGCGTGATCTCCTGTTTCTGCAAGCGTAAAGACTCAGCCTCCGCCTTGGCAGAGGCAATCTTCTGCTCGGCTTCCACCTTGATTCTCTCCAGATCCCGTTCCGCTTTGAGTTTTAACTGTTCAGCAGTGGTTTTTGCTTCAATCGCCTGATTAAAACTTTCGGAGAAACGGAAGTTCACAATACTGAATTCGTCAATTTGAATACCGTGACGCAGCAAACGGTCTTTCATGAACTGGCTAATCTGGTCACGCACTTCCGGACGCTTACTGATCAGCTCTTCCGCAGTGTATCTAGCTGTCGTGGATTTAAACGCCTCTTGCACGGCCGGGACAATAATACGATCACCTACCGAATCCAGATCGCCAACCGTTTGGTATGTTTCGGCTACGCGCCCGGGAATCAAATGAAAATTAAGCGCAATCTTTGTGTGCACTTGCTGCAAATCACGGCTGGCCGCATCGCCGTCTGCTTCTGCCTTCTGGATCTGCACGTTAATCTCGCGAATCTGTTGCATGATTGGCACGCGGAAATGTAAGCCCTCTTCCAGCACTGTTGGATCGACCTTACCAAAATTGGTCTTGACACCGCGGTGGCCTGCATTGATCACCACAAAAGGATTAAGCCAAGAAAATAAAATGAAAGCAAAAATGAATATCGCAATCCATTTGACTATTTTTGGTATCTGGCTGGTTGAGATATTCTGATTAATTAACGCCATGTCGCCTCCTTATTTTTATTTATTCGCCTATGTGTAGCTCGCTACGCGCCACCAACGCCTGATTGAGCACCTCGTCAACATTATCACCCAACGCGGTAAAATGCCCCATTTTCCGTGCCTTGCGGGGCTCTTGCTTGCCATACAGATGCAGCTTCAGCGCACCATGCTGCAGCGCCTTATTCCATGCGGGTTCCAGGACACTGTTTTTCTCTCCATGGAACCAGCTGTCACCTAAAATGTTTACCATGACCGCAGCGCTGTGCTGATGAGCGCTCCCGAGCGGTAGCCCGGTGATGATGCGCACCTGTTGCTCAAACTGATTAGTAATACAAGCATCGATGGTATAGTGCCCGGAATTATGTGGACGCGGCGCGATCTCATTCAGCAATAGCTTGCCGTCCACTACAAACATTTCCACACCCAGAATACCTACATAATTCAACTTGGTCGCCAGCTGCTTGGCCAACTCCTGCGCCTTGGCTTTCAGCACCTCACTGACGCGTGCAGGCACGATACTGATATCCAGGATGCCGTTCAGATGCTTGTTCTCAGCCGTAGGGAACGCGGCAATATTGCCTTGCGCATCGCGCGCCAGGACGACTGAAAGCTCACAATCCAGCTCCAGCATCTTTTCCAGCACACAAACCTCTTGCTTGAAATTGTCGAATGCGGCCAAGGCTTCTGTATAATTCGCCACGCGCGCCTGCCCTTTGCCATCGTAGCCAAAGCGCGCCACCTTGAGCACCGCAGGATACATATCCCCATCTTGTGGCAAGTCTTCAGCTTTCTGTACAGCCACAAACGGGCCAACAGGCAAACCGCTATCGCGGAAGAAACCTTTTTCTTTCACACGGTATTGCGCAATGGAAACGGCTTCCGCACTTGGATGCACTACGGTATGCTGCGCCAGAAAACTCAATGTCTCGGCTGGCACATTCTCGAACTCGGTAGAAATGGCGGCACAAGTAGCTGCCATTTGCGCCAATGCTGTCTCATCATCATAATTGGCGCATAAATGTACGTCGGCAATCTGACCTGCAGGGCTATTCTTGTCCGGATCCAGTACAGTGACCTTATAACCCAGTTCATGGGCAGCAATGACAAAGAAACGGCCCAATTGACCACCACCAAGCATCCCCAGCATGGCTGGCGCGGAAATCACTTTTTTATCACTCATTTCTTAAGGCTTCTCGGAAAGCGTCATCGCATGCACTTTCTCGCTTTGTTTTGTACGGAATTCCGCCAGCTTCTGTGCCAAGGCTGCATCATGGTTCGCCAGAATGGATACTGCGAACAAGCCTGCATTGGCAGCACCTGCTTCACCAATCGCAAACGTCGCCACGGGAATGCCTTTGGGCATTTGCACGATGGAAAGCAAGGAGTCCTGCCCTTGCAAATGCTTGCTCGGCACTGGAACCCCCAGCACCGGCAAGGTAGTCTTGGCAGCCACCATACCAGGCAAATGCGCTGCGCCGCCTGCGCCGGCGATGATCACTTGATAACCATTGTTCGCGGCGTTTTCGGCAAAGTCGAACATCAGATCCGGCGTACGGTGTGCTGAAACCACTCTCGCCTCGTATGGCACGCCAAAATCCGCCAGCATCTGTGCCGCCAGCTTCATGGTAGGCCAGTCACTGTCCGAGCCCATAATAATTGCTACTAAAGGTTGACTCATTGTTATCCCTTTTACATCAAAATCAGGCTATCCCGGTGGATGAGCTCCGGCTCATCCACATAACCTAAAATCGTTTCTATCTCACTGCTGGGTTTACGCATGATGCGTGTCGCCTCGCTGGAAGAATAGTTAACCAGCCCGCGCGCGATTTCTTTACCTTGCGAATCCAGACAAGCGATCACATCGCCGCGCTCGAACTGTCCCCGCACTGCCACCACCCCTATCGGCAACAAGCTTTTTCCTTCTTTGGTCAGCACTGTCAC
>JAKOWL010000170.1 GCA_029781535.1 Pseudomonadota bacterium
GTTCGCGCTGCTTCAGTCGTCCACAAGCGGAAGAATCTCTTGCAAAGCATCAGCTGTTCACCGAAATCTGCCGGCGGGTCGTTTGCAAGGGTGGATACAGTACCAAGTTCAAGTTTAACACGTCGTAGATTAATGATTGCATCTGCTTTAATATTACACCAGAACCTAAACTCGAAAACATTATTTGATACGTCTGCTTCCGTCGCATACAAATTAATAGACCAATCCCCTATAAGAATACGGCTTGTATCAACTGTCCCACTTGTCGGAAATGTAACAGTTTTGGTATATATTTGACCATCGGCTGTTTCCACAGAAAATGTAAGTGTTTTGCCGTAATAAGCCTTTAGGTTCTCTATGAATTGACGAAAATATATGTATGCTACAGCATTGGTTTTTACTGATAGGTACCCATTATTGATTGTTGCTGTGGCATTACCATGAATGCGCCACCTGTCTACGGCATGTCCTGGTCCCGTATATTCGTTCTGTCCTCTTTGATTCACGGGATTACGAAAATCCCAGTTATGCAGGATATTCTTGTGATATGTGCCGCCATGTGCGGACGCATAATCTGCCACATGCGACGCATAATCTGCCACATGCGACGCAAACCGCTGCTTGATTTGTCCAGCGGCATCAGACAACTTCACATCCATAATGGACCCATCAGGGATTTGCAGGTCCACGATGTCTTGTTTGAGCTGCTCCACATCGGCAAGCAATTGTTGGAGTATCGGGAACCTTGACTCGCTTTGTACAGCACCAGGTGTGATCAGGTCGGCCACAACTTCAAACTGGAACCTGGCCGTGGTCAGCCGTTCCCCGTCCTCGCCAAAAAGCTGGATGCTGGCCGTCACTTTCCCGGGATAGGCTATCTCGCTGGTACCCATCTGATAGGTTATCCCTGCCGAGGATACAGAAAGTCTTCCCGGGGCACTCTGGACTACAGTCCCATTTGCCAGGGCAAAGGTTATGGTTGCGCTGGATACCTGGGTATAGTCTATTTCTTTGTCGCCATCTGTGATGCGGATGCGCAACACATAGACATCTTTGTCATTCTGCACCACCTGGAAGCAGAACGGGATTTGCCCCTGCTCGATGCGGGCGGTTATGTCAAAGGTTCGCTTTATCAAGTTCATCCCTC
>JAKOWL010000177.1 GCA_029781535.1 Pseudomonadota bacterium
CAACAACCAACGCCGTCGTGGTACCGAAAGCAGCCGTAATGATGCCACCGATCATCGCGCCAATCGCCAACATCACAGACCATGTGACATTACTCAATGTATTTGCTTTTAGCAGTTGCGCTTTCGGCAGCAGCGCAGGCAAAAGTGCCGAGCGTGCTGGCTCAAAGATCGCTGAAAACACAAACTGGAAGATGGTCGCCGCATAAATAATCCACAACCGGTCTGCCGATGTTGCCAGAAGCAGCGACAGCCCGATAACGGTCCGCAGAACATCGCTAATGATGAGTAAGCGCTTGCGATCAAGTCGGTCAACCAAGACACCTGCAAATGGACTGACAAGAAACGGTGGGAGTACCCGTGCCAGCAGCAAACCACTGACTGCTAGCCCGGACTTATTCGAGTATTGGGCGACCAATGCCGAAAGGGCAATGATATTAAACCAATCGCCAAACAAACTAATAATCTGTGCAATCCAAACCCGCGTGAAATTGGGATATTCACGCAAAAATGGTACATAAGAACGCAATCTATAACCTCACTAATAATCATTAAGATATTCCTAGCCTACCATACTCTAGGGATGCCGCTTAAATCCACCTGACCGTAATCGGATCTTCTGATGTAGAATACCCCCCGCACTGTGCAATCGCGTGTCGCATGCCATAAAGTGATCGGTACCTTTACAGCGCGATCAGATGATTCATTCACCAGCAGGAGATGTGTATTATGCTCGATCTCATCAAAGTCATCCTTCTTGGCATTGTTGAAGGCGTGACAGAATTCTTGCCCATTTCGTCGACAGGTCATCTGATTGTTTTTGCCGCTCTGCTGGACTTCAAGAACGCGCTCGGTGGCACCTTTGAAATATTTATCCAGTTTGGTGCAGTCATTGCTGTTCTGATTTATTTTCGCGCAGACATCTTCAAACAAATATCAACCGTGACCACTGATAAAGGTGTGCAACGGCTTTGGCTCAATATCATCATCGCCTCCATACCCGCTGGTC
>JAKOWL010000198.1 GCA_029781535.1 Pseudomonadota bacterium
CTTGTCTTTTCACTGTGGTAGGTAAAATTTCAAGGAAAGATAGTATGAAAACCACTTTTTTCAATGCGCTTCACCAATATGGTGAATGGTGAAAGTTTTATAAATCTTTGAAATCCAATGCATTATAACTAAAACAAAGCTTTAACTGCTTTTTTTAGGATAACCGCAAGCCGCAGTCTTTTTTGCTCTGTTGAGTTGCAAACTGTGAGTGGGGGGACTATTATAATATCTTCGCTTAGTTGCATCAGATTGCATTTTTTTCGTCTTTGCTTTAACTAATTTTCTGTCTGAACAGTTTTTATGGACCAGAAACAACCCAACATATTAGTCCTGGATGATGAGCGTTTTATCCTGGTTACCGTCAAATCCTGCTTGAAAGGCGAGAATTTCAACGTCACTACTGCTGATGATGTGCAGGTCGCCTTGAGTGAATTCAAGCGTGGCAATTTTGATGTTATTGTCACCGATATTCTGATGAGTTCGATTGACGGATTCAAGTTCCGGGACCTGATTCGTGAATACAACAAAACCGTGCCGATAATTTTTTTGACTTCTCTGCTGGACGACATTGACAATTCACTTCTCAGCCGCATCACTTCTGACCAGCATTCATATTATCTGAACAAGTCTTTTACCAAGAAAGCACTGCTGGAAGTGCTGCATAAAGCTTTATCGGTTTCGCAGGCGATGGATGGGGTTGAAGCGCTGCAGAAGCAGATTGAGGCGGACTTGGACTTGGCCAGCCAGGTCCAGCGCATGATGCTGCCTCGTTGGTGTGTCATTGAGCGCAGCTATGCCGCCTCATATTTATACGAACCCCGTTACAAGGTCAGCGGTGATTTGTTTGAGATGGTCGATTTGGGCGGGGACCGGTGTTTATGCGTGATTGGCGATGTTGCCGGCCATGGCATTCATGCGGCCTTGTGCATGGCTCCTTTGCAGGTATTGATCAAGCGCATTGTGTGCGAGAGTGGGGGCGACAAGGTCAGCGTGCATGAGATACTAACGCAGCTGAATGACTTCCTGTGCTTGCATTTCAGTGTCAGACAGTATATGACTTGTCTGACCGCGATCTGGGATTTCCGTCAGAATCGCCTGGTTTATCAGACGGCCGGTCATCCCGATCTTATCTGCCTGGATGCCGCTGCCGGTGAAATCCGCGAATTGAATCCCGAGCAGCGGGGGAGTCTGCCCTTGGGGATGCTGCCGGACAATGTCTACCGGGAGCAGGACAATGTCGAAGTTGATTTTACGGACGAGTCAGTTTTCATCGCTTTCACGGATGGATTGCTGGATATTGGTTCCCAGAGCAGCCCGGACAGTTTTCTGGAGAAAGAAACACTGTTGTCTCTGATTGCGTCCTTGAACCGCACTGAAACTGTAGTAGCCATTCCCTGCCATCTGCGCAATGCCATCACGCAAATAGGCTACGATTTCCCATCTGATGATATCTTTTTGTTTGCTATCAAGAAGAATGACCGCAAAGACAAAAATACCCATATCCGTTATATCGGGGCCAGCATTGAGGAGATTGAGAAAGCGGTGCTTGAGGTTGGCAATTGCATTGCCGAGGCCAACGGGAGCGAGAATCTGGGGGTGCGGGTGGAGTTGCTGCTGAGTGAATTCCTGGCCAATATCGTCAAGCACGGCCTGGAGAGGAATCAGCGTCTGCGGGACGGTATTGTGCTGTGTTTGCGCCTGGAGGACAAGCAGGCCTGGATTGAGGTTATGGACCACGGTAAATCCTGGGATTATCACGCGGG
>JAKOWL010000200.1 GCA_029781535.1 Pseudomonadota bacterium
AAGGCTTGCGGGATAACGATTGCGTTGGGCGCAGCCTGTTTGATTGCCGCATACATGCGACCGTAATAGTCGATGTACTGATCAAGCGTGATCTGTACATGGTTTGGCCACTCCCACGGCATGTTGATTTCATTGCCGACAATGAAGCGCGTAACCCCTTTGGAAGCGCTCACAAAGGCGGATGCGCGCTTAATTGCCTCATCCCACAATTCAGGCGCGGGGATCGTCCCATCTGGATCGTATCCCCAATTGAGGCGGCAAATGGTATCAATGCCGCGCGAAGTCCATCCGCCGTAATCTTTACTAAATGGCGTGTTTTTGAGTGCAATGGTGTCAACGATCCAGCCAGTCTTGCCCGCATTCAGGATTAGGTCAGTGGCTGGCCCATACCCTTCGTGCATCCCGAAAATATGAATTGCGCCCATCGCTTTAACGCTCCTTCCAAACCCCAAAAACAGAAACATGGCGCTTGCTAGGCATACCAAACCCCTTAAGTGTTTCGCCGCCAACCGGCGCAAATGACCATCCACCATGCTCCCCCCGTTCAGGAACAAACGAGGACGATCCGTAAACTTCCTGTTCAGCAAAACCCCTGCTATTCGTTGTCTTTTCCAAAGATTGACCGTCCCTGCTCTCAAACTTTACGCGCTTGCCGCTTAGTTGTGCCCCGTCGTTACCAAGTACAAGGGCATACATGTGATGATCCCCGCCTGTAAGCGGCATCCGAGATAGGTACTTATCGCGTGCCCATTGTGGTATGTCGTAGTCCCCACCGTGCGGCTCCCACGATCCAAATTCCGTTGTCCAAATGGCAATAAGTTGCAGCGTCTCATTGCCACTACTGACGTACTCAAGGCCGAGCTTTATCGCGCCATTGCTCACTAGTCCGCCGCGTTCAGCAATGCCCTGTGCCCCAAAAACAGGCCCATTGCCGGGCGTGGTGGGCTCAGGATTGACGATCTCAATCGGCTGCGTGTCATGCGTCGGCGTGCCATCCTGCCCCGCTGTAAGCGCTTGTTTTAGGCCCGCTAACAACCGTTCAATCTCTGCAATAGTCTCTAATGTGTTCATCCTAATGCCTCGCTTTCGCTACTCTCACCATGTAGCGATTTATTCACATTCTCAATCTGACGCGCAGCCTTGCGCACGTCAGAAATACCAATTGCAACCGTCGATCCCATGAGTAAGTTAATCGCCCAGGTTGCTGTCTGATCGTCAATAAATCCGGGGAAAAATTGATTACTAAAGCCTATCAAGAGTTGGGTAAGCAATAGCCCTGTTTTGCGCTGGCCAAATAGTTCCTTTAGCGTGTTGGTCAAACTCTTGATATCGCTCCCCGGCTCCGCGATCTGCGCCTCGCTCTTGCCCCAATCCTCAAGCCCCTGGGCAAAGAGATAGCCCCCAATCGGCTTTACGATATCGAGCACGTCCCAGCCTGTAAGCCAGTGCGTGTGCTGACGAATGATTAGCAAAAGCACGCCAATCAAGGCGATCAGCACTTTCTTGCTACCCAGCATCTTGCGTATAGTAATCGGTAAGGTTATTGTCATAAATCACCTAAATTTCAGTTCGTGAAAATCAACCCATTTTTGACCATCGCTAGAATGGTTACTGTAAATTCTCAAAATGACATATCTAGCCGCCACAGGTGATGGGAAGTTATTCAGCCAAGCCCCTGGCGCTAGTGGTGGCGCTGTTGCCGAAACTTGTAATGTCCATGCTGCATTATCTAGCGATGTAAATACGTCATGTGCAGAAATCGAACGTGAGGAATCCCAAACGTTCACTTCTAAGAGCCTGTCAAACCCGTAGCTACTCAGTGTGTACACTTTCCCCATATCAACAACAATGTCACAAGGGAGCACATTGACCCCGTTGCCCCAATACTGACCACCGACAACACTGTTATCAAACAGGTAGTAAAGGCTAGTTCCCGACCACGTACCGCATGACGCGGATACTGAAAAGCCGGGAGAACTTGACAATACTGCTGGTGGCGGCTGAGGTGTTGCCGTCGGAGTTGGCGTATCGGTTGGCGTCGGCGTCGCGGTATCCGTTGGTGTTGCGGTATCGGTTGGCGTCGGCGTCGCGGTGTCCGTTAGCGTTGCGGTATCGGTCGGCGTCGGCGTTGCAATATCCGTTGCCGTTGCGGTATCGGTTGGTGTTGGCGTTGCAATATCTGTTGCCGTTGCGGTATCGGTTGGCGCACTTGGGATCGGTGCGCTTGTCGCGGTATCGACCGGTGTCCAAGTTGGCGTAACAACTGGCGTTGCGGTATCCGTTAGCGTTGCGGTATCGGTTGGCGTCGGCGTCGCAATATCTGTTGCCGTTGCGGTATCGGTTGGCGTCGGCGTCGCAATATCTGTTGCCGTTGCGGTATCGGCTGGCGTCGGCGTCGCAATATCTGTTGCCGTTGCGGTATCGGTCAGTGTCGGCGTAGGCGTAAATAGGGTGATCCAGGTTGCCGTTGCCGTTGCCGTGGCTATGTTGACCGGTGTCACTGTAGGGCTTGCTTTACGCGTAGGCTCTGCGGTGCCCCGTTGCGTCGCTGTAGCGCTCACAGTGGGTACAGTGGCCTTTGTGGGCGTCGCTGTAGGGCTTGCTTTACGCGTAGGCTCTACGGTAGCCCGTTGCGTCGCTGTAGCGCTCACAGTGGCCACAGTGCCCTTTGTCGGCGTCACTGTAGGACTTGCTTTACGCGTAGGCTCTACGGTAGCCCGTTGCGTCACTGTAGCGCTCACTGTGGGCACGCTCGCCTTTGTGGGCGCTATAGTGGAGGTTACAGCGGGCGCGAGTGCATCAAGCCCATTGCCGATCACAAGGCTCAAAAAGCCTGTCCCGGCATCATATCCAGCGATATGGCCCGGCGATATCGCGCCCATAATCTTATCATTCAGGATCGATGTCACAGGCGATCCGTTCAGATCGGAAAGGTGAGATAGTAGCTCATCACGCGACGCGACCAGGCCAAAACCGCCCGATTCGAAACAGGCGACGACTAGAGCAATCGCGATGATGAACTTAGCGCCCTTCATGGTTATGACTCCCGAATATAGATCATTTCTCCCAAAATAAGATCAGCCTGCTCAAGCGCATTGGAGCAAGCAATGCTGGCAGCGCTTACAATATCGTGGCGCATGTCGTAATTCTCAATCTTGAATTTCACGGTGTAGGACTCGCAAAGCCCCGGTTGCCATTCATGGATTACCCTGGGCGTGCCGATAACAACCCCTGGCACTTCTGAGATTGCGCCACGTAAAAGCGCAGCCGCTACTGCCCGATCATGGGTATGTGATACCGGGACGCGTACCGACAGTTCGACCGGTACGCGGCTATGATTAATGATGTCACTTTCGGAAATTTTAGAATTGGCAATATTGACCAGGCCCTTTGCCGATACATGTAGCGTTGTCGAGAAGAGCGAGACGCCAACAACTTTACCGGTGTAGTCCTTAATCGTGATACTTTCCCCAACCAGGTAATAGCCAAAGCTCATGAGCTTAATGCTAGCGATCACATCCTTTACGCTTGTATCCATCGCAAGCGAGACTCCAGTCGTAAAAATGGCCACAATCGCCAATAAAATAGTGATGTCCATCTGCGCATAACGCGCCCCAACAATCGCCGCCGACAAAACGACAATGATTTGCAGCGCATCACCAAGGGGACCCTGGACGCGCGAGCGCGCCCGCTTGGGCAGTAGGTTTAATGTCCAGCGCAATGGAATCGTAATAATGTAGGCAGTGATGGCAAAGAGCATTACCGTGATCGTTCCATTAAAGTGTGAAAGAAATTCCATTTTAATCATGCTCCTTAAAAAACACGTAAGGCGATATGCGACAAAAAAGCGCTACGATTCCGTAGCGCTTTTTTTTACTTCGATGCGCTAGGAATGTAGTAGAAGAATTGGTAATCAAGGAATACCAGTTCGCTTGTGCGGGTTGTCCTGTCGAAGTAGATGGCTATCATTCCAGAACTGCCATTCTGCAAGAGGCGAACAAGCATTTTTTTGTTGTCGATCAGAATCTTGCCGTCTCTTTCAAAAATCTTACCGGTGAAGTCTCCCACAATAAGGTGGCCATAGATTTTTACCGCGCCCATGATTCCCGTGCCAGCGTCATGAGTATAGGAGTACTCAGGCAAGGGTGGAAGTGGCGGGATCGTCCCGTCACACTCAGGCACGCCGCCGATGAACTGTGATGCTTTCCCACCCTCGAAGCATGGCCAGCCGTGAAACTTTCCGCGAATATGCGAATTTACCTCTTCGACACTGTGATCCCCTACATCCACAACGATCAGATCGTTCGTAGCGTCCCAGGATGCCGCCCAGGGATTGCGAAAGCCGTAGGCCCACACTTTACAGCGCATCGAATCTAAATCGCCGCTTGTGCAAAATGGGTTGTCGGCATAGCCTTTGCCGTTGTCAGGGTTGATTCGAAGCACTTTCCCGCGATAACTGTCAAGGCTTAAAACTTCGCTATGTTGGGGCGAAGCTTCTGTAAAGCTAGCGCTATCGCCAAACCCGACGAATAGCGATCCATCGGCGGGCGAAAACTCTAGGAAGTCCGTACTATGCGAATTCGTCAGCACGCCAGTAAATGAGATGATGGTTGTCGGCGTGCCACTATCCCAGCGTAGAACTTCGGCAACGGGCTCCCCGTCGATACGGTTGATCGAATAGGTGTAGATGTTTCCGCTACGCGTTGACATTGCGGTAAGTCCTGGCCCTTCTGGATAGTAAAGCCTGTCGCGCATGTCTAGCGCTACAGTGTCGTTATTCAAGTTGAAAATCTTTCCGTTCGTCGTCGCCACGTATGGCCATACGTAATCGATGGCCATACCCTGCACGAAAACTTCAGCCCCCCTGCGTGCGTCTTGGGCATTGGCAAAGGCGAATAAGAGCATAATGATAATAAATGTAATGAGTACTGCGATTGTCGTTTTACGCATCCAGCAAAATCCTTAATTCTTCTTCAGTAATGCCCAACTTGGCCAGGATCATCTCGCGGCGTTTTGCGTTGGCATTGCGCCGCGAGATGATTTCTGCCTCACGTGCTTTTATTTCATCAAGGCTGCGCATGAAGCGATCATGCGCAGCCCTGTGTTCATCTTCCAGTTCGTTGCGTACTTTTGCCATTGATTACACCATCGGCCAAGCCCACACGTAGAAGCGCGTAGCGCCAACCGCGATGGCATTATCGGCGTTAGACTTGTATGACTCAATGCGTACCGTAACCTGGGCACCTACGCTAAATGTATCGCCAGGATCAACCGTTGCCTGGCCGAGCACGATTAGGCCGCGCCCGGTTCCAATCGAAATAGGCGGGGACCCGGCTGGGATACCAACATGCTCAGACCATGTAAAGGGTGACGTGGGTGTTCCAAAACCGATAAACCATTTATTCTGATCCGTGTTAACCTGAAACGTAACGTTTGGAGGATTCGCAAAGACCAGGACGCGCATAGGAACGCACTCCTTATTGGTGTAATCATAGGTCGCTTGGCCTACTGCCACGTCAGTATTGAGCGCATAGCTGCTGAGTACTGCATCAGGGATAACCTGAAGGTTAGAGATTGGCGTACTAGCGCTAAACATTGGCGGGCGATACTGCGACCAGAGCCCGTCAGGGTTCGCGACGATGGCGTTACAGTCAGCCGCGCTGATCTTCACGTCGGCCTTGATGTCATGGCCATTCGTTCCTGTCGATGTCATGTCCACGGTTGCCGTATCCGCTACGGTAAGCGGCGTCTCTGTGTAGGTCGGCAGCGTGTGCCAAAGCCCGTCCTTGCCCAGGACTTGCGTTGTTCCGCCAACCCCAACCGCGCCCACAGCGAGTGGTGTTAGTTGGTTGATAGCGGTTGGGGGCAAAAGATGCCATTCGCAATCATCGCCCAAAAACTTGTGTGCAGCGGGTACACCCTGAATCCCGGTATTGAGTTCCTGAAGGGTAGCGCACACATCGATGGTTGTGCTCGCTGTACTTCCATCACTGTTAGTTACTGTGATGGTACTGTTGACCGGCGTGTAACTGACGCCAACCACCTTTGTATCGGTGCCCGCTGCGGCAGTGCTAGGAAGTGTTACCGTCCAACTCATGCCATCACTACGCGTAAGCGTTAACAGACTCCCGGCTAATGTCATGTTCGTAATGTGCAGATCGGCTGCTGCTGCTGGTGCAGCGATTGTCGTCGTTGCACCACCGTCGCCGGGAGTAAAGATGTATGACCCGTCCGCTTGAAGTGTGAGGCTTGGCACACGTGGAATATTGCCCGTTTGCGTTGCTTGATTCCAGGCGAAGGGGGCAGCGTTATTGGTCAGCGTGGCCGGATCATGCAAGGTGAAATTAAGCACGGTTCCGTTACCATTCGTAAACTGATAAGCGTTGCCCACATTGGTAAGCGTCGGGCAGCAATCCTTCGGAATCGTCACTGTAGCGCTTCCATCCCCAGGGGTAAAGGTATAGCTGCCGTCAGCATTGGCCACAAGTTTTGCCCCTTGCGGGATGTTGCCGGTACGCGTGGCAGGGTTCCACGAAAAGGGAGCGGCGTTATTGGTCAAGGTAATTGCCGGGATCACAATGTCGGCGCTTCCATCACCATGATCGACGCCAATCGACCCATCAAGGTTCAAGGCAAGCTTGGTAGCCTTAGGCACATTGCCGACGCGTGTTACCGGATTCCAGGCGAAAGGCCCGTCATTGTTGGTAATGGCAATAACCGGGATGCTCACGGATGCCGATCCGTCCCCGTGATTCATGGTAAAGCTACCATCTGCGTTGGCCGATAGCTTGTCAGGTTGCGGAATGTTACCGACGCGCGTTACCGGATTCCAGGCAAATGGCGCATCGTTATTTGTGAATGTGATTGCCGGGATCGTCACGTTAGCGCCGCCATTGCCAGGATCGAAGGTAAGCGTACCATCGGCGTTGAGCGTAAGCGTGCCGCCTTTGGGGATATTGCCCACGCGCGTGATCGAATCCCAGGCGAAAGGCGCATCATTGTTGGTTAGCGCGATAGCCGGGATGATCACGTCATTACCCAAGCCAGTATGAAAGACATAGCTCCCGTCATTCTGCTGGGTTAGCGTTGGGCAACAGTCAGCCGGGATCACGGTTGGCGCGCTACCGTCGCCAGGGGTGAACAAGAAAGAGCCATTGGCTAGCTGTACCAATGTTGGCTCTTTCGGGATGTTCAGCGCTTGGGTTGCAGCGTTCCAGGCGAACGGCGCGTTATTGTTGGTCACAGACGCGGCAGGGTGTCCAGCCGGTACAAGCACGGTGACATCCTCATACTTTGGGCATCCGTTAGCGTCGAGACCCGCGACGTATTTCAGATCGGCCAAGTCCGCAGCCTCAATGTTTTTGCAAGCTGGAACGGTTTGGCAAGTGCAACAAGTCATGTTAACCCCCACTCATCATTATTGGAGCGTAGTAAGTAAACTTAAGCGTTTTTACAATCTCACTAGCGATAACATTATGTCCGTAATCGTTTGGGTGAAACCCATCTCCTTTGTAGTCGGGAGAAAAATAACTTATATCGCTAGGTGAGCTCACACATTCAAGACAACCATAGGTTACATTCCACAGATCAATAAGTTTCACTTTTGCCCGAATGGATGCAGAACGGATCATTGAATTGTAACTAAGGTAACGGGCGTAGTTCGGGTGACTCTTGTCTATGCCAGCCCAAAACATCGTGCAAGGGTAAATAGTGGCGTCACCCTGAATACTTGAGATAAGCGAATAGTATCGATCTTCCCATTCATCATCACCTACCAAAGATCGACTAACATCATTAAGCCCGATCTCTAAAATCACAATATCTGGATGCCACCCCTTAATCTTTTCCCATTCATTTTCTGCATCTTGAATAGTGGCAACGTGCCGCCTGGCTATCTGATATCCGGTGCTTTCCCCAACAATACTTACGAATGTCGCCTGTTCGTGAGACGCATAGGCTCCGGTTGTTAGGCTATCACCAATGAAAAGTACCCTTACCGCTGGTGGAATCGTTGATGATTCCACCGCGTTAGGATGGACAACAGAAAGCAAAACAATTGCAGCGAAGACAAAAAGAAATCTCATAAGCGTTCGATAAAAACGTTGCTAAAGTACCCGACAAGAGCGACCGTAGTTAGGTTCCTGATCTGTCCCTCTATAATATCGCCCGCGTTCAGATCGGCTACACCCACAACCGACGCATGAGCGACATTCCGTGTTGCCCCATACAATCCTGCCGGAACAATTACGCTAACGTAAGAAAGCAGTGCCCCATTAACATAAATGTGGTGTCGAATTTCAGGCTGGTAACTCGCCGCCAATGGCTGAACGTCTATTGTTCCGGGTGGCACTCCACCAGTCGCAGCTACGCCATTCATCGAAATGGAGTATCTTCCTGGCACTACACATACAATCTGTGTAGTGCTTGCGGTATAGGTAAATGCCCCTTCGTTCAGATCGATTGTGTTCCCTAGCTCAACCGCAGAGATAGCATTCGATGCAACATTCGTCGCCACACCAACCAGCGAAAAACGATGCACACGCAGGCCAAGCCTGCGCCTTTTTGCCCTTACTGCACCGTCTGCCCCAATCGCCACGATAATATCGTTTGTCTCTGCAAAATCGAATTTTCCAGAAAACAAAAGCGATTGCGCCCCAGCGTCTGCAACGTCAGCAATGGGCAGAGTAGCCCCAGGGTTAACGACACGTTTTGTTGCAAATACTCGCGCCCCATCAGGGTTAGCCGCTGTACTTGCAACGTAAAAATTGACGTTTGGTGTTAGCTCTGCCGGCAACTCAGACGCGGCAAAGTCTACAACACTGCCTGCTGCCCCAGGCGTGTTGGTAACTTTAAGTCCTAACCCAATGTCATTTTCAGTTACCAAAAAGGCCATAATTCCCCCTTATGGGAACGCGTAGAATAAATGTACACCCTGAAGGCTCTGAGCGTCATAGGTCGCAAGAGCGATTACGTCAGCCGGATCAACCTTTGCGCCCGCCGCTGAAGTCTTGAGCAAGTTCCCGGCGAGCGGATCGACAACCAGATCAGCCGTCAATGGGTTAGCGTCCGATCCATCACCACTAAAGGCAATAGTGTCGCTTGCTGCCGTGGTGATCTTCTTGAGTTCTGACAAGTCGATCATGATGTCCGGCGTGGTGCCGTCATTATCGGTCAGCGTTAAGACCATTGTGGCGGCGTTGTAGGTGCCGCCATTGACAAAGATGTCCATTGCCAGCGCCGACAGGTCAATGTTAACCGGTACGCCATCTTCTCCGGTGTAGGTCAGTGTTTTTGTTGCCGGCGCGTAGGTGATCGTTGTCTTGGTTTCGGCAAACTTAACGGCTGGTGTCAAGTCGAGCACGTTTGACATATTGCCGTTTACATCAGCCTGCAAGTTGGCATCGGTTGGATTGGCGAGCGTAACCGGCAAAGCGGCAAGTTCGATCAGGTTGCCATTAAAGACAAGCCCAGCCCCAATATCTGCCTTGAGTAGCGTACCAGCTACGCCAGCCGTACCGTCAATCTTCAAGCCGCTACCAATATCGTTTTCTGTGATTAGAAAGGCCATTTTTACCTCGGATACCAATTACCAATGTACACACCTTGCAGCGAAAATTGAGGTATCCCAGGCGTGTTAAGAACGTCCTCAATTGTTTGACCACCCAGCCCCCCGCCTCCGCCGAACTGAAAACGGAGTAAGAGTGTTCTGAAGTCCTCGTAGCGCTTACAGCCGTTGCCGTCGATTCCTTCCACCCATACAACTTGCCCAAGTTCGTTTTGGCGAAGCTCTTTTTTGCACTTCTCTTCATGTCCACAGGTATTACATGCCATGTCACACCCCCGCTAGCAATGCCTTGAGTGTTGGCAGATCAACCTTGACTTTGCACCCAGCCGCATTTTCGCCATACAAGTACTTGATTTCGTCAAACAAGACATAGGTGGCATCGGCAGGATTGATGCACTTCTCACAGTAGGCGTCAACGTCGCAGACTAGACAAAAATTCTCAAGACAGGCGCAGCCATTTTCCTGATCCGGCAAGACTGAAATCGTATCGTGAAAGGCGATATGCTGACCGTCAACCGGTATGTTGTACTTATTCGCTAGGTAGGCGACAAGCCGCACAAGCTGCGCATAGCCAAC
>JAKOWL010000223.1 GCA_029781535.1 Pseudomonadota bacterium
AATTCTGGCGACTGATCTCATCATGCAAGGGAAAGCAACCAGTGCCTTTTGCTGTATCAGGCCACCCGGACATCATGCCGGCAAAGCCAGCAGTGCCGGCTTTTGCATATTCAACCATGTAGCCGTGGGGGTGGCGCACGCCATGGCCGAATACAAGCTTGAGCGTATCGCCATCATCGATTTTGATGTACACCATGGGAATGGCACCGAAGATATATTTAAAGACAATCAGCATGTGATGCTGTGCTCTACGTTTCAGCATCCATTTTATCCATACAGCGGGGCGGACAGCCGCACTGACCGCATGATCAACGTTCCATTGCCGGCAAAAAGTGATGGCACAGCAATGAGAAAAGCTTTCGAGCAGGAATTCGAACCCGCGATTGCCGCGTTTAAACCAGAACTCATATTTATCTCGGCCGGGTTCGATGCGCATGCACAAGACCCGCTTGCAAACCTGATGCTTAACACAGATGATTACCGCTGGATGACCGAGACCATTTGCGCTTGGTCAAAAAAATATCAATCCAAAGGGGTTATATCTTCTCTTGAGGGCGGTTATCATCTATCATCACTAGCAGAAAGTGCTCTGGCACACATTACAACACTCATCAAATACAACGCTTAGATGGATATCAAGAACGAAAAAGTAGCCGTAGGCCAGCTTGAATTGGGTATGTATGTAAGTGATTTGGACCGGCCTTGGGAAGGCACTCCTTTCATGCTGCAAGGCTTTGTCTTAGACGATGAGGAGGACCTTCGCAAACTCCGGTCTCTTTGCCAGTTCGTTTATGTGGACAGAACCAAATCAATTGGCAGTCATTTTGCTGCCGGAACTAAACTGGATGTCGCTATCAGACGTGATACTGCTACCGTTCGTGCGAATGTGCCAACCATCACCAGTTCGACATCCGCAACAAATACGACAAATCCGATCAGGAAAACATCCGGCACAGGCAATCAGAAAGTCTCTTTCCTGGACATTCTTAAAGACCTGAAAGGCCAGCCAGACAAGCGTGGTCACATGACACCGCCACAAAGTCCGCTCGAAGGCGTTATGTTCAACGTGCGTCATGCTGCCAGCAACACAGTCAATATCCCTTCACAAAAAAACCCACAACCCGCGGAATCTGGATCGATTGCCAAGCAGCTGGTAGAAGATGTTGGTGGTTTCTTTGGCGGCCTGTTCCGGCGCGAGAAAGTAAAAAACAAGGTTGAAGACGCCCCAAAATCCGAAAACAACAAATCATCTTCAGGAATTGATAACAGCTTTAACATCAATGTATTTGAGGAAGAGTATCCGGTAGAACAAGAGATCGCTCAAATCTACCCTGTGTATGAACAATCCCAGATTGCCACTCGCAACATTTTTGAGGCCGTCGCGCAGGAACGCGAACTCGATCTTAGCGCTGTCAGCGACATCCTGGATAATATGGTGGACAGTATCGGACGGTCGCCTGACGCGCTGTTATGGTTATCCAAACTCAAACAGACCGACGATCACGCCTATAATCACGCACTGAATGTCTCCATCACCATGATGGCTTTCGGCAACTTCCTGGCGCTATCCAAAGCACAAGTGAAAGAATTAGGCTTGGCAGGACTTCTGCAAGACGTTGGCAAAATCAAAATCTCTCCGGATGTATTGCTGAAAGAAGGCAAATTGACACGAGAGGAATATGAATATGCCAAGAAGCATGTGGACGAAAGTATCAAAATACTTGAGAAAACAGCCGATATTCCAATGACAACGATACAAATCGTTGCACAACATCATGAACGAGCTGACGGCAGCGGCTACCCAAAAGGACTAGGAGAATTAGAGATTGCCCTGTCCGCGCAAATAGCAGGATTAATCGACGTCTACTGCTCGATCACAAGCAATAAAAGTTACGCCAAGGCCGTTTATCACCAAAAGGCGCTTGATGAGATCTATGCACTTGGTGGCAATCTGTTTCGCAAGGAATTGATTGACCAATTAGTCCAGTTCATGGGCATTTATCCGGTAAGCTCTTTGGTAGAACTGAATACTGGCGAAGTTGCTTTGGTAATACAGCAGAATCAGGTACGTCGACTGTTACCGAGGCTGATGGTGTTGCTTGGCCCGGATAAGAAGCGTTACCAGGCCCCAGTGATCCTTAATTTGCTGTTACAGCCCGGCACCCCTTCAGGTGAACCTTACAAGATTGTAAAAGGCATTCCACCTGACAGCTACGGCTTGAATCCACAAGATTTCTATATTTAGCAATTCTCACTGATGCTGAAATATCTAAGCACATGGCTGTCGCCCGAGCATGAAGTTGATTTCAGCTACACTCCAGACCAATTAGCTGAAAAGATTCAGCAATTCAAGCTTACCCCGCAAACTCTCTATCGCAAG
>JAKOWL010000232.1 GCA_029781535.1 Pseudomonadota bacterium
TGCGGTGATCCAGAAAAGGAACCCGAGCTTCCAATCCCCAAGCCATCGTCATTCGATCGGTTTTGACCAGATAACGATCTGGTAAAACTGTGTCGATATCGACAGCTTGCATCCGCTGCAAATCACTCCAGGTCTTTGGCGCAGCTTGCCATGAGCTGATAAAGGGCTGTCGCCAGGCTGCGTTGGCTTGTAGCAACGTACTATTGAACAGCGTTTTCGCCTCCATCGGCGTAAATCCGGGTTTCGTACGAAAGCCGCCTGAACCCGGCCAGCGTAAATTCTTCAGAAAGCGTTGCAGATAAATTTTCCAGTAGCGACTATAGCCGGCAAATCCTTCATCGCCGCCGTCTCCACAAAATACCATCTTAACATCCATTGCCGCCCGTTCTGCCAAGTAAGACAAGGCTAGACCCGCATAATCATCGATGAGTTCATCTGCCGCCCAGACCATATGCGGCATTCGTTCAAATACGGCTTGTTCATCGAGTTCGATTTTTACATGCTCAATTTCGAAGTGTTGGGCAATGCGTTGGGCATCACTCAATTCATTGAACACATCACTGCCTGGAAATCCGATCGAATAAGTCCGCTGGGGTTGGGTACCGGCTGCCTTGGTTAGCGCCAGTAACGTCGCGGAATCGATGCCGCCGGAAAGAAACAAACCAAATGGCACATCAGATCGCAGATGCTTGCGGATGACATCAGTTATCAACGCTTCGAATCGCTCCGCAGCGTCTTCAAAGCCATTTGCTTGAGGTTCAATCCATTGCGGCGCCCAATAACGCCAAAAGCGACAGTGGCCACTGGACTCAATCAACATCGCTTCACCCGGCAGCAGGCGTTCGATATCTTGACAAAGTGTGGCGTCGGTCGTGGCAAATCCACTTTGCAGATACTGCGCCAAGCCTACCGGGTCTACCGATGGACGGTGTTGTTTCTGTAGCGCAAACAAAACCTTCAGTTCGGAGCCAAAATATATGCCTTCCGTCTTTCGCGCGATAAAAAGCGGCTTAATACCCAGTCGGTCGCGAGCCAAAAGTAGTCGATTATGGCGCTGGTCATATAGAGCAAAAGCGAACATACCTTCTAAGTGGTCAAG
>JAKOWL010000242.1 GCA_029781535.1 Pseudomonadota bacterium
ATCACTTTTTCTACTGATTGACCCTCAATCACTTTTTCTACTGATTGACCCTCAATCACTTTTTCTACTGATTGACCCTCAATCACTTTTTCTACTGATTGACCCTCAATCACTTTTTCTACTGATTGACCCTCAATCACTTTTTCTACTGATTGACCCTCAATCACTTTTTCTACTGTTTCACCCTGAAACACTTTCAAAGCTGGTCTTCCTTCTGTTTAATTTCCAAGGCGCGTTTCTGTAATGCTTTTGCCAACTTCATTGCGGCCTCTGCTAAATACTTATCATCACTACGCGCCACATGATCAATCAAGTAATAAGCTGCTCTCTGATGAGCTTCAGCATCTGCTAGCAGTCTGGTTCTTTTTTCTGATGGGTTCATGGTTATTTCCAGCCTAGTTTTTCTCTTAGTTCGAGGAACTTCTGATGCTGTAATGCCTTCGTTTCAGGGTTCGAAGTATTTGATTGTGGTTTCGGCTTTGAGCGTTCAGCTAACTGTTGTTGACGTTGTAAACGTTTAGCCTGTACCTGATGCCCTAACTCAACTAAGAGAGTTCCATCACACTCTTTTTTCATTAACACTCTCAGATATCCGATCTGGTTAAATTTGACATTGCCCTTCATGAGCTGTCCATACCATTCATCCAATACCAATTGATGTCTACAATTCCTAAACTGCTTCATCGAAATGAGTTTGATGACTTCAGTACGTTCTGCAGGGAGGAGATTATCTGGGTAGATTAAATTTCTAAAATCCACCTCCACCTCCAATGCGTTCAAATTCACAGTGTCGTAATCGTGATTGCTAGTTTCACTATGTTGGTGTTGGTATGGAGTATTTAATAAATCTTCCGTGCGCGTAATGAGAGTGCTGGAAACCGCAAAACTTGATTCGCGTTTTGGTGAACTATTGTTTTGCGGTTCCGTGAACTGTTGTTTCGCGTTTTGGTGAACTGTTGTTTCGCGTTTTGGTGAACTGTAGATTGTCGTTTTTCGACATTCTTGATTGTCGTTTTTCGACATACTGTTGTATTTACTGGCTTCCAAGGCGATTAGCTGAGGTAAATCAGTTAAATTAACGCGTGTTAGCAGTCTGGATTTCGCTCTTTTCTCTCTTACTTCTTCAATGATATTGGCTTTAATTAATTTCTCTCTTGCATTCATCAAAGCGTGACGGCCAAAATTAAGCTGTTCTGTTGACTGATGAACGGTACTGCTGAACCATCCATCATCATCAATATTGTTCTGACTAATTGCTCTTAGTAATCTTGCGAATAACGTGGACATGTAGAGGCCTGCAAGTGCGCTATCCGCAATCCAAGCGAAAGGAACGTAGAATAGGATAGGTTTACCTAATAGCGCCTTGAGAACTCTATCTTCCCATGACCATGTTCTATATTCGGTATTCGTAAACTCACACAATCGATAAGCAAGCCTGTCAAGGTCTACCCTAAACCAAAGCTTGGCTGGCATTCCTTGCCTACGCTCATTCAAAATACCTTCGGTGACTAGAATAGATCTAGCAGATTCAATCTCTCTAACGGTTAAGCCAGTGATTTTTGTCCAGTCGCTTGCTGTTTTATAAAACCAGCCCTCACTTCCACCTTTGCGGTGAGACTGTTTTTCCATAACCACTCGTGTCATCACCATTGCATGGCCAAGAAATAAAGCAGCTTTCGGCGATCCTGTTAAATCTGCCAGAATTCTGTAATAGGCCACATAATATTTACCGAGGGCATTTAATAAGTCAGTGGCCGCCCTCGTCATCTCAAGATTAGGTAGGTTGTTATGTTTTCGTTGCTTCAGCATAACAACTAGCCCCTAAGCTTCCCATCTCGATTCAGCCTGCGCTGACAACTCATCTAGTAAAACATCCTTCCGAATCTTGAACCATAATGCGCTTGGCATACCAACTCTACGCTCAATCAAGATGCCTTTATCTCGAAGGATTTTTCTGGCCGTTCGTTGCTCGAACATCGTTAATCCGGTTTCTTTATGCCATTCCTCACAGGTCTTACTAAACCAGCCTTCGGCGGCTTGATCTAGTTTTTCAGTGGAGTATGTTGCATAAGAAAGAAATAACGCGGCTACGGCGCTCCCAGTGATGCCTACGTAGGCGCGATGGAAGACTATTGGTTCATCAAACATGTCCAATAACATGTGAGGAGTAATAAATTGCTGAACGGCTGAATCTAATTCGGATTGATCGTAATCTTGTTCAGTCATGTCAGCACTTTTTTTATGACTTTTGTGACTGCTTAATTGATGTTTACTCATGATGTTCTCCTTAAGGAACGTTCACACCAAACTCTGTAGCAGCGGCGTAAAGAGTGTCTAAAGAATATTCACTAAATTGCTGATGAAGGATTTTCAGTTTTGCCCTTGTGTTGATTATTAAGTTCGCGTCATTGTTGGCTATTGAATGCCATGACTTTTGAATTTCCTCACGAACTTTCACGGATGGCATGGAAGTCCGACCAGGCTTAGTATCACGATCTAAGAAACGCCTGTAGCTTCGTATGATCTCAGGTTCCATTCTGAAGAAAGAATCGAGCATGCGTTGACTTGCACCGTTTTCAATGAAATAGGCAAGATCTTCGAATTCAGCCTTCTGATGATTGAGTGTCTTTAAACCATCATTAATGTGTTTGTCATTAATGTTAAAGTGAATCTCAAGGATATCTAGATGCATTAAGCGAACAATATCTACTCCTAGCTGCCCCCTTAAGTTGTCTAGAGATTCTGGACTGACACCACTTTCAATTAAGGTCTCTACCTCACCATGATCAAACTTTTCAAGGAGGTGTAAGAGGATTGCCCCTTTTATGATTGGGTTAGTGATTTTTACTTTCATTTCCATGATGAGCCCCCCATAACATTGGACTTCAACATGAGCATGATTTCTAAACACAGACTGGAGACTTCATTTGTACTGTCGAGTAACCATGTGATAGAAAAGAATTCACCTTCACTACCGATATTGTTTTCTATCGATAACTCAAGCTCTCCGAGCGTTTGAGTTTCTTCCGTGATTTCTTCTAACACTAAGGATCGCCACGGATCATCTGGTGGTAGATGTTTTTTGCACAATTGCTGATTAAATTGACCTGTGGCCATCGATACGACCCACCAAGCTGCCTGTCGATTCCTCGCATTGTCTTTGAGATCAAGAGGACCATCGTTAGGAAAACCCAAATAGAATCCCAATGGCATGCCAGGAGCCTCTTTAACGCAATTGGCGATACCTGCAATAGAGATCAGCCGGTTAATTTTGTTATTAATCGTATCGCTTGTTTGTTTTATGTAATCATCTTGTTGAATAGACTCGATGATTGCTTCTCCACTTAACTCTATATCTCCTGTTTCATGGCCCATAAATACTCTATGAGCATTAGTACTCAATTCAGTATCTTTGGAATTTTGATTAGTGGATACACTTTCTGTTTTTATCTGTCTGCTTGCTAAGCTGTCTGCAGCATTCAGTTTATTTGTAAGGTTTTCTTGATCCTGGCTAGGCTTTATGAGCTGGCTTAATTCCTCCTTGCCAAAGTCCTTATCTTTGAAACGCTCAAGTGCCGAAAGCATTTTGCGTAGCTGTTCAAGATTGATATTGAGCTCTTTCGCAACACTGGAATTTAAACGTTTGATTAACTCTGTTTGAGAAAACAGTCTTTTTTCTTCATGTCCATCGCCTGAAAGAGGATTATTCAAAAATTCCGAATACTCCACACCAACCTGTTTTACAAGGCTATCGTAGAAAGTATCTTCGTCCAGGTCACTCCATACTTTGCATAATCTTGACAGTAAATTTAGATATGGTTGTATATCCCGAAGAGAGTTTTGTGAGAGCCATTTTCCTAAATCACTTAAACGCTCTTTAGCAAATTTATAAGAGCTAATCGATTGAAGGTTAATTCCGATACCAGCCTTTTTCAGTTCACTCTCTAGTTCTCGATGTGATAGTGATTTTCCTAAATCCGATTCCAATTGCTCTTTAATTTTGAGGATGCCATTCGCTTTATCCCAAAATGTCATGTCATTACGTTGCGTGTTTTCGGCCATGTGCGCTAGCAGCACTGAGGCCTCACCACGCCATTTTTTAATGATCACGCGAGTCTCATAGTATTTCTGGTCTTGCGTTTCCTCCCAGAGGTCGCGAATAGCGCGTAAACGGGTATTGCCACCGGCATAAAGGATGTAGTTCGACTCTCCTGGACGTTTAGTCACAGTTAATGGCTGAAGAATGCCATTGATACGAATGCTATCTTTGAGCTCCTCAAACACTTCGTTGGTAGCAATACGAGGATTGTTTTCGTAAAACTGGATACTCATCACGGGCATGACCGCCCAGGAATCGTCAACCTCCATAAACGGATCTGTAATCTGACCGCCTAACGCCTTGGGTGAAGGTTTATGCAGTTGCTGCCGCACCAGATCTTGCGATTGGCGTTGCATACGCTCTCTCGCGGTCAACCCAGCGAGTTCGCTTTGTGAGTTTGTTTGAGTACTTGATTTAACAATGTTTGTCACTCGGATATGTGGAGGTATTCCGAGTAAAGGTTTTTTTTCTTTTGACATCATTCACCACCGTTTTCTTTTTGTGAGTGATTGATATCGGCAT
The DNA here is from genome assembly GCA_029781535.1 of Pseudomonadota bacterium. Classification (GTDB taxonomy): domain Bacteria; phylum Pseudomonadota; class Gammaproteobacteria; order Burkholderiales; family Methylophilaceae; genus Methylophilus. Next base: position 4,622 of record JAKOWL010000242.1, read on the forward strand.
ACATACCTTCAAGGTTTGGTACCAATTCCCAGAGTAACGCATGCATGCTTTCAAACGCTGATGGCATCGAGCCATCGCGTTTGATTTCATGGCGATGGGCAGGTATTCCAAGTGTCACTGACTCTGTATAGGCTTTTGCATCTGGAATTGTGGTGTTTAAGACGGTGACCCGGCCCCCCATCTTGATGAAGTCTTGCTTGATTGAGTCGGTTAGGTTTTGAGGTGAAAGGTCTTGTCTGAACGTACCTTCAATAGCTTTTGCGTCTTTCGTCCGATTTTTACGATAAATAATCGTCTTAATCGGCCCTAGTCGGTATCGAGAGTTTGGTTCAAGGCGAGAAAACATATCCATCGTGCCATCGTAAAACTCTCTCGATGACATGATGCTTGGGTTGATTGGAATAATTATTTGATCTGCCGCTAATGCAGAAGCATCACGTATTGGGCAGTTTGGGGATCCTTGGGTATCGATGATAATGCAATCGTAGTAATCCTCAGATACACAAGGGGACTGGAGTGCATTCGCAAGCCTATCTCCCCTATCGATTCTGAACATCAGCCATTGCTGTAGTGATTTCTCAGAATCGTCAGAGCGAATGATATCTAAACCATCAATATTGGTCTGTGAGATACAGTCAGGGGTTACATAACCAGATGTAACAACCTTAGTCAGACCGAAAGGCGCTTCTTCACGAATTGGAAAATATTTTGAAAGAGAGGGTTGAATGTCTGCGTCTATCAACAAGACTCTCAACCCCATGTCTGCCATTAACGCGCCTAGATTGGCCGCTAATGTAGTTTTGCCCACACCACCTTTGGTGCTTACTACCGTAAACTTAATCATACCCCTCCCAAGGTCTAGAAGACGGTGGATATGATCTCCCCTACTACGGAGTAAGATATATTTTGTATATTATGTTAAATTGAATATACACAATGGTTATCTGTTTTTAATTCGTGCTTTAGGAAACAAGATGCTAAATGTACTGCCCTCATGTTCAACACTATCTACCTTTAGCTGCGCCTGATGACGCATTAAGATGTGTTTGACAATCGACAGGCCAAGTCCAGTCCCGCCAGTGTCCCGGCTTCTGCTTTTGTCTACACGGTAAAAACGTTCGGTGAGCCTACCAATGTGTTCTTTAGGGATGCCAATTCCAGTATCCATGACGCTATATGTGGCACCCGCATCGGTAGCTTTCCACATGACATGAATATGACCTTTTTCAGGTGTGTAACGGATAGCATTGTTAAGTAGATTGCTGCATGCACTGTAAATTTCATCTTCTGCACCAATAAGGCATAAATTCGGTGCGAAATCATGCGTTATTTTATGCTTGCCAAGGCTGAGCCCTTTGGCATTGCTCAAAACACGCTCTAAGAGCCCTTGCATGTTAATTTCGTTATTTTCGGGTACATTAGAGTCACTTTCGATGCGTGATAGGGTTAGCAGATCATCCACAAGATGACGCATACGCTGTGTTTGCTGCTCCATGAGCGCGATATGATGCAGATATTGAGACGATACCGCATTCGGAATATCTTGCAGCGTTTCCAGAAATCCACCAACTACAGTTAATGGCGTACGCAACTCATGAGATACGTTTGCAATAAAATCACGACGCATCGCATCTAGTTTCTGGATTTGGCTGATGTCCTGACTCAGCATGATTTTTTGTTGTGCGCCAAAAGTATAGACTTTCAATTCCAAATCAACATTAGGATTCGATTTGGATTTTATTTTAAGAGGCGCATCATATCGTTCAGCTTCCAGATATTTAACGGCTTCAGCATGATGTACGCCTGCATTCAGCTTTTGGTCTTGATCTCGCCACAAATTCAGACCTAGATGCGTTTCTGCCGCGGGATTACACCATTCCACTTGTTGGTATTGATTGAATATGACGACCCCATCTGGCAGCACACTGACGGCATTCTTAAACCGGGACATGCTGTCGCTAAGCTCAGACGTCTGTGATTGGTAACGTTGAATAAAGCCATTTAGTTCATCAAAGATTGATGCCCAGTGCCCACTGGCGTCTGGAAGAGTCTTGTTTTGCGGTGCTTTTAACCAATCCAACAGTTGGTGTTGGCGTATTAAATGCAGGTAAAGATAAGCAGTTACCCCTACTCCCCAAAGGCTTAAGGCCGCCAATATGCCTTGATTAGCCGCAATGGCAAGACAAAGCAACGCAAACACATAAAAGACTGTGACAGCTACTTTATCCATGCACAGTTTATACTAAAGTAGAAAAGCGATAGCCCGTACCTCGTACGGTTTGTACCATCGCATCGTGTCCGGATACCTGTAGCGCGTTACGTAAGCGTCGGATTTGTACGTCAACCGTACGATCTTCTACGTAAACCCCACTCCCCCAAACACTGTTCAACAACTGTTCACGCGTATAGACCCGCTCAGGATTGGACATGAAAAAAAACAATAACTTGTATTCCATCGGGCCAAGTGTGATGGGGATACCTTTTCCACTGACTCGGTGTGTTCTCGGATCTAATGACAATTCAGCAATTTCCAATGGCTCATGTACAGATTGAGGCGAGCTGCGACGTAATACTGCCTTGATTCTGGCATTCAATTCCCGCGGACTAAATGGTTTAGTAATGTAATCATCCGCCCCTACTTCAAGGCCGCGAAGCTTATCCATTTCCTCACTTCTGGCCGTCAGCATAATAATGGGGATATCTTTTGTAGAAGCGCGAGATTTAAGCTGCTTGGCATAATCGATCCCACTTTGGCCAGGCAACATCCAATCCAGCAGTATCAAGTCTGGCATATGCGTGCTCAATATAGTATCGGCCTGCTCAACGCTCAGGGCGCGCAATGGCTGATAACCAGCCTGGGATAAATTAAATGTTAACAACTCTTGAATGGCTGGTTCATCTTCAACGACAAGTATGCGTGCACTCATCACTTAACACCAAAATGACAAAGATATTGCATCATATGGTGCTTTTATTTCAATAATATGACAAGAGCTAATTGGATTTATTTCAAATATTCATGCCGACTTTTCGGCATAGTTCATCTGCGTATGCTTTTAACACAGCTTCGTCTGTTTCATTAGGGTCGGGTTTTTTGATAGAAGAAAAATCCACACCAAAATCTGCTGCTGTCATGCTGCCCAGGTTACGAATATCTTCCGCAGTGTCATCACTTGCATGACTTCATCAGCCCAGTCCTGGCGAGGCGCTTGCCATACAATATACCGATACAGCGCCTGACTGTGTTTTTTGATATAAGGTACGAAAGGCTGCAGTATCGCCTTGGCAATACTGCAGCATCAGCGCTTCATCGGTAACGGTCGCATTCATGCCGGCTAGTATAGGGCTTTGCCCTTACCTAGCCAAGCGCGGTCACTGCTACTTGCATTTCAGGATACCATCCAGGCTGATTTTACCGGCACCACCTAACAATAGCGGCAGCAACATCACGATGAACAATATGGGTAATTTGTAGTTGCCAAAGCCATCGCCATCCTCATCAACGATGCGATAGCCTTTGATCAATTCACTCAGGCTAGACCAATGTTCAGGCCAGTGCACAGAAGCGATCGCGACTATCGTCAGGATAATCAGACTCAGGCTGAAAAAACGGGTCGCAAAGCCTAGTGCTAAAGCAAAAGCACCGGCAATCTCGAAGAAAGTGGCTATTCCCCAACTGATATCCGGCGGCAACAGGTTGAACGGAAATGGAAAGCTCAGGTCAGCGAACCAGTTTGTGCCATGCAGTTTTTCGAATCCCGATTCTCCGAACTCCCAGGCCAATATCAGGCGCAATGCTAATTGTGGCAACCAGGTGCCCATTGTGTTCAGTTTATCGATAATGATTGCATGAATTGTAGTGGCTGATTTGATAGAAAACATCTTAACTCTCCCTGTTGATTGACTTGAAGATTAGTCGAACAACGATTGAAAGCCTTACACTAACTGGCGATTTTGGGAGCTTTTGCTTACACCGTGACGTTTGAAATGTTTGAAATACAACCTTACCGACAATAGGCAAGCCAGTACTATCGCGTAATAGAATGGTTCGGTCACATCTTTCTTAACCAGCCACCAGAAGTGCAAAATGGCTAATAAGGCAATGATATATACCAATTGATGTAATCTTTTCCAGTTGGATTTCAGGCGTTTCATCATGGCCTGGTTTGAAGTCGCTGCCAATGGAACGGTCAGCATGAAAGCAGCGAAACCAACAATCACATAAGGATGTTTAACGATATCCTTGACGATGTCTGGCCAGTAGAATCCATAATCCAGCCAGACATATGTGGTGACGTGCAGACAGGCGTATGCAAACATCCAAAGCCCCAACAGACGCCTCAGCTGGATTTGCCACACTTGGCCGGTCAGCAGGCGAATGGGTGTCATGACTAACGACAAAAGCAGAAAAACCAATGCCCAGGTTCCTGTAGACCGCTCGACAAACTCTACCGGATTCGCACCCAAGTCATCATGCAAGCCTAACCATAACAAACGCAGTATCGGGCAAAAGGCAAATGTCCAGATGGCAATCTTGCTATAGAAAATCCGTTTTTTCATTTTAAAAAAACTTCTTCAAGTCCATCCCTGCGTATAGTTGACCTACCTGCTCCGAGTATCCATTAAACATGAGCGTCTTGACCCTGCCTGCAAACAAACCCGCCCCGATGCGTTTCTCGGAAGATTGTGTCCAGCGTGGATGGTCCACATTAGGATTGACGTTGGCATAAAAGCCATATTCGCTCGGGCCGGTCTTGGCCCAAGTAGTGAGTGGCATTTTCTCCTGGAAACGAATCTTGACAATCGCTTTGGCACCCTTGAACCCATACTTCCATGGCACCACCAGTCTTACCGGCGCGCCGTTCTGATTCGGCAGCACTTCGCCATACAATCCTACTGCGAGCAAAGTGAGCGGATTCATTGCTTCATCCATACGCAAACCTTCGACATAGGGCCAATCCAGTATGGGCACCCTGGCTCCCGGCATGGTCTGCGGGTCGTTAGCGGAGATGAACTCAATATATTTGGCGTTGCCTGTCGGCTCTGCCCACTTGATCAATTCTGACAATGGCAAACCTATCCATGGAACCACCATAGACCAGGCTTCCACACAACGATGCCGATAGATACGCTCTTCCAATGGGGCGAGCCTCATCAGATCGTCGATATTGATTGTTTTTGGTTTCTTTACTTCACCATCGATGCTGATGCTCCATGGGCGCGGCTTGAAGAAACTGGAGTTTTGGGCCGGGTCGGATTTGTCCGTACCAAACTCGTAGTAGTTGTTATAAGTCGTTACATCCTCATATTTGGTGAGCTTTTCGCCTGCACCATAGGTTGTTTTGACATAACCGTTGATTTTTCCGCCTGACACTACAGCAGGTTTATAGGTTAAACCATTGCCTTGATTGGCACGTCCTACCAGTATTCCAGAGCCTTTGGTTTCTCCTCCGGTAACCGTTGCCGCTTGTGCGAACTTGCTGTGTAATACTGCACCTGACAGCAGCGTAAACCCTGCTGCCTTCAACCATGACCGACGGTCTTCGAACGCTTCTCGAGGGGTGATTTCCGATGGTTGAATATCGGCCGGATTGCTCTTTGATGGATTGATGATCAGCATGGCACACTCTCTTTTGATGGATATTGCCTTAGTCGCATCATGCTGCCAACCCTTACATGATGTGCAGGCTATTTTTTCATGTTCTGCATAAAGGCGGCTATTTCGGCATTCAGTTCAGCGTCATTCAGTTTTTTTGCGATGGCTTGCGCTTCTTCCAAATGCAATTTGGCCGCATCATTATCATTCGCATCAATGTCATTTTGCGCCATCGATAAATCAGCTTTCGCCTCGTAATATGAACCCCCGTTAGCTTTGGCGAAATCACGCAGTTTGCTGAATGTGGCGCCGGCATTTTTATAGTCCTTAGCCTGCAGATAGTATTGACCTAACTGCAAAGTTGCATTGGCATACTGGTCTAGCGTGCCGGCTTTTTTCTGCATCATCGTACTTTTGAGCTGGTATTCGATCGCACCATCCAATTGGCTCAATGCTGCATGCGCGCCCGCTAAACTCGCATAGCTGTCAGCGCGTTCATTGTCATTGTTGGCAGCTTTACTGGCGGCCTGAAATGTTGTGAGTGCCGAATTCAAGTCATTGTTAAGTTGGTAAGTCTCACCCAGCAGCATATGGCTGATATATATAAAGCGTGGATAATTTTGTTGCTTGAAAGTTTCGAGACTTTTCTGATAATTGGCGATAGCTTGCATGTAATTCTTGTTGTCTTTATGCAAATTACCTAACAGCAAGGTGGCTATACCGTTGTCATAACCAGACTTTGCTGTCTTGACGCCTTGTTCTAGCGCAGCCTGGGCTTCTGAATATTTACCTTGTGTAGCCAATGCCCTACCTTTGCAAAGCAAAGCTTCCGTATATGATCCGTCTTGTTTGAGCGCAGCTTCAGCCGCATCTAGCGCCTTCTCGCTTTGACCGGCAGTCATCGCATCGGAACAGCGGGAAACTAGTGCGCTCACATCCTCAGCGTTAGCCTTGTAACTTATTAAAATCAACGTGATAAATGATAAAATTAAAGTGTTTTGTAACTTCATGGTCTGCGATTCAATCTTTGAGCTTATTCGAATAACGTTGCTTGCGTGGTACGGTTAACATCTGCAATATCAGACTGCACCGGGGATGTGATAGTTTCGTTAGCAGCAATCATGGAAAGCAAACCATCTTCATCCAATATGGCAACCCCTAACTCCTGCGCCTTTTCTAGCTTGCTGCCAGCTTCTGTTCCTGCTACAACATAGTCCGTTTTTTTGGATACGCTGCCGCTAACCTTGCCACCGGCAGCTTCTATTCTGGCTTGCGCCACATCTCTGGTCAAATTGGGCAAAGTACCGGTCAACACGAAAGTTTTACCCATGAGCGCGCCTTGCGTATTGCTCATGCCCTCTTGCTCCTGCCAGTGCACGCCAAGCGCCAGCATAGAGGAGATCACTTGACGGTTGTGGGGCTCCAGGAAAAATTGCTGAATGGACTCGGCGACGACAGGGCCGACATCATTCACTTGCAGCAAGGCATCAAAATCTGCATCGATCAAGGCTTGCAAGCTGCCAAAATGCTTTGCCAGGTCTTTTGCGGTGGCTTCCCCTACATTGCGGATACCTAACCCGTAGATAAAGCGTGGCAGTGTGGTAGATTTGCTTTTTTGCAGCGCCGCCAGCACATTCTGCGCGGATTTTTCGGCCATGCGCTCCAACCCGGCCAGAGTTGGCAGATCCAGCTTGTAGATGTCGTCTAGCCCATGTACCAGGTTGGCTTCCACCAATTGGTCCACCAATTTTTCGCCCAGCCCCTCAATATCCATTGCGCGGCGGTTGGCGAAATGCGTGATGGCATGTTTACGTTGAGCAGGGCAAATCAAGCCACCTGTACAGCGGGCTACAGCCTCATCTGCCGGACGTTCTATGTGGGAATCGCACTCAGGGCACATTGTGGGCATTGCGAACTCACGTGCGTCGTTTGGACGTTGTGCCAAGACAACAGAAACCACCTCGGGAATCACGTCCCCGGCACGCCTCACAATCACTGTATCCCCTATCCGCACATCTTTGCGGCGAATCTCATCCTCATTATGCAAGGTGGCATTCGTGACAGTAACGCCACCTACAAATACAGGTTTTAGCCTTGCCACAGGGGTAATGGCACCGGTGCGGCCTACCTGCACGGTGATGTCCTCAACGATCGTGGTCGATTCCTCCGCCGGATATTTGTGTGCGACAGCCCAGCGCGGCGCTCTGGAAACGAAGCCCAGCCTGGCTTGCAGCTCAAAATCATTGACCTTGTATACTACTCCATCAATATCGAATGGCAATGAGTTACGCAATTGGCCGATTTTCTGGAAATATTTGAGCAATCCGTCGGCACCGCGGACCACATCGCGCAAATCGCTTACGGGGAAACGCAGGCTGGCCAAGTAACTCATTGCCTCCGAATGGGAGCTTATTACAGGGATGCCATCGGTTTCGCCAAGCCCATATGCAAAAAAATGCAATGGTCGGGTCGCGGTGATTTGCGGGTCAAGCTGCCGCAAACTCCCAGCCGCTGCATTGCGTGGATTAGCAAACAGCTTGCTGCTCATCTCCATTTGTTTTTGATTTAGTGCAGCGAAATCAGCTTTCAGCATCAGCACCTCACCACGCACTTCCAATAGCCCGGGTGGATTGTTAATGCCTAATCGGGTAGGAATCGCGCGGATCGTGCGCAAGTTGTGGGTGACATTTTCGCCAGTATATCCATCCCCTCGCGTAGCACCCTGCACAAAATGGCCATTTTCATAAGTCAGCGTGATGGCAAGTCCGTCAAATTTCGGTTCAACGGCGTACTCAATTTCATTCAATCCCAAGCCTTCTCGCACACGCCTGTCAAACGCCAGTAACTCGTCATTGCCAAAAGCATTGTTGAGCGAAAGCATGGCCTGCCGATGTTTCACGGTACCAAATTCTGCGACAGGTGTGCCACTGACTCGTTGCGTGGGGGAATCTGGAGTAATCAGTTGCGGGTATTTTGATTCTAAGGTCTGCAATTCGCGATAGAGAGTATCGTAAGTGCTGTCCGGAACACTGGGGGCATCCAGCACGTAGTATTCGTAATCGTACTGTGCAATCTTGGCGGCCAGTTCTGCTATTTGCTGACGCGCTTCTTCCAAATCCGCCATCTTGTGATCAACTAATTGAACAAACGAAAGCTTTCAGGACTGCCTGGCATGATGCCACGCGTTACCATCTTGGCGTGGATCATTTTCAGCTGCTGACGAATCTTTTGTATCTGTATATCGCCAAGTGGCTTCTGATGGTCATCCACCAAGCGGGCATTCAAGCTGCTGGCCATTTTTTGTGCTACCAGTATCATCTGGTTAAAGACCTGCTCGCTATTGGTTACTTTTGGTATTTCGATTTGAAAAGTGGCTGCTTTCACAATACCATTGCGCAAGCTTTCGGAAGTGAATGGTTGATTGTCGCTGCTGGTTAAAACGTAGGAAATAATGTCTGATTGATGCTCGGCCACATAATGAAACTTGCCGTCATCCAGCAATACCATGCCATTTGCCTCGGCAAGCCCCCTGAACTTGGTGCCATGTATCGGGGTTTCGCCCTGTAAAAGATGAACGCTGACAATCTGATCGACTTCCAAGCAAAACTCATCTAGAGCGGTTGCACGTTGATAGGCGTCACCCGACCCTTGCCATTCCACATGCGCGTTAAGATCAAGCCCCATGTTCTCCACGGCGAACTGGAATTTATTGAGGATGTGTTTAGATACTGGGCCGGAACGGTCAGCAAGCTGGATGCTGCAAGCCATCTGCCTGTAGGTTTTGTCCGCTGTGTCTTTGGTGAGGATATGCCAATGATGTTGTTCATCGATGGCATGAAGCAACATCATCACTCCCATATCGGCAGAAATATTCTTTGCTACATCGAAGAACGTTTTGCTGCTGATAGGATGGTTGGCGTATAAGAATGCAGTCAAGTCGATTTGTGGATGCACTTCACTTGGCAGTTGCGTCTTGAGCCGCAACGCAATATCGTCCTCGGTTTCCTGCTCTTTCAGGGGGATGGTCGAAGGCCCGGTATCTGCTTCTCTCATCTGGGCGCTTGGCACTTCATGACTGATATCATGGCTATGATTAGCTGGTTGTTTGTTTGTCGCGGCCACTTTAGGCTCTGGTGCAGGTTCGCTATTGAGCTTTTCGGTGATCTTTGCACGAGAAGCCACATCAGCGAATTCTTTTTCGACGAAAGCCTCGGCATCAATATAAAAGTCTTCTACCAGCACGTCCTTCTGCGGAACGATGAATTCCTCGGAGATGCCCTTTTGCAGTTTTTTCTCCTGCAGCCAGTTATATACCAGCACGCCGATGATGATACAGGCACCTAAAATGATTAACGCGATTTGCAGTTCAGACATTGTTTCATTCTACTTTGTTTTTAGCTTTACGTGACAGATTATCCTTGCAATTGCAAGGCAGTTTCAATATCAACATCCACTATGCGAGAAACCCCGGATTCCTGCATCGTGACCCCTATCAGCTGTTGCGCCATCTCCATGGTGATCTTGTTATGGCTGACAAATAAAAACTGTGTCTTTTCTGCCATCTTTTTGACCATGCCGCAGAACCGCTCTGTATTACTGTCGTCCAATGGCGCATCCACTTCATCCATCAGGCAGAATGGCGCAGGATTAAGGCGGAACAAAGCAAACACCAGCGCCATTGCCGTTAGCGCCTTTTCACCACCCGAGAGCAATTGAATCGTGGTGTTCTTCTTGCCTGGCGGCTGGGCCGACACCTGAACGCCGGTATCCAATATCTCATCTCCCAGCAATTCGAGCCTTGCCTGGCCGCCGTTAAATAGCACATTGAACAATTCGTTGAAATTTCGGTTGGCTTCCTCAAAAGTGGCTTGTAACTTGCCTCGCGTTTCCTTGTCTATTTTGCGGATGGCTTCCTCCAGTGTTTCGCTGGCAGTCAGCAAATCCTGCATCTGGCTATCCAGATAGACCTTGCGCTCTTTTTCAGTAGCCAGCTCTTGAATAGCTGCCAGATTTACAGGACCCAAGGTATTGATTTGGTTGCCTAATTGCGCGGTTTTTCGTTGCAAATCGCTAGAGCGCGCATCGACATCCAGTCCTTCGCCAAGTACTTGCTCATCCAGCCCGTTCTCTAGCAAGGCGGTTTGACACTGCTCGAAATAAATGCGCGTTTCCTGTTCTTTCAGGCGGCTTTGCTCTAGGGCATCACGAATCGGGTGCAAAGCGTGTTCGGTCTGCAAGCGCAAACGCTCTTGATTCTGCAAAGCCTGATCCTGTTCGGCCAGCAGGTTACGCGCATTGGCCAAATGCTGTTCAGCGGCTTGTTTTTTAGTCAACGCATCGGCAAGGTTTGCTTTCAAGGTATCCATCACCGAGATTTTCAGCGCTTCCTCTCCCTCTTTCTGACGTAGAACCAGCGATTCTTTTTCATTAGAATTAAGCTTAACTTTATTTTCTAACTCATTAATATTATTGATAATAATCTTTTTATTATAAAAACATGCCTGTTGTTTCTTCTCGGCTTGCTGAATCTCGTCGCGCAAGGCGAAATAAATGCTCTCTGCTTGTTGTTTGACAGTTTGCGCATGATTCTTGGCCTCTTCGAAACTGCTCAAACTGCCATTGTTGGTTTGCAAATCGTTTTGCTGTACCGTTTTTTCCTGCTGCAATTGCGCCAATTTCTGGCGCTGCGCTTCGAGGTCGGCCAGCATATGCCGCTGCCGTTCCAACGTGTTGTCGCGAGCCTGCTTTAACTGATTCAACTCTAGCTGAGCACGGTGCACTTTGTTGTTGAGTTGACCAATTTCAGTCTGAGTCTGTTGTTGTTGCGGTCGCAGCGCTTGCCACGCGGATTCAACCTGTTTCAATTGGCTGGCGATTTGTTCTGCTATTTGTTGCATCTTTGGCTGCTGCTGCTGTACGGTATCCAGCTGTTGTTGGCGAGCCAGCACGCCGTGCATGGCTGCGTCGCCTCCCTGTGCAGCCTGTGCAGCGTGGTAGAACACGCTATGATGCGTATATATATCCCCTTCCTTCGTTACCAGCCATTCGCCGGGGTGCAGCTTCTGGGCTTGCTTGGCAGCCTCTTCGTCTGCTATGTACATGTGCGCCAGCCAATCCTGCAGCACAGCTTGCAGACTGCTATCCTTCACCTCAAGCAAGCTAAGCAAAGGCGTCAAAGCTGGGTTCTGCTTCAGGTTCTGATTAGTGTTCGCGTCGAAGCCCAGTACTAACGTGGATGGTGGGCGCTCCTCAAAGCTGCTGGTATGTTTTACGATAGCGTTCAATCGCACACCCAGCGCCGCTTCCAGTGCAGTTGCCCAAGCCGGGTCGATACTGATTTTTTGCCACAATCGGGCGCTGTTGCCTAAACCAGCCTGCTGCAGCCAATTCCCCAATTTGCCGGATTGATTCAGCGATTGCTGTAAACGGCTCAATGCGGCAATCTCAGCCTCCACCTGACTCACTTCGCGTTGTGCCGCACTTTGCTGCTGGCGCAACTCCTGTACAGACGTATGCAGCCGCCCCTCTTCCGATTGCAAAGCCTTCAAGGCCTGTTCCTGCTGGGAAATTTCTGCGCGAATAGCGTTAATGCTTTCTTCCAGCGCAGTGAGTTGCGTATCCTCTGGCAGCTTCAAATGCGCCAGATCCGTTTCCAGACGTGCGATCCGATGCTGGGTTTCGTTGATGCTTTGCTCGGAGTAGTGTAAACGGTTCTGGGTGAGTTGGATCTGCTGGCGAGCTTCATTCAAACGTTGTTGCGCCTGTTCAAGCTGCTGTTGCGCCGTGTTCAGGCCTGTTTGCTTTTCTGGCAGGCCAACTTGCAAAGCTTTAAGCGCATCGTTCGCAGCGTTTTCGAGCTTCTCGGCTTCGGCAGCCTCTGCTTGCATGCTGATTTGCTGCTGCTGCAATGCTTGCTGTTGCGTAAGGTTGCGCTCCAAGGCTGTATGAATCTGCTGCAATTGCTGGGAGAGCCTTTCGCGAGCCTCGCTATTCTGGCGCACCTGATTTTCCAGATTGCTGACATCGGCATTTGCCTCGAAATATGCCGCCTGCGCTGTGTTGATACCCTCACTAGCTGCATAATGGTTCTGGCGCGTAGTTTCCAGCGTACTTTCCGCAGCGCGCAATTCAGCGATCTTCGCCTCAAGGTCATTGGTCAAGCGCTCGACGTGAACTTTTGCCTTTTCCCAGTCTCGCCCGGCATCACGTTTTTTCAGCAGCCACAATTGACCTTCCGCCAGTTTCAGATCCGCCTGCAGTCGATGGTATTGCTCGGCCACTACGGCTTGGGCTTCCAATTTGTTAATCTGCTTTTGCATTTCACGGCAGATATCTTCAACACGCGTCAGGTTCTCGTGTGTGTCACGCAGCCGCAATTCGGTTTCGCGGCGCCTTTCCTTGTATTTGCTGATACCTGCGGCCTCTTCCAGGAAAATGCGCAGCTCTTCCGGTTTGGCTTCGACGATACGTGATATGGTATTTTGGCCAATAATCGCGTAAGCACGGCCACCTAATCCGGTACCCAGGAACAAATCTGCTACGTCACGGCGGCGAACCGAGGTATTGTTGATGTAGTACGTGGAACCTTTTTCGCGCTCAATCACACGTTTCACGCTGATTTCAGCATACTGTCCCCACTCGCCCGCAGCACCACCCAGGCTATTGTCGAACAGCAGCTCCACAGAGGCGCGTGAGATAGGTTTTCGATTAGCGGAGCCATTGAATATCACGGCATCCATCGCATCGGCGCGCATTTCCTTGGCGCTGGATTCGCCCAACACCCAACGCACGGATTCCATGACGTTGGACTTGCCGCAACCATTAGGGCCGACCACGCCGACACGCTGGCCGTGCACATGGATTGTAGTCGGGTCTACAAACGATTTGAACCCGGCAAGTTTGATGTGTGTTAAACGCAAGATACGATCAGGTTAGGTTTGATTTTAGGCGTTATAATAACGGTTTTATGACAGTTTTAATATTGCAATGAGCGAACATTTATTGGGCGGCAAGCCCACTGCACAACCCAGCAAACAGCTGGAGACCTTTGAAAACCCGAATCCGAACCGCGATTTCCATATTCATATGGAAGTACCAGAGTTTACCTGCTTGTGCCCCAAGACCGGGCAACCTGATTTTGCGACAATCTATATCGACTACATTCCAGACCAGTTATGTGTGGAACTAAAAAGTCTGAAGCTGTATATGTGGAGCTTTCGCGATGAAGGCTGCTTCCATGAAGCGGTTACGAACCAGATTTTGGATGATCTGGTGAAAGCCATACAACCACGTTTTATGCGCATTACCGCGAAATTCTATGTTCGTGGCGGCATTTTTACCAACGTGGTAGCTGATCACCGTGAAATTGGTTGGCATCCACAACCTAGAGTGGATTTGACACAGTTTGATAGTCAATCCAATACGCGCGGCTGAATGAAATTCAGCAGAAAGTCGTTGACAATTCCAGCGCCCCTCTTTAATATTGCGCCTTCTTTGAAATCGCCGTGATTTCGAAGCGCAGCAAATGGTGCGATATGGGGGTATAGCTCAGCTGGGAGAGCGCTTGCATGGCATGCAAGAGGTCAGCGGTTCGATCCCGCTTATCTCCACCAAAAAATACTGCGCATAGTAAAAATGCGGTAGAATTCAAACGGTAGTAATTCTTAGGTCCCCATCGTCTAGAGGCCTAGGACACCTCCCTTTCACGGAGGCGACCGGGGTTCGAATCCCCGTGGGGACGCCAGTTAAAAAACCACCTTCACGGTGGTATTTTTATTTGTAGTATTCATTCCAGCTACATCGCATACATCAAGTTATGGTTTACGCATCTCCTGTATCTTCAACAGAAGGATCGCTAATGAAGCAGCGAAAGTAATACCATTGGCCAATATTAGCGGCCAGTCATGCTTCAACAGGCCATAAATCAACCAAAGTGCCACCCCTACCGTAAATATGCTGTACATCGGCAAAGAGATGCCTGACAAATCGCGAGTCTTGTACGAGTGATGCACCTGCGGCATGAAAGCGATGGTGGTGCAAACAGCTGCGAAAGAGCCTATCACTTGAGCAAATGATTCTTCGATCATGATAATAATTGACTTTATAATATAAATTTAATTAATTGATTTAACTATTCTTTTAAATCTGGAATATCGGCGCCATAGAACTGAGAGTTTAACTTTTTCAGCTGGTCCCGATAATCTGCCGCCTTTTCAAATTCCAGATTTTTGGCGGCTTCGTGCATGGCTTTTTCCAGTTTTTTAATTTCTTTCAATAGATCTTTTTCGCTGAGCAATGAATACTTGGCCTGATCTTGTGCAGCTTTACGCTCTTTCTGCGCTTCGTCCTTATCATACACCCCATCAATAATATCCTTGATGCGCTTGGTGACACCTTTGGGGGTAATGCCATGCTCAGCATTGAAAGCCTTTTGCACATCACGCCTGCGTTGCGCCTCATCCATCGCCAGCCTCATGCTGCGCGTGATGCTGTTGGCATAAAAAATGACCACTCCGTTCAGGTTGCGCGCTGCACGGCCCGCAGTCTGGATAAGTGAACGCTCAGAACGTAAAAAACCTTCTTTATCGGCATCCAGCACAGCAACCAGAGAAACTTCCGGGATATCCAACCCTTCGCGCAGCAGATTGATCCCAACGAGCACATCGAACTCGCCAAGGCGCAAGTCCCGGATAATCTCAACACGCTCTACGGTGTCAATGTCACTATGCAAATAACGTACTTTGACGCCATGCTCAGCCAGATAGTCTGTCAAATCTTCAGCCATGCGCTTGGTCAGCGTGGTTGCCAGCACCCTCTCGTTCACCGTTACACGCTTTTTTATCTCCCCAAGCAAATCATCTACCTGTGTGTCTGCAGGCTTCACGATGATTTCCGGATCAACCAAGCCTGTTGGCCTTGCCAGCATTTCTACAACCTGCTGTTGATGCGTTTTTTCATATTCGGCCGGGGTGGCAGAAACAAAGATCGTTTGCCGCATCACCAATTCAAATTCTTCGAACTTGAGCGGGCGGTTATCCATTGCCGACGGCAAACGAAAACCATAATTGACCAGGTTTTCCTTGCGCGCACGGTCGCCTTTATACATGCCGCCGATTTGCGGTACTGTCACATGGCTCTCATCCAGGATCATCAGTGCATTTGCGGGTAAATAATCCAGCAAGGTTGGTGGCGGTTCGCCAGGCTTCCCACCCGTCAAATGCCGGCTATAGTTTTCAATCCCCTTGCAAAAACCAATCTCATTCAACATTTCCAGGTCAAAACGGGTCCTCTGTTCGATGCGCTGAGCTTCTACCAGTTTGTTTTCCTTGATGAAAAAACTCACCCTATCCCGAAGCTCTTCCTTGATCGTCTCCATGGCGCGCAATGTCGCTTCGCGCGCGGTCACGTAATGACTGGACGGGAAAATCCTGAAGTTATGGATCTTGTTGAAGATTTGCCCGGTTAGCGGATCAAATAACTGAATCGCATCTATCTCGTCATCGAACAGGCTGATGCGCACAGCCGTTTCACTATTTTCCGAAGGAAACACGTCAATAATGTCCCCTCTCACACGGAAACAGCCACGGCCGAAATCAAAATCATTACGGTCGTATTGCATGCTGATCAAGTGCTGCACGATATCACGCTGGCTGATCTTTTTCCCCTGATGGATATGCAGCACCATACCATGGTATTCGCTGGGATCGCCAATGCCGTAAATCGCCGAAACCGTTGCCACGATCACACAATCCGGCCGCTCAAGGATGGCCTTGGTAGCGGACAGACGCATCTGCTCTATGTGGTCGTTAATACTGGAATCTTTCTCAATGAACAGATCCCGGCTTGGTACATAGGCCTCCGGCTGATAATAATCGTAATAGCTGACAAAATATTCCACCGCGTTATTAGGGAAAAACTCGCGGAATTCACTATATAGCTGTGCAGCCAATGTTTTATTTGGAGCCATCACGATTGCCGGGCGACCCGTTCGGGCGATGACGTTGGCCATCGTAAAGGTCTTGCCACTGCCGGTAACACCTAGCAGTGTCTGGTAGTTCAAGCCCTGCTCGATGCCATCTACCAATTTCTCTATCGCCTGAGGCTGGTCGCCAGCAGGCGGGAAAGGCTGGTGCAATTGATAGTGGCTATTTGGAAAAGTGACAAACATGCGATGACTGGCAATATGACGACGGATGATTGTAACAGTTTGCAGAAAGCCAAATCAAAGCTGACTCGAAAAATGTCGAGTCCAGGTGCATATCACTGCTAACCATAGTGAAACACGTATTTCGCCAAACGTAAATTACGCGTAAAATAAACACTTTTGAAACAGTGTATTAGGAAATCACTTTGGCCAACCCGCATGCAGACGTGTTATCAAAACGCGTTTTATCTATCAAAGAATCCCCCACCCTCGCCATTACTGCAAAAGCCGCACAATACAAAGCTGCAGGGCGCGATATTATTGGACTAGCTGCCGGGGAGCCGGATTTTGATACACCACAGCATATCAAGGATGCTGCCAAGAAAGCCATTGATGACGGGTTTACCAAATACACACCGGTCAGCGGCATCCCGGGCCTGAAAAAAGCTATCGTCAATAAATTCAAGAACGAGAACGGCTTTGATTACGCTATCAACGAGGTGATCGTCGGAGTTGGCGGCAAACAGACGATTTTCAATCTGTGCCTAGCCGTGCTGAACAAAGGCGATGAAGTCATTGTGCCTGCCCCATACTGGGTCTCCTATGCAGATATTGCCATGGTAGCGGAAGCTACCCCTGTCATTATTGAATGCGGGATAGAACAAGGCTTCAAGTTGCTGCCCGCACAGCTGGAAGCTGCTATCACCCCTAAAACCAAACTGGTGATGTTCAATTCACCTTCCAATCCTACCGGTGCTGTTTATACATTGGACGAGCTGAAGGCTTTGGGCGAAGTGCTGCTCAAATATCCGCATGTGCTGGTTGCCACAGATGACATGTATGAGCACGTCAATCTGAGTGGCGAGAAATTCCACAACATCCTCAATGCTGCGCCTGGTTTGAAAGGCCGCTGCATCGTGTTGAATGGCGTTTCAAAAGCCTATTCGATGACAGGATGGCGTATTGGTTATGCCGCTGGCCCTGCTTACATCATCAAGGCGATGGAAATCCTGCAAAGTCAGTCTACCAGCAACCCTACTTCCATCTCGCAGGTAGCGGCACAAGCTGCGCTGGAAGGCGACCAAGGCTGCATCACGCCAATGGTGAAAGCGTTCAGGGAGCGTCATGAATATGTGGTAAACCGCTTTAATGCCATGAAGGGCTTGAGCTGCCTTAAGGCTGGCGGCGCCTTCTACGCCTTCCCGGATGCGCGTGGCGCCATAGCCAATCTGCTCAATGCCGGCAAGATCAAGGAATCTACAGATATGGCACTGGCAGAATATCTGCTGGAAGAATTCGGCGTGGCAGTTGTGCCCGGCTCGGCCTTCGGGGCTGAAGGTTATTTCCGTATTTCCTTCGCAACCTCGATGGATAACCTGCGCAATGCGCTGGATAGAATAGAAAAAGCGCTGAATGTTTAAATTTTGTGTAATTTGGCATTGACCAAACCGCACTAAATCTTTATTATCACGCCTTCACAAGTTTTACCGATTCCTCAATAGCTCAGTCGGTAGAGCGCCGGACTGTTAATCCGTAGGTCCCTGGTTCGAGCCCAGGTTGAGGAGCCAAATTTCAAAAGCCTTGCAGCAATGTAAGGCTTTTTTGCTTTATGCTGTTGCCTGGCTAATGAATGGCATTGATTGCATATGAAAAACATCGAAACCGACATACTGCTGATAGGCGGCGGCATCATGAGCGCCACACTTGGCATCCTGCTAAGGCAATTGGATCCCGCGCTGAAAATCACCATGGTAGAACGGCTGCAGGATGTGGCCTTGGAAAGCAGTGATGCCCTGAACAATGCGGGAACAGGCCATGCCGGTTACTGCGAGCTCAATTACACGCCACAGGCCGCAGATGGCAGTGTTGCCATCAAGCGCGCACTGGAGATTAACGCCGCCTTTGAAACCAGTCTGCAGCTTTGGACGTACCTGATGGAAACAGGTGCATTGCCTGCTGCAGATACTTTTATCAATCGCGTGCCGCACCTGAGCCTGGTGTTCGGCGCAAATAATATTACTTTCCTGAAAGAGCGCCATCGCCTGCTGAGCCAGCACCATCTGTTCGCAGAGATGCAGTACAGCGAAGATATTGCGCAGCTCAATGCATGGATGCCTCTGATCATGGCAGACCGCCCTGCTAGCGAGCGCATGGCTGCAACCTATATTGAACATGGTACTGATGTGGACTTTGGCGCATTGACTCGCCATCTGGTTACGCACCTTAAGAAAACTGCGCATTTCGATTTGCAGGTGAACACCCAAGTGACCAAGTTGAGAAAGATCCGCGACAAATGGCATGTATCGGTGTATGACAGGAAAAACAAGCATAGCCATACCATCAACGCCAAATTCGTATTTCTGGGTGCGGGCGGTGGCGCACTGCCGCTGCTGCAGAAGTCAGGCATCCCCCAGAGCAAAGGTTACGGCGGGTTCCCGGTGAGCGGCCAATGGCTGATATGCAGCAATCCTGCAGTCGTCCAGCAGCATCGTGCTAAAGTATATGGTAAGGCAGCAGTCGGTGCGCCACCGATGTCAGTGCCGCACTTGGATACACGTATCATTAACGGTAAACCTGCTTTGCTGTTTGGCCCTTTCGCAGGCTTTACCACCAAGTTCCTGAAAAAAGGCTCCCGCCTCGATCTGGCGAAATCCGTAAAAACAGATAACATCAAGGCCATGCTTGGGGTTGGCAAGAA
>JAKOWL010000007.1 GCA_029781535.1 Pseudomonadota bacterium
GTCTGCTTCGAGATAGTAGACTTTCACCAAGCTCATCGGTTGAATAAAATCGATCTGTTTGGTTTCACCAGCTACCCCATAAAAACGCCACGTTCGTTCTTGCCGGATAAAACGCAATCCTTGCCAGGGGGCATTCCGCAATTTGCTCTCGATTTCCTCGTTCTTATGATTAACATCTTCGAAATAATCTACACTTGATGGCGCTGGGTCCACCTTCATTAGGCCATTCAGGTTCCCGAAAACAAAAACCAGGCATCCTACTACAGCAAGTAGAAATGCAACGACAAGGATCCACTTTAAGAAGCGGTTCATTTTATTCCCTCCAACTGGTGATAGGCTTGTTCAAAGACAGGGAGGCTCTCATCACCGTCTGCCCGGTAAAGGTAGTTCAAACAATAATCACCTTTCGCATTAATTCCATTAATCGTGGCGATGGCCTGTAAAGTGCGTTGAACTCTTCCTGATCGGTTGACCCGTCCCATCAAAGCAATAACATCCAATCCCATCGCTACCATCGAGCGAACAGCAGCCAATCCCAATTCCGGCGCTGCAGCCAGGGCAAGTTGTTCAAGGCGCATCAGGGACTCTTCTATCGTCCCACCGTGAATGGTTGTCAATGCTTTGCGCCCCAGGCAGGTGGCTTTTAAGAATTGCAGTGCCTCATTTCCTACCACCTCACCCACCAGGATGGCTGCCGGGTTCATACGGGTATAAATAACGTTTAGGACCCAATCCAGGGTCACGCCAGGTGTGCCAGGCGATAATTCAGCTGGAGCTACAGTACGCAATAAAAAAGGGTGCTGGATTTCCAATTCTCGAAAGGTTTCCAGCGCAGCAATCGGTGCAGATACAGGCAAGAAACCCGAGAGAGCGTTGAGTAAAGTCGTCTTGCCAGAACCCATTTCACCGGCAATCATCAGGCTGCCAGCCAGGTTGGCTACCATCCAGGCTAGAAATCGATCTGGTGTGTCTTTCAGGGATTGGATCCGATAGGTTAGTTCGGACCTGGTATCTTTTTCAGCAGGGCTGGTAAATGTCTGTAGCAATCCGATTGATGCCAGATCACATTTGGCAAAAGTACCAGTCTGCTCCATTTCTTCCAATGTGCGAACACGCCGTCCGAAAGTACGGATATTGATTGCAGTCCCCTCGGTTGACAGGCGCGGAACGATGGCGGTAAACCGTTCTCCGCCTGGCAGATCAATTAACACAGCCGGGCGATCTCCGCGTAAAGTAGCGCCGCCTTGATCAGCAACATGCACAGCGAGGTTTTCGAAATAGCTGTCATCAGCCAGTTTCCCCAGATGATAAAAACTCCCATCATATTCCACGGCTACCTCCCCATTACGCACAAAGATTTCCTCCACGTATGGGTCACGCAGCAACTGATCGAGTAATCCCACCCCGGACAATGCATCCGTGATAATTTGTGCATTGCGATTGACGGAACTACGATTCTCACCCTGATCAATCAAGATAGAGCGCACCTCATCATAGAAACGACGACGTTTTTCTGAGTCTGCTTCTCGCCAGCTAGGTGGGTTGATTCC
>JAKOWL010000027.1 GCA_029781535.1 Pseudomonadota bacterium
GGAATAATCAAGCCGATGAGGGCATAGACAAGAATCAGATTGTTTCCCGGAAACTCATATTGGGCCAGAGCGAACGAAATCATGGCACCGAATAAGAGTATAAGGGCCAGCGACGCCATAGTAATGATGGCGCTGTTGCGATAGTACAAAAGAAAATCCGCCTGCTTTTGGACCGTCTCGAACCCGACAAGGCTGAAGGTCTCCTGGGTGGGCAGCGCATATGGTTCGCTGAAAATGGCATCGCGAGTTTTGAAGGCATTGATAAACACGACAGCCAGAGGCGCCAGCGCGAGCAAGCAGAACGAAATCAGGATCAAGTGTTTGCCCAGAGGTACAAGCCACTTGAAACGATTTGATTTGGGTGCTTCGATATAGTGTGTGTGCAAGGCGACCGAGTCAGAGCTCATAGGTGGTAATACGGCGCTGCCAAAAACTGATATAGATCAGGACACCGACGAGGAGAATGGTAAATGTGACGCCCGCAATTGCTGCACCCATAGTCGGATTGGGCTGCTGTAATTCAAAGCCAAAAAAAGTGCGATAGAAAAATGTCATCATCGTGTCGCTGGCAAAGTTGGGTCCTGCGAGCGCCCCCTTGGCAGCGTAAATCACGTCAAAGGCATTAAAGTTGAAAATAAAGGTGATGAGCGTGATCACACCAACAACGGGCAGCAACAGCGGGAGTTTGATGCTCCAAAAAATATGCCAACCACTTGCGCCATCCAGTACTGCCGATTCGGTCAGTTCGTGCGGGATCCCAACCAACGCAGCGTAATAAATGAGGAGTGGCACCCCGATAAATTGCCAGACGGAAATGAGCGCCAATACAATCAATGCTGTGCTCTCCAAGCCCAACCAGGGGCGCGCCAAGGCGCCTAACCCAATCGGGACAAGCAAAGTCTTGGGAATGCCCCATAGCGGCGACAGCAGCAAGTTCCAAAGAAACGCTGTAATGGTTAGGGAAAGAATAGCAGGAATGAAAATCAGAACGCGGTAGACACCGCCAAAGCGCACACCCGAGGCGAGAATGGCTGCCAAGAATAACGCAAGCGGATTTTGAATC
>JAKOWL010000028.1 GCA_029781535.1 Pseudomonadota bacterium
TGAAAGTCGGTCATGGGAAAGCCCCTTTGATTGGTTTGGAGTGCAACGACTATAGTGGTTGGGAATGTGCCGGACGAGAGCGCCAAAGTCGGGAGACCTTGGGCTCCAATCAGCCGATTGGGACGATCAAAACCGTAATGGCGATAAAGTGAGCCAGCGCGGCAAGGATCACGAAAATATGCCAGACCTCATGAAAGCCAAAGACGCCTGGTTTGAAATTCATGATCTTCGTCATGTAAACAATCGCGCCGAGCGTATACATCACACCGCCAATGATCAACCAGGCCAGTGTCCAGGGCGAGAGGGTTGCGACCATCTCACCAATGGCAGCGAAACACAGCCAGCCCATGATCAGATAGATCACGGCATTTAACCAACGCGGCGACTTGATCACGAAAATCTTCACCACAATGCCGATCAGCGCCAGGGACCAGATGATCGAGAGCAACCCCCATTTCCAGAATCCGCTAAAAGCATTGATGCAAATAGGAGTATAGGTGCCGGCGATCAGGAGATAAATCGCTGAGTGATCGATCTTACGCAGAATAAACAGCACTTTCTCTTTGGCGCGCACCATGTGGTAGGCAGCGCTGGCCGAAAACATGCCAATCAGGCTCAGACCATAGATCGAGACGGAAATGATCTGGGCAGGGTGGGTCCATCCCATGATGAGAAGGACAGTAGAGCCAACGGCGGCAATAATCGCAGCGAAAAAGTGCGTGAGTCCGTTGACAGGTTCGCGAAGATTCTTCAGCATAACGTCTCCCAGATCGTATTAGTGGCAATCATGATCAGCAGTGGATTTGATTTTACTTCAAATAATCACATATCAAGCGGGTTTACGACGCTGCGATCTGCGCAACTGAGATATTTCAATTTTGTGAACTGCCGTATGCAGTTGTTCCTGTACAATTGACAACATGATCCTATTCATTGTAAGCATCTTTCTTTCCGCTTTTCTGCTTTTCCAGGTCCAACCGATGGTCGCCAAATTCATTCTGCCCTGGTTTGGCGGAACACCTGCAGTATGGTCAACAACCATGCTGTTCTTTGAGGTTTTTCTGACCGGTGGGTATGCATATGCCTACTGGTTGATCGGTCGTGTGAAAAGTTCGCGACAGGGAATCATCCATATCATCCTGCTGGGAATT
>JAKOWL010000029.1 GCA_029781535.1 Pseudomonadota bacterium
CCGTGCCGTCTACAGCAACGCCTTCTTCATCAGAAGTGATGAGCAGGCCAATCGAGCCGGTATAGTTTGGATTACGCGCGATGAAGTCTTCGATAGCGGTGATGAAGGCGGCGCAAGAGGTTTTCATGTCGGCAGCACCACGCGCATATAGCATGCCATCCTTGATGGTGGGGTCAAAAGGCGGAGTATGCCATTTATCCAGCGGGCCAGTAGGGACGACATCCGTATGGCCTGCAAAGACCAGCAGAGGCGCGGAAACGCCGCGCCGGGCATAGAAGTTGTCTACGTTGCCGAAGCGCATGCGCTCGACCCTGAAGCCTAGCTTTTCCAGCCTGGAAATCATGACCTCCTGGCAACCGGCATCTTCCGGGGTGATGGAACGGCGTTTGAGGAGGTCGATAGCGAGTTCTAATGTGTTGCTCATTTTTCAAAACACTTTCTGTATGTGGCTTCGTCAAAGCCCAAGCATAACACTTTGCCATCTTTGACTAGGATGGGTCTTTTAATGACAGAGGTTTTATTCAGCATGAGCTGTACTGCGCTGGCATTATCATGAACTTGGGATTTGGTCGCCTCATCCAGGCCGCGCCAAGTCATGCCGCTGCGGTTAACCAGCTTGTCCCATGATATTTGGGCGAGCCAGCCGTTCAAGGTGGCTTCGTCTATCCCCAGTTTCTTGAAATCGTGGAAATCATGCGCAATACCATTTGTCTCCAGCCAGTTACGGGCTTTCTTGACGGTGTTGCAGTTGGGGATTCCGTATAACTTCATATGCCTAGTTTATCAATTGTAAACTGGCATTCTAGCAGGTGTTGCGCGGTCTTGGGTTAAGGGTTTTCCTGAACGATGTCAGTGTAGTAGTCGCTGATTTGGAATTGGCCAGTCGACTCGAAGCTGGAATCAAGCTGGGCGAACATGCTTAGCAAGGCTTCCTGTGGCACTGGTCTGGAAAACAGATAGCCTTGCATATGGTCACAACTCATCTCTTTGAGCAGCTGGCTTTGCACGTCGTTCTCTACGCCGCAAGCCACCACATTGAGATTCAATGCGTGCGACAAGCGGATGACCGCATCTACCAAAGAACGTGCCGTTTTATCGTATTCAATTTGGCTGATGAACGATTTATCGAGTTTTACTTCATTCACATTCAGGTTCTGCAGGGAATCCAGACTAAATGATTGTGAGCCAAAGTCATCCAGCGATATTCTGATACGTGCTTTTCTAAACTCATCGAGTTGCTGGTGTAATTGCGCTCTGTTCTGAACGGATGAAATCTCCCGAATCTCAAAGGTAAGTTGGTCCGGACGCAGTTGATGATGGTTGAGCGTCTGGCGAATCTCATCAATCAGGTCTGAGCGACGGAACTGTACGGCAGACAAGTTCATTGAAAGCTGTACACGAAGCTGTTTCTGCGCTGCTGTGGAGAGCAGTTTGCAGCATTCTTCTAGCGCCCAATGATTGATCTGATGAATCAATCCGAACCGTTCAGCCGCAGGCATGAACTGTTCAGGCAGCAGGAATCCTTTTTCAGGATGATCCCAGCAGATGATGGCCTCGGCACCAATCGGAGAGTAGGTCTTGCAATCGACCTTAGGCTGAAACATCAGGCTCAACTCCTTGTCGCGAATTGCGACAAGCAGGTCAGTGCGCATATCCCGCATCTGGTTGGAGGCGCGTTCAATCTCTTCATCAAAGAACTTGAACTGGTTTTTGCCTGCCTCCTTGGCTTTATACATGGCGGTGTCTGCACGTACCATCAGGCCGTTGGTGTCGCCATCGTGAGGGTATATAGCGATGCCAACGGAACATGAGATATCGATGAGATGTCCGCCTGCAGTAAAAGGCTCCTTGATCGAGCTGACGATGCGCTGTGCGATAGGCGTGATATCACTCTCTGAGCTGATTTCTTCAAAGATCACCACGAACTCATCACCGCCTATCCTCGCAACAAAGTCACAACCGCGTATGGCGGTCTTTAAGCGTTGCGCAACTATAGAGAGGACGATGTCGCCCATATGGTGGCCATATTGGTCATTAATGGGTTTGAAATGATCCAGGTCAACATAGGCAACCGCGATGGTCTTGCTGCTGCGGAAGCAGCGTTTGGCAGCCCCTTCCAGGTGCATGTCAAAAGCGATACGGTTGGGCAACTTGGTCAGAGGGTCCAGTGGTTCAACCTTCTCTTCTGCAGGTGGCGCAATATTAGCCGTATGACGACGTGCCTGATGTTTTTCATACAACAAGATGATCGTGAATATTGCGGAGAACAAAAAAAGCACCATCAACGAGATGGCGATGCTCACTAGATTATTGTTCAAGAAAGAAGTGGGTGTGTTGGCGGTGGCGATAGTGTTGACTGCAAAGATCGCCTGGTTATAAGCGATATGGACAGCAATGACGCTGATGCCGCAAATCAATGCCAGTATCGTCCTGATGGTCATTTTGTAATGACCATCGTAACCTTTTATCCAGAAAAAAGTCAGCATATTGCCGGCGATTACCATCACCGAGACCAATAAAGCGACAATCAAGTCTGTGCGCTTGAAGCCAAATTCTGTGACTTCCAGGTTTGCCCGCCAGTCCGCAAAGAACATACCGAAAATAAACAATGCACTAAGCAACGCACCGGAGATCAGTCGTTTGACAGACAACCGAGATTTTGAGCAAACATCGAGAACCACGGCGCTGATAGCAATCGCAAAATACCAGCCTGCGATCAGCATGACTGGGTAGAGCCCTGGTTTGTAGTTATCAAGAGTGGAGTAGGCAACTAAAAGGTGGTTAAGCCATAAGCCGCTGCCTGCGATAATCGAGAAAACCGCCAGCATGTTTTTCTTATTCTTGTTGCCGAATGTATCGCTATGTTTAAAGAGATACTCATTCAGCGCAAAAACACCCAATGCGGCCGCGGTGGCGACAACCAACGATAATGCAAGCAATAGATAATTGTATTCGGAACGCACTTGTGTTTTTGCCCAATATTTAGACTTGAGTAATAAGGAGCAAGATATATACCACGCATAAGTGTTATTTCTGCATAGACGATGTGCGAATAAAATCCATAAAAAACATAAGGTTAGTGTGATTATTTTATTTCTGTAACATGTGGCGGTTTTTGATGTTGTTGATAAATTGACAATATCGTCGTTTTGATTGGGTGCTACAAGCTACCAATAAAAAAGCCAGCATCCGCTCGGGAATGCTGGCTTATCGGAACCTGCGAATGTGATGGGTTAAACGCCGCGCAAGAGTTCGTTGATACCGACTTTCCCTAGGGTTTTTGCGTCTACTTTCTTGACAATGACGGCGCAATAGAGGCTGTAGCTACCGTCTTTAGATGGCAGGTTGCCGGAAACGACAACAGAACCTTGTGGAACACGGCCATAGAAAACTTCGCCTGTTTCGCGGTCATAGATTTTAGTGCTTTGACCAATATATACGCCCATCGAGATCACGCAGTTGTCTTCCACGACGACGCCCTCTACGACTTCGGAACGTGCTCCGATAAAACAGTTGTCACCGATGATAGTAGGCCCGGCCTGAACAGGCTCCAATACACCGCCGATACCTACGCCACCGCTAAGATGCACGTTCTTGCCAATCTGGGCACAGGATCCTACAGTAGCCCATGTGTCGACCATCGTGCCTTCACCAACATGCGCGCCGATATTGACGTAGGATGGCATCAGAACCGCATTCTTGGCGATGAAAGAGCCGCGGCGCACGATTGCGTTCGGTACCACGCGAAAGCCGCCGGCTTTGAAGTCGGCTTCGGTATAGTTGGCAAACTTTGGAGGCACTTTGTCAAAATAACGGGTCACGCCATCATCCATCAGCACGTTGTCTTCCAGACGGAAAGACAGTAATACAGCTTTTTTAATCCATTGATGGGTTTCCCATTGCTGAGTTTCGCCGATGCGGCTGGCGACACGCAGCTTTCCCGCGTCCAAATCTGCCAAGACGCTGGCGACAGTTGCCTTGATTTCCGCACTCGCGTTGGCAGGATTGATATTGGCACGGTCTTCAAAAGCCGCTTCGATAATACTTTGACGTGGATCCATATGATTCTCTAGAAAATGGCAAAAACGTTATTTTACCCGATTGCGGGCGAAATAAAAAAGCGCGCCATGAGGCGCGCTTTTAGGAAATATGAATTATTTTCTTGCCTTGGCCGCTTCATACAA
This sequence comes from Pseudomonadota bacterium, assembly GCA_029781535.1. Lineage (GTDB taxonomy): Bacteria > Pseudomonadota > Gammaproteobacteria > Burkholderiales > Methylophilaceae > Methylophilus. The sequence goes on from JAKOWL010000029.1 coordinate 4,185, forward strand.
GGGGCGCACTTTTGGAGCCAGTGCTTTCAAGTCCGCCATGCGGTTTTCGCTGCTAGGGTGTGTACTCAAGAACTCAGGCGGAGCCCCCTTGTTCATTGCCCCCATCTTTTGCCATAGAGTGACCGCGGCATCAGGGTCAAAACCGGCACGTGCGGAAAGCTCCAGGCCAATCTTGTCAGCTTCACGTTCCTGCTCACGTCCATTGGGCAGAGCAAAGAAAAGCTGTGATCCCATATTTGCGCCTTGCATGATAGCTCCGCTGGCAGCGCCATTAGAGATGAGGGCTGCCAAAGCCTGCAGGCCGAATTGCTGGACATAGGCCTGGGACATCCGCTCGCGGCCGTGTTCACGCAGCGCATGGGCGATCTCATGGCCGATGACAGCACCCAATTCATCGTCTGTTGCCTTCAGTTTTTCCATCATGCCGGAATACACCATGATTTTGCCGCCAGGCATGCAGTAGGCATTCAACTGGTCATTTCTCTCTACATTGACTTCCCATTTCCATTTGGTGGCATCAGGACGGAACACGCCGACTTGCGCAATCAATCGGTTAGAGATTGAGCGAACGCGCTCCACTTCAGCTTTGTCCACGTTCAAAGAGCTCTTCTTCTGCGCTTCTGAAATGGTTTGTGAGTAGGCTTGTGCTGACATATTATTGACGGTGCCAGAAGGCAGCAGCATGAACTGTGAGCGTTTTACACCTGAAACGCTGTCTTTGGTGGTAGTTGCACAGCTAGTTAGCCCAAGGCTGGATGCGGCAATCAAGGCGATGATTATTTTTTTCATTTGAGACTCCTTAAATATTTACGCAATTAACGTACAGGTGGGGAATTGGTTGATTTTGTTGCAATGAAATAGGTAGTTAGATTTTGACTTGGGCGCCTAGTTCGACCACCCGGTTTGGCGGCAGGTTGAACTGGTTGGTAATGGTTTCTGCGCTGCGGAACATGCCAATGAATATTTTCTTACGCCAGACAGACATGCCGGATTTTTCACTGGCGATCAGGATTTCTTTACCAATGAAGAACGAAGTGTCCATTGGGTCGATATCCAGGTCGAATGGTTTGCACAATGCCAAATCCCTAGGGAGGTCAGGTTCATCTTTAAAGCCGTATTGCACGGTGACACGATAGAACTGGTAAGGCAGAACCTCTACCGAGACACGTTCTGCTGCACTGGTGTGCGGATAATCCATAAAGCGCACGGTCAGGATCACAACCCTTTCATGAAGCACTTTGTTGTGTTTCAGGTTGTGCAACAGGGCATGCGGCACACCGTCGGGGTTGGGTGTCATGAAGAGGGCGGTACCGGCAACGCGGGCGGGCGGGTGTGCGCCAATCGCCTCAATGAATGGTAGGATATCCATCGCTTCGGATTTCAGGCGTGTATATAGCATGCTGCGCCCGGATTTCCACGTAAGCATCAGCGTGAAGATCACGAGAGCCATCAGCAAAGGTACCCATCCGCCATCCGGGATTTTAAGCACGTTGGCAGAGAAGAACGACAAGTCTATCGTCAGGAATACAGCGACGAGAATACCTGTTCTCAGCCAGCTCCAGCGCCATATCTCATGAAAGACGATAGCCGCCAACAGGCTGGTGATGACCATATCGCCAGTTACGGCGATACCGTAAGCAGCAGCCAGTTTGCCCGAGCTGCCAAAACCTATCACCAGTATCATGGTGGCCGCCATCAGACCCCAGTTTACGCGGGGCATGTATATCTGACCTTGTTCACTTTCCGAGGTGTGCTGGATGTGCATGCGCGGGATGTAACCAAGCTGGAGTGCCTGGCGGGACACGGAGAATGCGCCGGTGATGACGGCTTGAGAGGCAATCACAGTGGCAAGCGTTGCCAGAAAGATCAAAGGGAACAATGCCCAGTCGGGGGCAAGCAGGTAAAACGGATTTTTGATGCTGCCCACGTCATGTATGATCAGCGCCCCTTGACCATAATAGTTAAGCAGCAAGGCCGGAAGCACAAAACCGAACCAAGTGATGCGAATTGGCAATCGCCCAAAGTGTCCCATGTCCGCATAAAGCGCTTCTCCACCGGTCACCGCCAGGACGACAGCACCAAGGGCAACGAAGGCAATCCAGGGATGGCTGGCAAAGAATTGCCAGCCATAGGTGGGATTAAAGGCGCTCAGTATGGAAGGATCATGGCCGATATTGATGATTCCCAGCAAACCAAGTGTACCGAACCAGAGCAGCATGACTGGCCCAAAGAAAGCGCCGACAACGGCTGTGCCCTTGCTTTGGGTCCAGAACAAGCCGAACAGTACCATTAGTGTGATGGGGACGATCAGCGGATGCAGGCTGGATGCGGCGACTTCAAGCCCTTCCACGGCCGAGAGCACAGAAATGGCTGGCGTGATCATGCCATCGGCATAGAACATGCAGGCGCCGAGGATGCCAAGGTACATGATATTACGCTGCCTGACCCGATTGCCCTGGGCGCTTTGGCTGGCCAGCGCAAGCAAGGCCATGATGCCGCCTTCACCGCGGTTGTCTGCGCGCATGATAAAAGCCACGTACTTGACCGATACCACCATGATGAGCGCCCAGGTAATGAGGGACAGGATGCCGTAAACGTTGGCAGGATTGAGCGGGACAGGATGGTGCCCGACAGCAAACACCTCTTTCATGGTATAGAGCGGGCTGGTGCCAATATCGCCGAAGACGACACCCAATGCAGCTAGCGCTAGGGCAGGTAAAGGGGTTTTCTGCGTATTATCTTTAGACATTGTGTACAGCGATAATGCTTAAGCTTACATTATCGACTAATTAGTGCTACAAACCAAGATTTTTCCAACATTGGGGTATCTAAAATAAATCGTGTTGCTTGATAAACGACAAATAAAAAAGGTTGGTGTATACCAACCTTTTTTAATACTACAAAATCATTTATTTTTTGCTTCTACGTCTAGCCACACCGAAAGCTGCTAAACCAGTCGCCATTAAAGGCAGGGCTGCCGGTAGAGGCACTGTGTCGATTGGCTTGCCGTCGACAGTAATCCCATCAAACGCCATACCAGTTTGATATGCTGTGTCAGCCCAGTTTACAGTACCAAATTCCAGCAAATAGTTTCCTGCAGCTGCAATCGTGAAACTAGAGAGAACCCAGCCAGTGTATCCGCATCCAGCATTATAGCAAGTCCCGCTGGAACCACCTAACGCTGACCATGCAGGCCCTCCACCAATAATTGTGGCGGTTGGGACTGCTGCATCCGGTGTTGGCATGCCTTGGCCTGGGATGATATTGCCGCTTGGTTTAGTGCGTGCTGTAAATAACAAGGCTGCCTGTGAATTGTCAGAAGCATTCAACAATCTTGCCCAAGCATAATCTGCGTAGCCTGCACCATCGCTTGTCACAAAGTTAAAGTAGAAATTCAACTCTGAGCCAGCATTCGCTGAAAAGCTGCTGGTAGTGAATTTGGAACCATTTGTCTCACCACCCAGATTGAACGGTGATGTACCATAAACACCATTGACTGTAGAAACATAATTGTAGTCACCACCTAATGGAGATGCCGTCACCACGCCATTTGCCCCCATCGTGCCGCACGTACCAATACATGTGTCAGCGTATGCTGCTTGCGAGACGAAAGCAAGGGCACTACTCAACAACAAAAGTTTCAGTCTGTTCATAATTAACTCCCTCTAACGTTTTATCTTAACAAATCTATGGATGAATACTATTCCTACTAAGGGGCAGGTTAAATAGCCCGTATGGGCTATATGGATGATTACTGTTTTTGCTCAGCTTGCTTTTTGTTTATCGATAGTAGTTGTGCTGCTAGTTTGCCATCTTTTAATTGTATATCGATTTTTTCTGAAAAAGTAACATCTTTTGTGCTGGTGATTAGCTTTCCTTCAGCGCTGTGAATGATGGCAAAGCCACGCGCTAGTACATTCTCAGGGTTGAGTTGTACTAAACTGTTTTCCAGGTTAGCCAAAATCAGCTTCTGAACTTTTAGGGTGCTTTGAAAAGCTTGATCCATGCGGTTTTTGACATGATTGAGGGTTTCAAGCTTTAGTTTAATTTGCTCCGCAGGCGAAATCAGCCGTCTGGCCAAAAAGTCGAGCCTTTGGGCATGGTTCTGCAAGCCAGTATACATGCGCCTTTCCAGCCTGCTCCATAATTGCGCGACATAGGCCCGCAATGCCTGCAGGTCTACACTTGCCAGCTCGGCAGCCGCGGTAGGGGTTGCAGCGCGCGCATCTGCGACGAAGTCACAAATGGTGAAATCCGTTTCATGCCCGACTCCGGAAATGGTCGGGATTGGACATTCCGCTACCGCACGTGCGACGATTTCCTCATTGAACTGCCACAAATCCTCTATGCTGCCGCCTCCGCGGCAGATGACCAGTGTATCAACTTCATGGCGCTGGCTCGCGGTGCGAATGGCTTTGGCAATGAGTACTGCTGCACCTTTGCCTTGCACGGGAGTCGGATAGATGATGACATGGATGCTCGGGTTGCGGCGTCGGAGTGTCGTCAGCACATCGCGTAATGCAGCGGCATCAGGGGATGTGACGATGCCAATCGCCTTTGGATAAGCTGGGATGGGACGTTTGCACGCAGCATCAAACAATCCTTCTTGTGCCAGTTTGCGCTTGAGTTGTTCGAATGCCTCAAACAGTGCGCCCAACCCTGCCTTACGGATGAATTCCACGTTCAGCTGGAACTCGCCGCGCGGCTCGTAGAAGCTGATATTGCAACGCGCCTCGATGTGGTCGCCCTCGCGCAGGTCAAAATCGACATAAGCATTACGGCCCTTGAACATCACGCAGCGTACCTGTGCGCTGGCATCTTTCAAGGAAAAATACCAATGCCCGCTGGCGGCACGGGTGAAGTTGGAAATCTCGCCACTGATCCAGAACAGTGGGAAGGTACCTTCAAGCGCCTCGCGCACCAGACGGTTCAATTCCGTCACGGTGAGGATTTTTTGTTGTAGGAAACGGTCAGATTCAGCCATGGGGCTTATTATCCATTACAATTCGTGAATCAGGAAACGGGGAATGTACATGCAGCAATTATTTTCAGGTAAACGTGGCTATCTGCTGGGTTTTATCGGTAGTTTTGGATTAGTCGGGCTGGCCTTGTGGATACAGACACGCTATCACTTGGAACCATGTCCGCTTTGCATCACGCAACGCATTTGCTTTATGGTTCTGGGGGTGATGTTTTTAATCGGCGCATTTGTGAAACCCGCGACCTTGTTTGGCAGAATAGCCACGCTGGCACAAGTGCTGGCCGCATTGGTAGGTGCGGGCTGGGCACTACGACACTGGTGGATACAAGCGCACAAGGAGAATATGGTGGTGGATTGCGGCGTCGGCTTTGATTACATGTTCCAGAATTTTCCGCTCAAGAAAATGTTCACTTTGATCTTTCGAGGCACGGGCGATTGCGCGACAATCGACTGGACGTTTTTAGGGCTGACCATACCGCAATTGTCGCTGATTGCATTTATTGGTTTTGGTGTTTATGCAGTTTATTTGTTCAGAGTGAATGGAAAATGAGTTTTAAGACATTAGGGGACTTTGTTGGAAACACCCCGCTGGTTGCGTTGCAGCGCATGAATCCCAATCCCGGCAATACGATTCTGCTGAAGCTGGAAGGCAACAACCCGGCAGGTTCGGTCAAGGATAGACCGGCATACAGCATGATTGTACGTGCCGAGGCACGCGGGGACATCAAGCCAGGTGATACGTTGATTGAAGCTACCAGCGGCAATACCGGCATCGCCCTGGCGATGGTGGCAGCGATGCGCGGCTACAAGATGGTGCTGGTGATGCCGGAGAACCAATCGGTGGAACGCCGCCAGAGCATGAAGGCCTATGGCGCCGAATTGGTGCTGACGCCCAAGGACGGCAGCATGGAACTGGCGCGGGATGTGGCGATGAAAATGCAAGCCGAGGGCGAGGGTAAAGTGCTGGACCAGTTCGGCAACAGCGATAACCCGCTTGCGCATTACGAGGGTACCGGGCCGGAGATATGGCGCGATACACAGGGTAAGGTCACGCATTTTGTCTCCAGCATGGGTACCACAGGGACGATCATGGGGACTTCTCGTTATTTGAAAGAGCAGAATCCCGATGTCCGTGTCATTGGTGTGCAGCCGGAAGAGGGCAGTCAGATTCTCGGTATCCGCAAATGGCCGGTGGAATATCTGCCCAGGATTTACGATCCAAACCGCGTGGATGAATTGATTTATGTGAATCAGAAACAGGCCGAAGATACCACGCGCAAGCTGGCGACGATGGAGGGTATCTTTGCTGGCATCTCCAGTGGCGGGGCGCTGTATGCAGCTTTGCAATTATCCAAAAAGGTAAACAATGCGGTGATCGTCAGTATCGTTTGTGATAGAGGTGACCGCTATCTGTCTACAGGGGTGTTCCCCTCCTAGGCATGTGTAACTTTTTTCGCAATGCGGTGTTCGCTCTGCTTGCGATATACGGCGGGCAGGCTCATGCCATTTCCAGCATCCGCATCAGCGTCGGGCAAGTCAGCGCTCCCGCTGGCGAAATCAGGAATGCTGCATTTCAGGTAGACCTGAAGGGGGAGTCACCTTCCCTTAAATTGAACGCCGAGCTCAAGCCGGCGAATGAGCCGCAGTTCATGCCGTTCGACTTGCGCTGCGGTACTTTCTGGAACCCGCGTATCGGTGTGCTGGAATGCCTGAACGGCATGTTCAGCGCCAAGCGCATCAAGGTGCCGTTGTCCGCGCATTTCGGTATCTTCCCGGATGATTTTTCCGCCAATATCGATTTCAAACAGGCGGGTTTCAGCGATGAGCCAGGTCTGCATGCCGGTGAGAAGCTGACGGGCAGCATCCGGGTAGCAGCTAAGAAGCAAAAGGATCTTTGGCATTGGGGCGGCCTGTTCAACTGGACGGAAGGTGAATTGTTCTGGCAGCCGTTCTATTTTGGCAAGGCGGGCAACCTTTTCGCTATCAGCGGTACATCCCAGGGGCCACACGTCAACATTGGTCAGGCGATCCTGCAGGTCAGCGATGTCGGCACGATGACGGCTTCCGCGCAGATCGACACCCAGAGCAAAAAGGCGGAGAGTGTAAAAGTGATTGCCAGGGATGTGGATTTCGCAGGCCTGTACCAATTGCTGCTGAAGCCGATGGTGGAGAAATCGGCATTCGGCAATCTGCAGGTATCCGGCAAGGCAGATTGGCAGTTCGAGATGAAAGACATGCAGCCCTTGAATTTCGAGCTCAACCTGCGTGATGCTGATATCGAAGAGTTGAATGGCAAGTTCGCTTTCAGCAATATCAACGCCCATATCCCGTGGGATTACAACGAACCGCAAACGCTGACGCTGGGTTATAACAGCGGCTATTTGCTTAATCTGCCGCTGGGTACCACCCAATTGCAGGCCGAGATCAATCGTTATTCGCTGACTGCGCCTGTGTTGAGGCTGCCGATACTCGATGGCGCGCTTAAGTTCGAGGACGTCTCGGCTGCCTACCTTGGGCAAAAATGGTACTGGCACCTCCAGATGCAGCTGGAGCCGATCACCATGAACGAGTTCAGCCAAGCGCTGGGCTGGCCGGAAATGCAGGGCAAGATCGATGGGCAGGTGCCGATGATTACTTATGCCAATGGCTTGTTGAACATGGATGGCACGATGAATTTCAATGCCTTCAAAGGTAATGTGGGCATGAGTGGCCTGCGTATCGAGGATCCGTTAGGCACCGTTCCCAAGCTTTACGCCAATCTGCACATGCGGAACATCGATCTGGGTGATCTGACACGTACATTCAATTTTGGTGCGATAGAAGGCAAGCTGGAAGGGAATGTGACGGATTTGCGGCTGGAGAACTGGAAGCCGGTCTATATGAATGCCAAAATCCAGACGATGGATGGCAATCACCTGAAAAAAGTCTCCCAGCGTGCGGTAGAAAACATCACGGCGCTGGGTGGCGAAGGTACAGCAGCGGCTTTGCAACGCACCTTTTTACGCTTTTTCAAAGAATTCAACTACGAAAAAATTGGCTTAAGCTGCGAATTGCGGCAAGATATCTGCAAAATGGGTGGTGTGGAGTCAACGCCTAACGGGTTCATCATCGTTAAAGGGAAAGGTATCCCGTCGGTGAATGTGAATGGTTATACCGAATATGTGAGTTGGGCGGATCTGCTGGAGAGAATGAAGCGAATCACCGAAACCAACTCGAAGATGATTGTGAAGTAACCTTTGGAATTGTGAATATGAAAAAAATATTTGTTATTAGTGGGTTGTTGGCGTTGACTGCCTGTGTCACCATCAATATCTATTTCCCCGCGGCTGAGGCGCAGAAAGCGGCAGACAAGATCATCGACGAAGTCTGGCAGTTGAAGAACAGCCAGAAAACCGATACGGGGAAAACGCCGCCAGAGCAAGCCCCAGAAACCCAACCTGCCGAGAGCAAATAAGGGGAATATGATGAAAACAATCGCTGCAACACTTTCCTTACAGAACATCCGTTTTCAACACCTTGTCTGGACTTTGCTGACCATGACTTTGTTTGTGCTTGCCAATTTGGCACAGGCAGCTGCGAATTTGGAAATCGATACGCCTGCCATCACTGCGCTTAAATCCAGTATGCAGGCTCGCCATGCGCAACTACTGCCGCATTACAACAGCGGTGCAGTTGGCCTGACCGCCAATGGGCTGATAGAAGTGCGTGACACGACGGCCGTGCCGTTGAAAGATCGCGGTGGCATCAATAGTCTGGTATCGGCCGAGAATACAGACAGAAACGCGTTGTACAAGGAGATCGCCAAAGCCAATGGGCATCCGGAATGGGAAGGCGAGGTGCGCCAGACTTTTGCCGGACGCTGGATAGACAAAGCGCAGGGGGGCTGGTATTACCGTAGCGGCAGTGACTGGGCGAAAAAGTAATGTTCTCGCGTGCGCGCGTTTCATTGTGTAAAGCATCGGCCTGCAAGCAAATCTGGATGCGGCTTCCGGCGATGCCGGTTTGACAATGAAAATCATTGACAGCTTGAGTCGATGGTTCAAACGCCAGTTAAGTGCAGAAAGTCCGCGCAGGATCGTTGGCGCGGTGATCATCGTGGCTAGTCTGGGCTGGCTGGCCAAGACAACCTATCACGAGTGGCATATCATGCGTGTAGTGACAATATTGACCGACCAGCTACAAAAGCTGCATCATCGAGAGCGACATCTGCCAGTGGATATCAATAGCAACCGCGCTTAATCAGGGCTTACCATGAACATCGAAAAATATCGCATCAAACCAGGCAAAAAATTCTCACTGAATGAGTTCAAGCCGGACGACAGATCTGCGCGCGGTAATAGCAAGGAGGAGGATCTGGCGCGCCTGGATCAGATGGGAACGGAAATCAACCGCTTACAGGATATTCTGCATGCCGAAAGCAGGCGCAAGGTGCTGCTGGTGATTCAGGGCATGGATACTAGCGGCAAGGATGGCACCGTAAGGCATGTGTTCAGCAAATGTGATCCTTTGGGCATTCGCGTGGCCAGCTTCAAGGCGCCTAGTGCTGATGAGCTGGCGCATGATTATCTGTGGCGCGTGCACAGCCAGGTGCCGAGTGCGGGTGAACTGGTGATTTTTAATCGCAGCCATTACGAGGATGTGCTGATTGTGCGGGTACATCAATGGATAGATGAAAAGGAGTGCAAACGTCGCTATCAGCAGATTCGGGATTTCGAACGCATGCTGGTGGAGACCGGAACGACGATTGTCAAATGCTTTTTGCATATCTCGCTGGAAGCGCAGAAAGCACGCTTGGAAGAACGTTTGAGTGACCCGGACAAGGCATGGAAATTCAATCCCAATGACCTGAAAGAGCGCGCTTTGTGGGATGACTACATGGTGGCATATGAGAAGGCGATCGAAGAAACAACTACCGAAGAAGCTCCATGGCATGTGATCCCGGCGGACTCCAAGACCAACCGTAACCTGCTGATCTCCGAGATTCTGTTGCAGACGCTGCAAGCCATGGATCTAAAATATCCACCCAAGCCGGCAGAGTTTGACAATATCGTTATCGAATAGCAGGAATTAGCCGGTAAATCCGGCTTTGATCTGCACTTATCTTTTACAAAAACTTCAATACACTGAACTTGACTTAAACCTTAGTCAGGGGAGTGTTGCGATGCCGGATAATCTCTTTGATAACGTGGTAGCCCTGCCGATGTTTGGCAAACCGATCACACTGGATGATCAGGGTATCTATTACACCATGAACGCAGCGACAGGCACGGTGCATAACGTGCTCAAGCTGGTCTACAAGGGCGACTGGTATTTTTACCAGCTGCAAAACTCTCTGAATCAAGACGAATTCTACTGGAGCATGCTGACCGGGCATGATGATTATGCCTTGAACAGCATGACTACCGACGAGCTCCGGCATCACTTCTCCAAACCGGAATACGCCGAACCCAAGGGCGCGTGGCAGGTCATCCGCAACAGCAGGTTTGGCTTTGGCAAGTTCACGCCGCTGGGAGTGCAGGAATCGCCCAGCTATGGGCTGCTGGTGTTTTCCGGCAACGAGATGCGTGCCCCATTGCTGATTCACAAAGCCGATGAGGATTTTCTGGAAGAGACGGAAGAGGGTGTGCATCAGCAAACGATGCATCAGGAAGTCGAGCTGGTTTAAAGAAAAGTCCCTGTGTTTTGGTGTATGCTACATGCATGACACCTATCCTTGTTTTTGACATCGAAACCATTCCCGATGTGACCGGCCTGCGAGGCTTGTTGGATGTGCCTTCCGAGGCATCCGATGAGGACGTGGCCAATATCGCCTTCCATCAGCGCCGACAGCAGAACGGCAGTGAGTTCCTGCCGCTGCAGCAGCATCGCGTCTGTGCCGTTTCCTGTGTTTTACGGGATAAAGACCATTTACGTGTCTGGAGCCTGGGCGAAAAGGATGCGGGCGAGAAAGAGATCATCCAGCGCTTTTTCGATGGTATCGAAAAATATACACCCAATCTGGTCAGTTGGAACGGCGGCGGGTTCGATTTGCCTGTGCTGCATTACCGAGGGCTGGTGCATGGCATACAGGCGCCGCGCTACTGGGACATGGGCGAGGACGACAAAGAATTCAAATGGAACAATTACATCAGCCGCTACCACACCCGCCATCTGGATCTGATGGATTTGCTGGCACTGTTTCAGCCCCGCGCCAATGCACCCTTGGATGAGATCGCACAGTTATGCGGTTTCCCCGGCAAGCTGGGCATGGATGGCAGCAAGGTATGGGATGCTTTTAAAAACGGTGAGATAGAAGCTATCCGCAACTATTGCGAGACCGATGTCGCCAATACCTACCTTGTCTATCTGCGCTTCCAGCTCATGCGCGGGCATCTCACACAAACGGCTTATGAGACAGAGATCAAACTGGTGCGTGAAACGCTAAGCGGTTATTCTGGTACGCACTGGAAAGAGTTTTTAGCGGCGTGGAAAAATTGAACCTTTTGCATGGTTGAAGCGTCATTACGGTGCGTCGTGATATGTCGTTTCAGTCGTGTGTCACGCCGCCCGATTCTTCCTGCAAATGGTATATACTATAAACAGTGCTTAATGTCCGAATAACCCGGAAAGATTCGATTCATTTTTTTTAAGTCTATTACACTACTCAAGGAGCAAACATAATGGAAAAATTAGTTGGTGAAGTTAGCAAGCAACAATTGGTTGATGATTTTAAAGTGGTAGTTGCGGATGCTGAAGCCTTGCTGAAAGCCACAGCAAGCCACGGCGGCGAAAAAGTGGCCGAGTTGCGCGCCAAGACAGAAGAATCGCTGAAGGCAGCCAAAGTGAGAATCCATGAGGCGCAAGATGTAATCGTTGCCAAGACAAAAGTAGCGGCAAAGGTAACAGATGAGTATGTGCATGAGAATCCATGGAAATCCATTGGTGTTGCTGCAGGAGTCGGTTTAATCATTGGTATGCTTATCGGCCGTAGATAACTCGAGTTACCTATGACTGTAGAAAATAGAGGCCTGCTTGGATCCTTGTCCGCGTTTGCGACTACGCTAGTGAGTATCGCATACACGCGGCTTGAGTTGCTGTCCACGGAGTTGGAAGAAGACAGGCAGCGTTTGATTTCATTGGTAATTCTTTATCTTATTGCAGCATTCCTGCTTGTGATAGGCGTGGTGCTGACCATCAGCTTATTGGTGTATGTCTTATGGGAAAGCCACCGCTTACTTGTATTGTTTTCAGTTGCGGGACTCTTCGTGTTGTCAGGCCTCATCGTGGCAGGCTTGGCAATACGCAAGACAAAGACAAAACCCAAGCTCTTCTCGGCGAGTCTGGTGGAACTGCTCAAAGATAAAGAGACACTCGACTCTTGATAAGCATATAAAAGCATTATATGAACAATAAACGTTTAAAGTTGGCGCAACGACGAGAGCGTTTGATACAGGAATCTGCTGACCAGAGAGCCAGATTAGCAGAGTGCGTGGATGTCTGGCGTGAGCCATTGGCGGTTGCGGATAAATGTATCCTTGCGGCAAGTTACTTCAAAAAACATCCTGTTTGGCTCGCGACCGGAAGCCTTGTCTTGTTCAAATTTGTACGCCCCAGCTTTGTTGGCAAATGGATTAGTCGGGGCTGGGTTGCGTGGAAATTATTGCGTAAGCTGTAAGCGGACTGCCGACTTGTTTTAGGGTGGCAGTTATTATTTGACAAGCTGAGGACCGCAAGCAAGCTTGCTGACTTCGCGTTATGACTGCTATGAGACGTAGAAGCTATAGCTTGCCCGCCCGCACCCTGTGTTCAAACCTCCATCCTTAAGACGTTAAGCACGTGTTCAGGAGTGTATTGAAGAGTTTAGCGGGCTTGGGGTAATGGTTCCTCTTTCTCACCGTTTCCGTTGCCATTTTCCACCGAATCTTCCTCTATGTGGTTTTTCCAGTTAAGCACTATTTTCTTATGTTCTTTTTCCTTTAACTTGAATCGATAGCCTTGTTTGACCCCATAGTAATCAGCCTGAACGTAGTAATTGCCTTTAGGTAAATTTACCAAAAGCTGCGGCTGGGCATCATCGAGTTGAAAGACCAGATTTTGATGGCTGTCATAAATGCTCACGTTTACACCAGCAATGGAGCGTCCTCTGGTGCCTTCTGAAAATAGCAGGCGCAGGCTGTAGACATAGATATAATTGCTCATGAATTCAGCTTCATCTAGACCGACACCGCCATTCATGTATTCGATCCCCTGTTCATTTTTTTTGAACTCGACGGGTTGTGCGACGCTGCTGAAACAAGTGAGGATAAGGCTTAACCCTAACAATAAACTGCATATTCTGGTGAATTTCATGATGCCCTCCTTAAATTTACGCCGAAGCCATTGAATAAGTGTAATATTTTCTACTGTACAACAAATATGACATCAAAATAGTATGAAGTTCATAATAAATTTGGCATTGTTAATAGGGGTAGATGCGATTTAACGCAGATAACATGGACGCAAATTTCTGGCACCAACGATGGGAAAAGATGGAGATTGGTTTTCACCTGAGTGAAGCCAATCCTTTACTGGTCAGTCATTTCAAGGCACTTGGTCTGTCGGCTGGCAGCCGTGTATTTGTGCCTTTGTGCGGTAAGACGCTCGATATCGCCTGGCTGCTTGCCAATGGATATCAGGTAGCCGGAGCTGAACTGAGTGAGATCGCTATCCGGCAATTGTTTGATTCGTTAGGCGTGCAGCCAACCGTGATGCAGATTGGTGATTTAAAACGCTACAGTGCCCAAGGTATCGATATCTTTGTGGGTGATATCTTCGATTTGACTAGCGACCTGCTGGGAATAGTGGATGCTATCTATGACAGGGCGGCTCTGGTGGCGTTGCCCAAAACGATGCGCGACCGATATACCGCGCATCTTAGAACGATGACGCATCATGCGCCTCAATTATTGATCTGTTTTGAGTATGACCAGAGTCTGGTGGAAGGTCCTCCATTTTCTATCGATAGTGATGAGGTGCATCGCCAGTATCAGGCACATTACAGTATCAGGCTTTTGGCTAGTCAGGATATGCCAGAAGGCCTGAAAGGCAAATACCCAGCCAAAGAAAGCGTGTGGCTGTTACAGTGCCTTTGATAGTGAGTAAAAGGCGGATAAGTTGACGCAATCGACCGTATAAAAGTTGTATCCATCGAGCCTCCTCTTGTGGGTAACGCTATCCCCATCTTTCAAAAATGACCAATCATAATTAACTTATAAGTTACCTTCATGTTCTTTTTACCCATTTTGCCAAAATGGGATAGCCCAGCCTTTCGCAATTCAGCAAAATCCTATCGTCATATAGGGATAGGTTGCGGGTTTTCGCTACATTTTGGTTGAAATATAGAAAAGGGGTCTTTCCATGAGTTCTACTTTGAAATCCTCACTAAATGGGTGGCATTTGTGGGGGCTGGCGGTTGGCTTGGTGATTTCCGGTGAGTATTTCGGTTGGAGTTACGGCTGGGATAAAGCGGGTACTTTGGGCTTTTTGGTGACGTCTATTCTCATCGCCGTGATGTATACCACGTTTATCTTTAGTTTTACCGAACTAACGACATCGATTCCGCACGCGGGCGGGCCTTTTGCTTACGCGCGCCGTGCGTTTGGGCAAAAAATGGCTTATGTTGCCGGGTTTGCGACACTGATCGAGTTCGTGTTTGCACCACCGGCCATTGCGATGGCGATTGGGGCTTATCTCAATGTGCAGTTTCCTGGCATAGACCCGAAAGCGTTTGCGATTGGCGCTTATGTGGTATTCGTTGCTTTGAATATCATAGGGGTGCATATTGCGGCGACCTTTGAGCTATTCGTGACACTATTGGCAATCATCGAGTTGCTGGTGTTTATGGGGGTGGTGGCGCCAGGTTTCTCTGTGAGCAATTTTGTGGCGAATGGCTGGGCTGGGCAAGCCGAGTTCAGCAGCGCTGCGATAGGCGGTATAGTGGCAGCGATCCCATTTGCAATCTGGTTTTTCCTGGCGATCGAAGGTGTGGCGATGGCGGCTGAAGAAGCCAAAGACCCGAAAGTTACTATTCCAAAAGCTTATATCGCGGGCATATTGACTTTGGTAGTGCTGGCGATTGGCGTTATGGTGTTTGCCGGGGGCGTGGGTGATTGGAAAACTTTGTCCAATATCAACGACCCGCTGCCGCAAGCTATGAAAAAAGTGGTAGGTGAAAGTAGTGGCTGGCTGCACATGCTGGTTTGGATTGGTTTGTTTGGTTTGATCGCATCTTTCCACGGCATTATTTTGGGCTATTCCCGCCAGATTTTTGCGCTGTCTCGTGCCGGTTATATGCCGAAGTTCTTTGGAGAGGTTAGCGAAAAATTCCGTACACCGCACCGCGCCATTATTGCAGGTGCAGTAGTAGGTATAGCGGCGATTTTGAGCGATGACTTGCAGTTCAACGGCATGACACTGACAGCCAATTTGATTACCATGTCTGTGTTTGGAGCAATCGTAATGTATATCGTCTCAATGATGAGTCTATTCGCATTGCGTAAAAACGAGCCTCATCTGGCACGCCCATTCAAGGCAATCGCTTATCCGTTGTTCCCGGCAGTCGCCTTAATTTTTGCGTTGATTAGTCTAGTGACAATGATCTATTACAACCAGCAGCTTAGTTTAGTATTCTTTGGCTTGATGGCGCTTGGATATGGGTATTTCAGCTTAACGCAGCATCATCGAGACGCTGCGATAGATAACCGTTTGGCAGTTTAAGTTGTAGTGAATGACGGGCTGCAGAAATGTAGCCTGTTATATTTGGAAATTACAATGGCTTATCGTTATGCAGTCGGTTCGGTTCAATACCAGTTCAAAGACCTCAAGACTTTGATGGCAAAGGCCACGCCCGCACGCTCTGGTGATTATCTGGCCGGGGTGGCGGCGGAAACCTATGGTGAGCGCATGGCAGCGCGTATTTGTCTAGCTGATGTACCACTCAAACAGTTTTTGGAAGAATTGCTGATTCCATACGAATCGGATGAAGTGACGCGCCTGATCGTAGATACGCATGATGCCCAAGCGTTTGCAGAAATCAGCCACCTCACTGTGGGCGATTTTCGTGACTGGTTGCTGTCCGATGCAACCGATTCGTCGGCACTGCAACGCATAGCCAAGGGCGTAACGCCGGAAATGTCGGCTGCGGTATCCAAGCTGATGCGCAACCAGGATTTGATTCTGGTCGCCAAAAAGTGCCGTGTGACGACAGCATTCAGAAATACTATTGGCTTGCCAGGGCATATTTCGTGCCGTTTGCAGCCTAATCACCCGATAGATGACACGCGTGGTATTGCGGCTTCTATCCTAGATGGTTTGCTGTATGGTTCTGGTGATGCGGTAGTTGGTATCAACCCAGCAACGGATAACCTTTCTACATTGGCCGACTTGTATCGCTTGGTCGACGACATCATCCGGCAGTACGAGATCCCCACACAATCGTGCATCCTTACACATGTAACCAACCAAATTCAGTTGATAGAAAAAGATGTGCCTGTCGACTTGGTGTTTCAATCCATTGCCGGCACGGAAAAAGCCAACCAGAGTTTTGGCATCAGCCTGTCTATTCTGCAAGAAGCTTATGAGGCGGCCTTGTCGTTGCGACGTGGCACGGTTGGACAAAACGTAATGTATTTTGAAACTGGACAAGGATCAGCGCTTTCGGCCAATGCCAATTTCGGCGTGGATCAGCAAACATGCGAAGCGCGGGCATATGCCGTGGCAAGACATTTTTCGCCTTTGTTGACGAATACAGTGGTGGGTTTCATTGGGCCGGAATATCTTTATGATGGCAAGCAGATCATCCGCGCCGGGTTAGAGGACCATTTCTGTGGCAAGCTGATGGGCGTTCCGCTAGGGTGCGATGTGTGCTACACCAATCACGCTGAGGCAGACCAGGACGACATGGATACACTGATGACCTTGCTGGCGACTGCGGGGTTGACCTTCATCATGGGTATTCCAGGTGCAGATGACATCATGCTAAATTATCAGACCACCTCGTTTCACGATACCTTATATTTGCGCAAAGTACTTGGGCTAAGAGCCGCACCGGAGTTTGAACAATGGTTAATGAAAATGAATATCATGGACGGTCAGGGGCAGGTGCAACCAGTCAATCCCAGTCACAGCATGCTCCAGAACATGCCCAAAAGCCTGCTCAAGGTCACCTAGTCCAGCTGGATGCTTGGCAACATCTAAAAGCTTACACGCGTGCGCGCATCGCACTTGGGCGCGTAGGTTCCAGTTTGCCGACCAATGAGATTCTCGATTTTGGCCTTTCGCACGCCATGGCGCGCGATGCCGTGCATCTGGCTTTGGATGCCGATACACTGGCCTCCAATATTCGTCAACTCGGCTTTGAAGTCACGCAAGTGCACAGCCGTGCACCGGATAGGCAAAGCTATCTGATTCGGCCAGACTGGGGGCGCCGTTTAAGCGATGCCAGCGCAGATACGCTTAAATCGTTGCGTCAGTCCAAACCAATTGATTTTCTGCTGGTGGTGGGTGATGGCTTGTCTTCGTTAGCTGTAGAGCGCCATGCATTGCCTTTATTGCGTGAACTGCAAGGTCGCATGCCTGAGAACTGGGTGGCGAGGAGTGTGGTTGTTGCTACGCAAGCACGTGTTGCGCTGGCTGACGAGATTGCCGAAGCGATGGGTGCGAATATGGTAGCGATACTTCTAGGTGAGCGCCCGGGTTTGAGTTCTCCTGATAGCTTAGGAGTATATCTGACATATAACCCGCATGCGGGCTGTAGCGATGCAGATCGCAACTGTATTTCCAATATTCGGCCCGAAGGGATGAGTTATCAGGAGGCGGCAGCCAAGCTTATTTGGTTGGCTAAAGAGGCCATGCATACAAAGGTGTCCGGCGTGGCTTTAAAAGATGAAAGCAACATCAAGGAGATTGGTGCATCAACAAGCGTTTTGCCTAATGCGATTGGACGCGCTTAGCCGTTACCGATGGCAGTTCCCCGAACATTTTTTTATACTCCTGAGAGAAATGCCCAAAGTGCCAGAAACCCCAGTAAGTAGCTGCGTCGGTCACGGAAGCTCCTGCTTTTAGCATGCGGCGAACACCATTCAGACGTTCTGCACGCAGGTAGGCCACCGGGCTGGTATGCAGAAACTGCTCGAAGTGATATTGCAGACTACGCCGACTCATTTCCAGCGATTGACACAGTTCGGCCACGCTAATGGGGTTGTCTTGTCGCCGATTCACGATTTCTCGCGTATTGGTGATAACCTGCCAGGATTTGTGCAACGGTATTTCCTGATCTTCACTTACACCAACCAGTAGGCTTTCAGTCACTAAATCCACCGCTCTGGCAGTAAGATCATCCCGGAAATGCGGATTGTTGGCGATTCCCGGTTGTATTTTCAGTTGCTTGAGGGTGGATTGCAAAAACTCGTTTAATTTGGCATATATGCTGTAGCTGACTTCGACAATGCGGGCCTGACTGCATTGCAGGTTAAGGAAATACTGGTCATTCGCGGGCAGGAGTTGCATCAGCTGGTTGCGGTTAATCACGATAAGGCCAATCATCAAATCAGAAGGTGAGAGGAACTCAAAACCGTTACGCCCTGAATATACGTGGACACTGTTGGTATGGCAGGGCTTGCCACAAAACATGCCTGCTCCTGTCGAGGAAAGGGGAATCCCGATGGCGATGGTGTCAGCGTCGAGATGCCCATACTGGTGCAGCGACTGGCTGGTGTATTCCCAGAACAGGCTTAAGTCCGGTAAATGGATTTGCGCCATTGAGCCGCGGAAGTTACCTGCTGAGAGCTGGACGTAATCCTGATTCCAGCCATTCAGAAAAGTCGCCTGTTCATCAAAATCATGGGTGCCTTGCAGGCAAAACAGAGCTTGATGTGACAGTGTCAACGGTTCAGCAATATGGCTGGAATCTCTTGCCATTTATAGCCCCCTTCCGAAGTGTTGCTTGCAATCTAGCAACATCCATGCCCGGAGAAACGGATGATTTATAGTGTTTTTTCGCTTTGCTTTGGCAGAATAAGCATCGAATTTGTGCAAGCGATGCATGATAATGATACATATAGGTGCATGTGTTTTGGGGCTCATGGTAAATTAAAGTACAAAACACGTTAAAATAGTGGCTATGAGCCGCAGACGCAACAAACCCCTCGCACCACAACCCATTCAAACAGCAATTGTAGAGTCTCTCGACCACGAAGGTCGTGGTGTCACGCATGTGGATGGCAAAACCATCTTCATCGAAGGTGCTTTGCCTTTCGAGAAGGTGACATTCCAGAGCCACAAAATCAAATCGAGTTACGAATCAGCGGATTTGGTCAGCATCCTCAAGGCGAGCAACCAGCGTGTGACCCCGCAATGCCAGTATTTTGGATATTGTGGCGGTTGTGCCATGCAGCATATGGAGTTCAACGCTCAGGTGGCGGCCAAACAGCGCATGCTGGAAGATAACCTGTGGCATATCGGCCGCGTGCGCGCGCAGAACGTATTGCCGCCATTGATAGGCACCCCTTGGAACTACCGGCACAAGGCACGCCTGCGCGTGCGCCATGTGCCTAAAAAGGGCGGTGTGCTGGTGGGCTTCAACGAAAAGACCAGCAGTTATGTGGCGGATATGGACTCCTGCCAGGTGCTGCCCAAGCATGTGTCGGATCTGATTCCCAAACTCAAGTTATTGATTGCCGAATTGACTGTGAGAGAGACTCTGCCGCAAATCGAGCTGGCTGTCGGAGAGAACGATGTGACCGTGCTGGTGTTGCGTATTCTGCAAGGCCTGCAGCCGGGCGATTTGCCTTTGCTCAAAGTGTTTGCGGATGAACACAATGTACAGATTTGGACGCAGACCAAAGGGCCGGATACGGTGATGCCGCTGTATCCCGCGCAGCCGGCGCCTTTGCAGTACACGCTGCTGGAATATGACCTGAAGTATCCATTCAGCCCAACTGAGTTCACACAGGTAAACCCTGCCATCAACCGCGTGATGATTCGCCGCGCTATGCAATTGCTAGCACCAAAGGCAGATGAGCGAATCGCCGACTTTTTCTGCGGATTAGGCAATTTCACCTTGCCAATCGCACGCAGCGGCGCAAAAGTCATTGGTCTGGAAGGCGCGTCCGGATTGGTTCGCAGGGCAGTCGAAAATGCCACTTTGAATGGCCTGCAAGTCGAATTTGGACAGGCCGACCTATTTGAAATGACACCGGAGAAACTGCAGGCGCTGGGCTATTTCGATAAATGGCTCATCGACCCGCCGCGCGACGGCGCTGTGGAACTGGTGAAAGCGCTGCCGGATGATGGGCAGGGTGCGCCCAAAAGGATTGTTTACGTATCCTGCAACCCTTCAACCTTGGCGCGTGATGCGCAGGTTCTCACGCAAGTCAAAGGCTATACACTGGTATCTGCCGGTGTCATGAACATGTTTCCGCATACCGGACATGTGGAGTCTATCGCGCTATTCGAGCACGCAGTTTGAGCGAAATATATGAAACTACTGGCGGTAAAAGCGCGTGCCGAAAAAGTTATGTTCGGTTCGACGGTTATCCAAGCTGTATGCAGTTCTGCCGCTGATGGCCAGCAACAACAAGCCACCTGCGATGGCGATATTTTTCAGGAACATGATGGTTTGCATCTGGTCAGCAAAGTCATGGTGGAAGATCGCTGCGGTGACAATGCTGAAAATCGCCAGGGTATAGGCGGTGAGGCGTGTTTTATAGCCCAGTACGAGTGAAATGCCACCAAGGATCTCTAACGGAATCGTCGGCCATAATAAGAACCCTGGCACACCCATCGACTGCATGTAAGCCATCGTACCAGTCGGGTCTTTGAGCTTACTCACCCCCGCAAATATGAAAACCAGCGCAAGCATGATTCTACACAACAACTGGGTGATGCTTTTCATCATTGGCTCCTTGGTCGAATATTGCGTTCAGTATGGATATGACGGAATATCCCGCAAGGTGTTCGCGGACTCCTGCATGGGATTATTACATACTCGACCTGACGGGTCTATCGAGTTGTTTCAGTGCTAGGGGGTGGGGCAAGTTTTTCGCTAGTGTTCAGGTTGGTTTGCTGTACGACATTTTCATGGACTCTATCCAACACGACCCTTTGCCCAGTTTCCGCGAGGCTGGATAGTGTGACATGCCTCCGAATCAAGTGGCGCGTAATCGCAGTATAGGCATGTTCCCCGAGCTTTATCGTGTTTTCCAGCGCTGCGACACCGATTTGATAGGTCTGGTTTACCGGAATGACCTGGTCAATCTTGTTCGCGATCAGAGACATTTCTTCACGGTCTGGTAATGCCTTGGTGATTCTTTCGAAGGTTGGCACATAGGACGCTGGAATACGCACGATAGGCAAATCATTACCAAAGTACCTGCCGCCGGTGAATGTGGAAATGATTTTGTTGCTGGGGCGTTGGTAACTGTATTCGTGGGCATAACTCAGGCTGGCATCGTTATCGTTCATGTTGACTGTGTATTTTGAGCCTAAGCCATCCGAGTGTTGTTTGGTGAACACGGATGCGCTTCCACCCCATTTGCTTCGGTCTTGCGAATCTTCCAGTTTGATGGATATCGGGGAAAGCTGAAAATTGGCCTTACTGCTCATGATGCCAAACCCAACGTAGCTGACTTTGTATACCAGGTCACTTCCGCCTTGCGGATTGGGGTCTTTGTCTATCATGCCTTTGGCGGTAAATCCCAAATCAAAATGCGTGGTACGGTCTATCTTTTTTAGAATCTGATCTAGGCATGGCAAGCCCGGGATATGTGTGAAAGGGAGGTTGAGTGTAAAGGCTGCAGGACTGCCTAGTCCGATTTGGTTGACTAGAGGCTTGTCATTCGGCGGCTTGACGGGGTTGTTAACGCCAGATGGTTGTGACTGCGCAATAAGTGTTCTTATAGACGCAGTTGTCTGCGCTGCAACTGTATGTGTGTCATGTTGATTCGTATCAGCTTTTGGCTTGGCAAGCTTCTGTTGCGAATGATGCGTTTTTTCAGGGAGGTAGGGGGCTTGAGATTGCGCCTTGAGATGGCTGGTTGCGAGTTTACGTATATGGGTATTGATTTCAGCGATATTCTGCGCGTAGACCAGCAAATCAATCTTCTGCTCGATAGGCAGGTCTTGGTATTGTGCATAGATTGCATCGGCACGCTTCTGCAAGATAGCCTGATAACGCACTTCCGCCTGGCTGACCGCTTTGTGGGTAGGGGTGTCAGAATCGACAACCTGCTTGTAGATGCTTGCCAGTATCTTGGGTTTGGCAGCCAGCCAACGTCGGATTTCATCGGTGCTTTGCTGCACCTGGTTTGGCTGGTTGGTATTGTTGTATTGTGGCCGCATTTGAATCACAACGGATATTTCTGGTGATTGTGCCAGACAAATGTTGCAGCAAGATGAAGCTTTGGCAGGCGCTTAAAACAGGTAAACTACGCATGTGAAATATTTTTGGCTTATATCTCTCTGCTGCCTGATTTGTGCTTGTCAGCCAGCAAAGCATACTGATATCCGCTTGGCGGTGGCGCAGATGCCGCTGAACCTTGACCCGCGCTATGCGACGGATGCTGCCTCCGAACGGGTGAACCGCTTGCTGTATCAGCCGCTGGTAGATTTTGATGTTGCCTCAAAACCTACGCCAGTATTGGCTTCCTGGCAAGTCGCAGGTGATATTGAATATCGTTTAATGCTGCAGAAGAATGCCAAGTTTCATCATGGCAAACCGCTGACGTCTGCAGATGTGAAGGCAACTTATGAGAGTTTGATGCAGTTAAAGGATGCGCCACATTCTGCGGATTTTACCAATGTGGCAGCTATCGAAACACCGGATGAAAAGACGGTGATTTTTCATTTGAAGAAAGCTGATAAGCATTTTCCGTCCAAGCTTATCATTGGTATCCTGCCGCAAGATTTGATTGAGAAAAATCATGATTTTTCGCACCAGCCAGTCGGTTCCGGCGCGCTTGAATTTCTAAATTGGCAGCACGACCTGCAGCTCAAACGCATGTCGGATGGTCAGGTTATTACCTTGCTAGAAGTCAAAGACCCAACCGTACGGGTACTCAAGTTGCAGCGTGGCGAGGTGGATTTGCTGCAAGGTGACTTACCGCCAGAGCTGGTAAAGTATCTGCAGAGCATGCCTGAAGTCCGCATCCAGACTGGCTTGGGGGCCAACTATTCTTACCTCGGTCTGAATATGCAGGATCCGGTATTGAAGAATCTGAAGGTACGCCAGGCGTTGGCGCATGCCATTGACCGCAAGGCCATCATTCGCAAAGTGATGATTGAGGGTACGCGTGAGGCGAGTGCGATCCTGCCGCCAGAACATTGGGCGGGGAACGGTGATCTGGTGCCTTATGACTACAATCCGCAGCTGTCTAAAAAACTCTTGCAAGAAGCAGGGGTGCAACTGCCACTCAAACTACTGTATAAAACCAGTACGGATGCCTTTCGCGTACGCTTAGCCACCATCATGCAGGCGCAGATGCGACAGGCCGGTATCGAATTGCAAATCAAGAGCTTGGATTGGGGGACATTCTTTGCGGATGTGAAGGCTGGCAATTTTCAGTTGTTTGGCCTGACCTGGGTGGGCATCAAGACGCCGGAAATCTATGCCAAGGCATTTGGTTCAAGCTATATGCCGCCTGCAGGGTTTAACCGTGGTCGATATGCCGATGCGGAACTGGATGTATTGCTTGCACAGGAAGATTGGCCGGCGGTCACGCGGCGTATTTATGCGCAATTACCTTATATCCCGCTGTGGTACGAAGGCCAGTTTACCGCCATGCGCCGAGATGTTCAGGGATTTAACCCAAAGCCGGACGGTAACTGGGACGATTTGACTCGGGTGAATCGGCTACAATAATCAGTAAATGACGTATCAGGAGTGATGATGGCATCAAATAATAATCAGAACAGCACAAAAGAAGACACCTTGTATGTCATGGTTTCCACGATTCCTGAAGATCAATTTGCCGATTGGGCAATGACGGCGCGATTTGCTTCCAATCTGCTGGATTTGAATGAGCAAGGCCGGAGCGTGGTGATCGATCAGGTCAGGCAGCATGAACAACCTTCGTCAAAGAATACCAAACCTGAGTCCGGAACCAATGAGCCAGGCTTGATGGGGTTTTTAAAAGAAACATTCACATTTCCACCTATCGATAAGGAATGCTTTCATAACGAAGCATGCATGCAAAAACATAACGAGCAGGTTATGCATGTGGCGATCGGGATGATCAGTCCGATCGCAAAGCTCAGGTGGCTTGGCTCGGGGTTTATTACTGAAGGAAAGTATATCGGCGAAGGCAAGGATGCGATTGTACATGCTGTCAAAGGAAGTGCTGATTGGGTCATCAAAGAGTTGAAGTTTGGCGGAGCTGAGCGCGCGAAGATGCTGGAGTTTTACACCAATCAGCTGGCAGCGGATATCCGTTTTCACGTACCAGAGCTGATCCATCTCGATGGAGGCAGGTTGTTGCAGAAATTTGTGAGCGGTAGCCCGACCGCGAATATCGAGTTTGCCTTGGGGCAGCTTGCCGCACA
>JAKOWL010000059.1 GCA_029781535.1 Pseudomonadota bacterium
AGCACGGCCATAGGCTTCTTGGTTAATAAAGTTTCCCCAGCGCCCGATGGCTTGTCCTAAAATAAGGCTTGGCGCCGCAATATCTAGATACCGCAATAGTTGTTTGAAGGAAAGCTTTTTCCACCACTTAAAGATCAACCCGGCCAGCACGCCGCCGATGACCCCTCCGTATATGGCAAGCCCACCATTCCAGATATACAGGATTTTCATGGGATCATCCGCAAACATCTCCCATGTGAAGACGACATAATACAATCGCGCAAAAATAACCGCTAGTGGCAGTGCAATCAGTGCAAAATCCAACAGTGCATCCGTATCCAACCCTTTGCGTTTGGCGTGATAAATAGCCAGCGCCACACCGGAAAGCATGCCGATGACGATCAGCAACCCATACCAATGTACCGTAAAACCGCCAACTGTAAACGCGATTGGATTGATAACCATGGGCGGACGCCTCCTTTAAATAAACATCACCGGATTGTTCAAATGATTTGCGACCAAATGCATCTCAATATGAATGCCCGGCTTTATTATAGGAGTCTTGGCACGTGCCTGTCAATCGCTGGCATGATTATAGCGGCCTTCCAGTTCCCGATAGAGATCCTTTGGCGTGAGACCTTGTTGATATAAAAGCACCAGCACATGGTAGAAAAGGTCCGCAGTTTCATAACGCAACTCATCCGCGCTATCGTTTTTGGCTGCGATAATCACTTCTGCGGCTTCCTCCCCCACCTTTTTGCAAATTTTATCTACCCCTTTGTTCAATAGATAATTGGTATACGAGCCTTCCTTAGGGTTGATCGCCCGTTTTTCAATGCGACCATAAACCTTTTGCAGCACACCTGCGCTGGCAGTGTTTGGCTGTGTCTGCATCAGTGTTCGCTCATAACAGCTATAGCTGCCAGTATGGCACGCCACGCCTTCCTGCTGCACCGTAATGAGCAGGCTATCCGCGTCGCAATCCACCTTCACCGAAACGACACGCTGCACATGCCCGCTGGTCTCCCCTTTTTTCCACAGGCATTTCCGGCTACGGCTGTAGTAATGTGCATAACCGGTTTCAAGGGTTTT
>JAKOWL010000068.1 GCA_029781535.1 Pseudomonadota bacterium
CTCACACTTGGGTATAGTGTCACACGATTGCCAATAGCTGTCAGAGGGGCCTTGCTATCGCGGTCAAAGTAAACCCATTGGGTGTAGAGGTTACTCGCAAATATACGCCCTTGTCTGTTTCCAGTAAGTGTAAGCTGTGGCAGACGTTCATAAGGGTAGTTTTTCCCATCTAGTGTCTGGTATTTTTGTACTACCCCATTAAAGCGCCAAGTATTGCCCACGTAGTCCACATGGCCTTCTTGTGGCAGATTGACGCGGCTGGTCGTGATGATGCGTGTGGACATGTCAGAAAAATACTGGTTGTCTGATACTTTTTCATAGGTGTAACCACCAGACCAGCCGGAACCGAAATTATGCCGATGAGCAAGGCTGACATAATAGCGTTGCCCGCCAACCAGGCTGTCATTGTCAAGATACTCGGCGCTGTCAATCCCGGAGTAATTTTCGTTGAGATATCTGAACTCGCCCTGTAGTTGTAGGCCGCGTTTTGTCAGATAGCGTAAGCCTACAGTAGCATCTTTGTCCGGGGCGATGTTGATGTAGTATGGCTGTTGTACCTCAAAGCCGCTGCGTGTCGTGCTACCAATGATAGGGCTTAGGAGCCCGGATTCGCGTTGATTGTTGAACGAGAAACTTATCCAGGGAGTGTAAAGCAAAGGAACGCCTTTGAATTCAATGTAGGCGTTTTTGGCTGTAGCTGACTGAGTGTAATCATCTAGTTCAATTTCACTGGATTTGATGTACCAGTCATCTACACCAGGTTCACAGGTCGTGTATCGTGCGCCTAACAGTCGTTTTTTATCTTCGCCCTCGAAAAAGATGGCCTTGGCATCTCCGCGGGAAGAGTTAAAGTGCGGATCGACGGATGATGAACCGAGAGCTTGTGCGGCATCGCGATAACTGTCCTGATATAGATGAGGATTGTCAGTTAGTGTGGTCTGACTGTTTAAAAGTTTAGATTGCGTATACACATTGGGGTCGTTTCGCGGTTTCGGTTGGTTGGGGCCAGGGCTAAACTGCTTGTTCAGAATGATGCTCGCATCGTGCATTTCGCCGATACTTTCGGATAGCCGCATCTTCAAGGCTGGCCCGCTGAGTTTGCTATTGCCCAAATCCAATCTGGCATTCCCATTCACCTGTAATTCGTCATTTTCCACATCATATTCAATCGTGTCGCCATAGACGCTTTGATCGCCTTTGCGAATCATGGCGTTGCCTTCGGCACGCATTTTACGGTCAAGGTAAAGATGCAACTTGTCACCTTCGATCTCAATCGCTCCTGGCTGCGCTTCAGGAGTGATGGTCTCCGGCACTTTGGATAGCTCCATTGTCATGGTTTCGGCCTGTGCAGGCAGCTGCACGCATAGGCAAAGCAGGGCAAACAAACGCACTGCACGAAAGTTGAGAAAATGAGCCAGTTTCAATGAAAGAACCACGTGTCAATAATACGAAAAAGCGCTTTAATGCTATGTTTTACGCGCGAGTGTTAAAATCGCATAAAAGCGCGTTTTAATCAATCAAAAATTAGGTTTTTAGCAAGATAAAAAGGACAGTAGTGGATAGAAAATCTCAGTTGGAAGCATGGCTCAAGCAAGTGTTGTCTGCACAATCATTTACCTTAACGACTGCGTCTGCAGACGCCAGCTTCAGGCGTTATTTCCGGGTGCATCTGCCGGACGGCACGTTGATCGCCATGGATGCTCCGCCGCCACAGGAGGATTGCCGCCCGTTCGTCAGAATTGCCAGAGTATTGCTCGATGCCGGCTTGAATGTGCCGAAAATTATCGCGGAGGATGTTGAGCAAGGATTCCTCTTGTTAAGCGACTTGGGGGATACGACTTATTTGTCACAACTGAACCAGGACAATGCTTCCAAGCTATATGGCGATGCGACCGATGCGCTTATTAAGATGCAGTTAGCTTCCAAACCAGAGGTGTTGCCGCCCTATGATGAGGTATTGCTGACGCGCGAAATGAATCTTTTCCCGGACTGGTATATCCAGCGACATTTGGGGGTGGCGCTGGAGGCTAAGCAGGATGCGGCTCTCAGGGCAGTGTTTGGATTGTTAAACAAAAACATCTTAGCGCAAGGGCAAGTGTATGTGCATCGAGATTACCATTCGCGCAACCTGATGATCTGTGACGCCAATCCTGGCGTGCTGGATTTTCAGGATGCGGTATATGGCGCGATCACCTATGACTTGGTGTCGCTGCTGAAAGATGCCTATATCCGCTGGGATGAAGAGTTGATTATCGACTGGGCGGTGAGATATTGGGAGAAGGCACGCAAAGCCGGTTTGCCAGTACCGCAGGATTTTGGCGAGTTCTACCGCGATTTCGAGTGGATGGGTGCACAGCGCCATATCAAGGTGCTGGGTATCTTTGCGCGTCTGTATCATCGGGACGGCAAGGCCGGCTATTTGAAAGACATGCCGCTGGTGATGGATTATCTGCGCAAGGTGTGCGAGCGTTATGTCGAATTGCGCCCGATGCTGCGCCTATTGAATGAATTGGAAAACGCGAAAGCAGTGTCATGAAAGCAATGATCCTGGCTGCCGGTCGCGGCGAACGCATGCGCCCGTTGACCGACCACACACCTAAGCCATTGCTTGAAGTAGGTGGAAAGCCGCTGATCGTTTGGCATATGGAGAGGCTGGTTCAGGCCGGTTTCGAAGAGATCGTCATTAATCATGCGCATCTCGGGCAGCAAATAGAGACTGCATTGGAAGATGGCAGTCGATGGGGTCTGCAGATTCGATATAGTCCTGAGAAAGTGGCGCTGGAGACAGCAGGCGGTATTGCCAATGCACTAGGGTTGCTTGGTGCAGAGCCGTTCCTGGTGGTGAATGGCGATACGTTCAGTGACATCGACTATAGGCAATTGGCAGGCGCATTGCGCCCCGGTTTTCTTGCACATCTCGTCATGGTGGATAATCCTCCGCAGCATCCGCAGGGAGACTTTGCGCTGGCAGACAGTCTGTTGAGTGTGGAGGGTGAAAGCAAACTCACTTTTTCCGGCGTCGGGGTCTATCACCCGGACTTGTTTGTCGGGATCAGGCGTGGCGATGCAGCCAAGCTGGCGCCTTTGCTGAAAGATGCAATGTCGGAAAAACGTGTCAGTGGCCAGCACCATCATGGAAAGTGGTACGATATCGGCACGCCACAGCGTCTGGCAGAACTTGATGCAAAACTAACAGTCTCTCATTGACATGAATCTGAACGAATTTCAGCAGCGCCGCCTTACTCTTCTGAACAAGATGGGGGCTGGTGTTGCGATTATCCCCACTGCGCCCGAAGCGATTCGAAACCGCGATAGCCACTACGCTTATCGTTTTGATAGCTACTTTTACTATCTGACGGGGTTTGCAGAGCCGGAAGCGATGCTGGTGCTGATTGCGGGCGATAACCCTAAATCCATCCTGTTTTGCCGCGATAAGGATATCGAACGGGAAATCTGGGATGGGTTCCGTTATGGGCCACAAGTAGCAAAAGAGAAGTTTGGTTTCGATGAGGCGTATAGCGTTGGCCATCTGGATGAAATGTTGCCCAAATTGCTGGCCAATCAACCAGACTTATTCTTTAGTCTGGGTGCAGATGCACACTGGGATGCGCGCGTGACCGGTTGGCTAAACGCCGTAAAAGCGCTGGTGCGCACAGGCGTATCTGCGCCAGAAAGTATTCAGGACGTACGTCGCCTGGTAGATAACATGCGCATGATCAAGTCGCCCTATGAACTGGATTTGATGCGACGCTCAGCGAAGATCGCTGCGGGGGCTCACAACCGCGCCATGCGTTTTGCCAAGCCTGGCATGGTGGAATACGAGGTCGAAGCGGAATTCCTGCATGAGTTCTACCGCAATGGTGCGCAAGCGCCGGCATATACCAGCATCGTAGCGGGTGGTGCCAATGCCTGTACCCTGCATTACAACGCTAATAATGCCGTGCTTAACGATGGTGATTTGCTGCTGATAGACGCAGGCTGCGAGCTGGATGGCTATGCCAGTGACATCACCCGCACTTTTCCGGTGAATGGGAAGTTCAGCGCGATCCAAAAAGATGTGTACGAAATGGTGCTGGCGGCGCAGGCGGCAGCGATAGTGCAAGCTATGCCGGGAAATCATTGGAACGCGCCACATGAGGCGGCTTTACAGGTTCTGGCACGCGGGCTGATTGATTTTGGGCTGTGTCAGGGTACTGTAGATTCTGTCATCGAGACAGGATCGTATCGTCAGTTCTATATGCATCGTACCGGCCATTGGCTCGGTTTGGATGTGCATGATGCCGGAGAATACAAAACTCAGTCTGGGGAGTGGGTGACGCTACAGGCAGGAAATGTGCTGACGGTTGAGCCGGGCTGCTATATTCGCCCTGCAGATAATGTGCCGGAGCATTTCTGGAATATTGGTATTCGTATCGAGGATGATGTGCTGATCACTGGCAAAGGCAATGAGATTCTGACCAAAGATGCGATCAAAACCGTAACGGATATTGAGAAGGCGATGGCTGATAAATGACGGATAGCGCTCAACCTATCGTAATTATCGGAGCTGGGCCTGTAGGTCTGACATTGGCGTTGAGCCTGCCGCCTACTCAGCCGGCAATCGTTCTGGAGGCGCGTCCAGAAGGGGCGTCCCAAGATGGGCGTGCCTTGGCGTTGTCGCAAGGCACGCGCCTGATTCTGGAGCGTTTGGGTGTGTGGGGTGCGATGGAGCCTGATACCGTTGCTATCAACACTATCCATATCTCACAGCGCGGTGGATTAGGCAGGACGGTGCTGAATGCATCTGAACACGGGCTGCCGAGTTTAGGGTATGTGGTTTCGTATAGCGCTTTGAGTAAAGCGCTGAATGCGATATTGCCTAAAGCAGCGCATGTGCAGGTTATTTATGAGGCGGCTGTAAACGGTGTCCTGCCCGATAAGCATGCGGCAATGGTGAGTTACGTGCGTGGCGGTCGGAAAGAGACGATTGAAACACCTTTGGCTGTGGTGGCTGATGGCGGACGCAGTTTGGCCGGTATATCAGGCATCGAAAAGATACACAAAGCTTATGGGCATGATGCACTGGTAACGAAGGTAAGTGCCGAATTTCCGCACAACCATATTGCATATGAGCGCTTTACGCCGCAAGGGCCAATGGCACTGTTACCTAATGGTGAGCATGATTTCTCGCTGGTATGGACAGGTGAAAAGAATCGAATCGATGCAATTCTGGCATTGGATGATGTTGAGTTCTTACGTCAGTTGCATGTGGCATTTGGTGACCGGGTAGGCAGATTCTTGAGTGTCGGTAAACGTATGAGCTTCCCATTGCAATATGCAAGCATGAAAAATAGCGATGCAGCGCATGTGGCAGTGATAGGCAATGCGGCACAGACCATGCATCCAGTAGCTGGCCAAGGATTTAATGTCGGCTTGCGGGATGCGGTGAATTTGGCCGATGCAATCGTTAAAGCGGATAGCCCGATTGGCAGTGTGCAGATGCTTGCGAATTATCAGGATTCACGTCTGCGTGACACACGTCGCGGCTTACTGTTCACGGACTTCCTTGTGAATGTATTCTCCAATGATATTGTCGGCGTTTCAGCTTTGCGCGGGTTAGGCTTGAGCATGGTGGATGTATTCAAACCGGCAAAAAAACTGCTAGTTGAGAAAATGAGTTTTGGTGGATGAGCCAGATGGTTGAAACCGATATTGTGATTGTAGGTGCTGGCCTAGTGGGCCTCAGCGCTGCTGTGGCTTTGCAAAGAATCGGCAAGCGAGTGGTGCTGGTGGATGCCAAACAGCCGGATTTTTCTTTGCCCACAGGCTGGGACCAACGTATTTATGCGCTTACGCCAGGTAATGTGCAGTGGCTACGCAGTCTGCAGGTTTGGGATAGGGTGGATACACGTCGCGTCAACCCGATTCATGCCATGCGCTTATGGCATGAAGATGCGAACCTGCAACTGGATAGCATGGATGCACACCTGCCCGATTTGGGCGTCATCATTGAGCAGCAGAACCTGATGCATGCTTTTGGGGGGTGCTTGAAAGATACTGCTCTGGAAGCCAGATATGGCGCGGTTTGCAGCGGCATTGAAAATGACAGCAACCGTGTGGCGCTGAAACTGCAGGATGGTACAAATATCGCTGCCCAGCTTTTGCTGGGAGCGGATAGTGCGCGGTCAAGGGTACGGGATGCGTTAGGGATTGGTACACGGTTGCATGATTTTGCGCAGACAGCGATAGTGGCAAATTTCAAAGCCGAAAAAGCACACCATGACGCAGCCTATCAATGGTTCCGACCACATGAGACATTGGCTTTGCTGCCAATGCCCAACCAGCATGTGTCGCTTGTCTGGGCGATGTCAACGCAATTGGCACAACAAAAGTTATTATTATCTGCAACGGACTTGGCCGACTTGATTGGCAAGGCGACAGATAATGCACTAGGAAGCTTGACTCCAGTGACTCCAGCTGCTGCGTTTCCGTTGAAACAGCTTACGGCGGCCCATTTCATTGCGCAGCGGGCTGTGTTGATTGGGGATGCAGCACATCAGGTACATCCAATGGCAGGGCAAGGCGTTAATCTGGGGTTTCACGACGTGATAGAATTGGCTTCACAGCTGCATGAAGCGCATGCCATGATACCGCTAGGTGATGTACAGTTGCTGCGGCGCTATGAACGCGCACGCAAGGCGGATGTGATGGGTATGAATATACTCACGACTGGCTTGGACACGTTGTTTGCACTGCAAAACGAAAGTTTGCAGACATTGGTGCAGTGGGGTTTCAAACAGGTGGGGCAGCAGAATTGGTTAAGGAAGCGGTTGATTCAACAGGCCGTGATTTGAATTTTGGAAATTTATTTGTTAAAGGTATAAAAATATGAAAATGACGCGACTTCTGGCTTTGTTGCTGTTAACCATCACCACATCGGTATTTGCAGACGAAGCTGGTGTGAAAAAGGCCATAGAAGCCGCTTATCCAAAGTTTAGAGTAGATAGTGTAGTGAAAACGCCATATGGCGGATTATATGAAGTATTTTTGGGAGGGCAGATTGTATATACCGATGAAAAAGTGAGTTTTTTGATTGCTGAAGGCCGTCTTGTGGATCCAAAAACCAAGAAGGATATTACCGGCGAGCGCTTGGATGAACTGACTAAAGTGGATTTCAATAGTTTGCCTTTGGATCAGGCTATCAAAGTGGTGAAAGGTAACGGGAGCCGCAAGTTGGTGGTTTTCTCTGACGTGGATTGCCCATTCTGCAAACGCTTGGAGCAAAACGAGCTCTCCAGGATCACCGATGTCACAGTCTACACGTTCTTATATCCGATAGAACAGTTGCATCCTGACGCAGCCAATAAGTCCCGCTTGATCTGGTGTGCCAATAATCGTGTAAAAGCATGGCAGGACTGGATTTTAAATGGTGTTCTGCCTAAATCCGTTGGAACATGTGAAGTCCCGCTTGAACGAGTGGGAGAATTGGCACACAAATTTGGTGTCAATAGTACGCCAACATTGTTTTTTGCCGATGGGCGTAGGATGTTGGGGGCGCAACCTTACACAGAGATTGAAAGAATGTTAAATAATGCTAGCAAGAAATAATGTTTGAGAAAAATAAAAAACCGGCATAAGCCGGTTTTTTATTGGGCGTATTCTAGCCACCAACCACTTGGCCCATTTTGAATATTGGCAGATACATTGCAACTACCAAGCCACCAATCAACGTGCCTAGTACTACCATGATAATTGGTTCCATCAGGCTAGATAGCCCTTCTACCGCATCATCCACTTCGCCTTCGAAGAAGTCTGCTACTTTGGATAGCATAGAATCCAAGGCGCCAGATTCCTCACCGATCGCAGTCATCTGCAGTACCATGTTCGGGAACACCTCAGCATTTTGCATGGCAACGGTCAGGCTGGTACCTGTACTGATTTCCCCTTGAATTTTTTTAGTCGCATCATAATAAACCCGGTTGCCGGTAGCGCCTGCAACAGAATCCAGCGCTTCTACCAATGGAACACCGGCGGCAAACATGGTAGATAATGTACGTGCGAAACGCGCAATCGTGGCTTTTCGAATCACCTCGCCAAAGATAGGCAACTTTAACATCATTCTATCCATGGTGGCCTGCATTTGCTCGGAGCGTTTCCAAGTATAGAAAAAGAACCATAGACCGAAACCAATCGAGCCGAATATCGCCCACCACCATTCCACAAAGATGTCAGATATCCGCATTACAATTACCGTCGGTGCTGGCAAATCAGCGCCGAATCCTGAGAACAGTTCCTTAAATGCGGGAATTACAAAGATCATGATGACCGCGGTAATGACAAACGCAACGACGATAATCGAAATCGGGTAAATCAATGCCGCCTTGATTTTGCCTTTGATCGCTTGAATTTTTTCCTTGTATGTCGCTAAGCGATCAAGCAAGGTATCCAGAATACCAGCCTGTTCGCCTGCACCAACGAGGTTGCAAAATAAATTATCAAAATATAATGGGTATTTGCGGAATGATGCACTCAAGCTGCTGCCGGTTTCCACATCGGCTTTGATGTCCCCCAGCAGTTTTGCTACAGCCGGGTTGCTATGGCCTTTCCCGACAATGTCAAATGCCTGCAGCAAAGGCACCCCGGATTTCATCATAGTAGCTAACTGGCGTGTAAACAGGGTGATGTCTTTATCGGTAATCTTGCCCTTTTTGGCAAAACCACTCTGTTTCTTGACTTTGGTGACAGTGATGCCCTGCCGTCTGAGCGTGGCGTTAACCACAGCCTCGCCAGCGGCACGCATTTCCCCTTTTAGCACCTTGCCTTTTTTATCTTTACCTTCCCATTGGTAGATAATCTGTTTTGCTGAGCTAGCGGCCATTTAGTGTTGTCCTTATCAGTTTAGCAACGAATGGTTTATGAAAAAGTTTATTCATTGGTTACGGCTTCAACTTCTTCGATTGAGGTTAATCCTTGAATTGCTTTTAATATCCCGGAACGGCGCAAATCGTTTACACCTTCCAACTTGGCTTGATCGGCAATGTCGTGTGAAGTGCCGTTTTTCATGATAATCCGGCTAATCGCATCTGTGACCGGCATGACTTGATATATCCCTACACGCCCTTTATATCCGCCCGTACACATTTCACAACCGCCTTCTTTGGCAGCATATAACTGGAAAGGCGTGTTGAAGTCCTCTTCAATAAAGCCGACTTGCATGAGTGCTTCTTTGGGCGGTGTCTCGATAGGTACCTTACAATTTTTGCACAGCCTGCGAGCCAGCCGTTGAGCAGTAATCAGTGTCACGGCAGAAGCGATATTGAATGGCGCGACACCCATGTTGAGCAGGCGTGTCAGTGTGGAGGGTGCGTCGTTCGTGTGTAGTGTGGAGAGCACCATATGGCCTGTTGAAGCTGCTTTGATAGCCATGTCTGCCGTTTCTAGGTCGCGAATCTCACCAATCATAATGACATCCGGGTCTTGCCGGAGGAAAGATTTCAATGCGGCTGCAAAGGTCAATCCTTGCTTGTCGTTGACATTCACTTGATTGATGCCTGGTAGCGGTATTTCAGCTGGATCTTCAGCGGTAGAAATGTTGATATCAGGTTTGTTCAGGATGTTTAGACAGGTATACAGCGACACAGTCTTGCCTGAACCGGTTGGCCCTGTCACCAGCACGAGCCCGTAAGGTCTGCTGACTGCTTTTAGCAACGCTTCTTTCTGTTCCGGCTCATACCCAAGCGCCTCAATTCCCAGGGTGGCACTAGTAGGATCCAGAATACGCATGACGATCTTTTCGCCATGGATCAAGGGCAGGGTGCTGACACGGAAGTCAATCGCACGTGTTTTTGATAATACGAGTTTCATTCGGCCGTCTTGCGGAATGCGTTTCTCCGAAATGTCCAGATTGGAAATTACTTTAATGCGAGAAGCCAGCTTTTCCTTGATGGCGAGTGGAGGTTGCGCAATGTCACGTAAGATGCCGTCAACGCGATATCGGATGCGATAAAACTTCTCATAAGGCTCGAAGTGCAGGTCAGATGCTCCCATGTTGATTGCGTCGAGCAGAATTTTCTGGACATATTTAACGACAGGGGCATCATCTACTTCCTGGCTGATATCAACAGTTTCTTCTTCGGCAGCTTCGGCGCCAAGCTCCAAATCAAAATCGTCGCCAGTATCGAGAGATTTTAAGGTGGTATCTTTGGATTCAACGATTTTATCGATCAGTCGCCCCAGTTTGTCATCTTCTACAATCACCGGAGACAAGGTCATGCCCATCTGAAACTGCACACTGTCCAGTGCATGCAGGTTGGTAGGATCGGAAATGGCAACGAACAATACATTATTACGGTTTTGCATTGCCAATACGCGATTGGTCTGCATTAGCTTGATATCGATCGATTTCGCTGGCAGATAATCCAGATTCAGTACGTCCAGATTGAAATAAGGGAAGCCAAATGCTTTGGATGCTGTTTCAGCAATTTTGTCTGCAGCAACTTTTTTGCTGGCAATGACTTGTGTAATGAATGGAACGCGCTGGGTGTTTGCCTGCGACTGTAATGTGCCGGCTTCCTGCTCGCTGAGCAGGCCTTCCTGCGTCAGCATTCGGGCTAGTCCACTCAATTTTGTCGTTGATGCGGTAGAGGCCATTTTTAACTTGATTTGCCTAAAGGCTTCCCATTTTTAATGCAATTGATGACTTATTCTATATAAACTATTGTGGCAAAACAATATTTTATTTAACGCATAAATATCAGTAGGGTTGTTTTGTTTGTAAAAATGGGTGTTTTGGCAACTAAAACACAATCTAAATGTGTTTGGTAGCAAACTTCAGGCGTAACTGCAATATTATGCTTGACTTTTTACAATTTGTAACATATAAAGCCAGCAGGTGTTTGAATTCGAGTTTATGCTAGCCGTCTTTAATTTAAGTTTTTGAATTTAGTATTATCGCGACTTGAGTTCTTGAGACAAACTTTTTTGGGGGCCTCCCCGGTGTTTATGTAAGGAAGTAGAAATGGCAACAGGTACCGTAAAATGGTTTAATGATTCAAAAGGTTTTGGTTTTATTACTCCAGATGATGGTGGCGATGACTTATTCGCGCACTTTTCCGCGATTGTTGAGTCTGGTTACAAAAGCTTGAAAGAAGGTCAACGCGTTACATTTGATGTGACCGAAGGTCCTAAAGGCAAGCAAGCTTCAAATATCCAAAAAGCTTAATTTGTTACAGGATTAAATGAAAATGGCTCGCTATGCGAGCCATTTTTTTGCCATCTGATATTTAACTGGGGTCAGGTAGCTCGGAAAATACGCGCTTCAACCCTTCTGCCCAATACTTGCGGAGTTGCCTAAAGTAAGTATTGTCATCCGCGATGCGCCGCTTGTTGGAAGCATCAAAGCTGTCAGTCTGGTACTGTAATAAATCAATCGGTAACCCCACCGAGAGATTGCTGCGTATAGTCGAATCGAACGAAATCAATATGCATTTCGTAACTTCGTTCAGGTTTGAATTGCTGCTGATGATACGATCCAGTATCGGTTTTCCATACTTGGTTTCGCCTATCTGGAAATAGGGGGTTTCCGCGACAGCCTCAATGAAGTTGCCAGCAGAGTATATGTTAAATAGTCGAGGGCGCTCACCAGCGATTTGCCCGCCAAGCAGAATACTTCGATTAAAATCTGCCGCGTGCTTCCTCAGATGTTCTGCATCTTCCGCATGGATTGTACGTAGTGCATTACCCACCACGTGGGCGGCGTCGATCATGCTGGATACCGTGTATAGGTTTGGTTCGATTTGTTCATCGATCTGTTTTTGCAAAAGACTGACGACGGCTTGTGAGATGGCCAGGTTGCCTGCGGTCAACATCGCGATAACGCGCTCGCCCGTTTTTGAAAATGTCGTCATTTTCGGGAATGTCGCCACATGATCCACTCCCGCATTCGTACGGGAGTCGGAGGCCATGATCAAGCCAGATTCTAGTAATACGCCTACGCAATAAGTCATTCAAGTCGTAATGAGTCTGATTACAAAAATACCATTCTTCTCAATCAATGCGCTAAATTTGTCGCTGTTGCAAGCTTATTGCTGGCTTTGACTCATTTGCACTTTGACGTGCATCTGTTCGTTTCCACCACCGTGACGGATGCCGGAAATCGGGCAGGCATCCTGATAGTCTAGCCCGACAGCCAAGCGTACATGAATGCCATTCGCACGTTGTCCATTCGAGACATCGAAACTATGCCATTGTCCGGAAATCCAGGCATCGGCCCAGGCATGGCTTTCGACCAGATGGCCATCTTTTGTGAATAGATAACCACTGACATAGCGGGCCGGGATGCCTGCATATCGGCAGCACGCAATGAAGATGTGGGCATGGTCCTGACAAACGCCTTCGCCCTTGGTATAGGAATCAATGGCGCTTGTTTGTGCGCTGGTTGTTCCGCGGCGATAGATGACGCGATCGCGGATGGCTTGCATCAGGGCATCCAGCGATGTAATGTCAATGTCTTGCGCCAATGTCTGCTGCGCTAGCTGACGTAACGCGTTATCCACCATGGTAAGCGGGGTGACGCGCAGATAAACCGTGGGTGCCAAAGGCTCTAATTGGGGTGGAAGATCCAGATTGGTTTCAACTTCGCCATAGGCCGTGATATTGATCTCTTGATGCGGTTTATCTATCACTAGTGTGTGGATCAAGTTGCCGTGTGCATCGACATGCGGTAGCAAAATGCCGTTCACACGCAAATCCCAATGTTTGACTTGCTGGCCAAATCCACTTTGTGGCGTTAACCTGAGATACTGGATGGTGTAATCCACCAGGTCATCGTAGGCGTAGTGCGTATTGTGTTCTATATGCAAGTGCATGATTCAATGGTGCAAGGAATTAAAAAATGTATGGCTGATCTCTTCACCCAGCGAATAGTGCTGTGTCACGAATTCATCCAGAAATTCATGCAGACCATTCTGGAAGATATTCTCCATGCGACCGTAGTGCAGTCTCGCATGTAGCTCTCCGGCTTGCCGCAGGCATTCATATCCGAGATTGCCGCAAAGTTTTTCGAGGATCGGCATGATTTCATCAAAACAGGCATGTAGCGAACGCGGCATGTCATGCCTCAGCACCAGAAGTTCCGCCACTTTCCAAGGTTCGATCGTGTCGCGAAATACTTTCTGGTAAGTTTCAAGCGCAGATGCAGAACGCAACAAGGCACTCCATTCGTAATAATCCACGGCGCCGCCAACTTCTTCGCTGGACGGTAGTAACAAATGGTATTTCACATCCAGTAAACGGGCGGTATTGTCGGCGCGCTCGATAAAAGTACCCAGCCGTACAAAATGATATGCATCATCACGCAGCATGGTGCCAACAGTGACGCCGCGGAAGAGATGCGACTTGGATTTGATCCAATCACAGAATTCGCCAATGTCCTCTTCCTTCAGGTCACCTTTCAGGCATGGTTGCAGCTCTAGCCACAAAGCATTGACGTTTTCCCACATCTCGGAAGATATCGCCACACGAACCGCTCGTGCATTTTCTCTGGCATTTTCCAATGCGTTGACGATGCTGGAAGGATTGCGTTTATCAAACGCCATGTACTCCAGTACGTTCTCCGCGTTGTACTCATCGTAAAAATTAGTATAAGTGCCTGTATCACCTGTTATCAGTATAGGCGGCTGCCACAGAGTAGCCTCGTCATGAACGGCGCTGGGCACCAGCGACATGCGGTAGGTTACATCCAGTGCACGTGCCATGTTCTCGGCTCGCTCGATATAACGAGCCATCCAGTAGAGATGATCTGCGGTACGACTTAACATGACTGCTCCTCGTTCAATATCCAAGTGTCTTTTGTACCCCCGCCTTGCGAGGAGTTGACGACCAAAGAGCCTTTGCGCAATGCTACGCGGCATAGTGCACCAGGCACCAGAGTGACGGTCTCGCCGGAAAGCACGAAAGGACGTAGATCCACATGGCGCGGGGCAATGCCTTGGTTCACCAGCGTCGGACAGGTGGAAAGCGCCAGTGTCGGTTGTGCGATGTAATTTCCGGGATCTGCGATGATCTTGGCCTTGAAGTCCGCCAGTTGCTGTTTAGAAGCGGATGGGCCAATGAGCATGCCATAGCCGCCTGAACCCTGTACTTCCTTGACCACCAGGCTTTCCAGGTTGGCGAGCACATACTTCAGATCTTCTTCAATCGCCAGTTTATAGGTTGGCACGTTAGACAGGATTGGTTCCTCGCCCAGGTAGAATTTCACCATATCCGGCACATAAGTGTAGGTGGCTTTGTCATCGGCGACACCGGCGCCCACCGCATTGGCTAGCGTGACGCCACCGTTGCGATACACCGACATCAGTCCAGGGACCCCCAGCATGGAATCCTTGCGGAAGGATAAAGGGTCAATAAAATCGTCATCGATACGCCGGTAAATCACGTCCACGCGTTTCGGGCCTCCAGTAGTACGCATCCAGACGGCATCATCTTTCACGAACAGGTCTCGTCCTTCCACAAGTTCTATCCCCATTTGCTGTGCAAGGAAGGCATGCTCGAAATACGCGCTGTTATAAGCCCCCGGAGTGAGCAATACCACGGTAGGATCCTGTACGTCCGGCTGTGCGACCGAACGCAGATTGTTCAGCAGCACTTGCGGATAGTGCTCGACAGGCGCGATGGAATACTGGCGGAAAAGCTCGGGGAAAAGCCGCATCATCATCTTGCGGTTTTCCAGCATGTAAGATACTCCGGAAGGTGTGCGCAGGTTGTCTTCCAGCACATAGAAATTGTCTTCGCTGGTGCGGACGATATCGATTCCGGCGATATGGGCATAGATATCATTCGGCACATGGACGCCTTGCATCTCAGGGCGATACATCTCATTGGTCAAGATGCTATTGGGCATGATGCCGGCGCGAATGATTTCCTGCTCATGATAGATATCTTTTAGAAAGGCATTGAGTGCGCGAACACGCTGTATGGCGCCTGCTGACAAACGGGCCCATTCTTTGGATGACAGGATACGTGGAATCGGGTCGAAAGGAATCAGGCGTTCTGAGCCTGCATCCTCACCGTAAACGTTGAAAGTAATCCCGACGCGACGGAAAAGCAGTTCGGCTTCCTGCGTCTTTTGATGCATAAAGGTGCGGCTCTGCATATCCAGCCAGTTTTCAAAAGGCTGGTAAATGGCACGGGTCTCCCCTTTGGATGAGCGCATTTCATCGAATGCGGTATTTTTTTCATTGGCTTGCATACATTAGCTTGAGCAATGTACGTGCCAACAAAAAATATTATTTAAAACAATGAGTTGGTTATGTATCTCAGGAAATGGGTCGTGCAATATCGGTGCGCGCGATTTTTCGCATGCACCGATATTGTGCAGATTTACTGCATGCTGGCGACGATTTCGTCGCCAAATTCGGCGGTGCCTACTTGCGTAGCACCTTCCATCTGGCTGGCAAAGTCGCCGGTAACACGTCCAGATTGGATTGCTTTTTCAACGCCTTTCAGAACCAAGTTGGCCGCTTCTATCCAG
The DNA here is from genome assembly GCA_029781535.1 of Pseudomonadota bacterium. Classification (GTDB taxonomy): domain Bacteria; phylum Pseudomonadota; class Gammaproteobacteria; order Burkholderiales; family Methylophilaceae; genus Methylophilus. Next base: position 15,509 of record JAKOWL010000068.1, read on the forward strand.
CCCATGTGGCGCAGCATCATCTCTGCGGAAAGGATCAGGGAGCATGGGTTGGCCAGATTCTTGCCGGCAATCTTCGGTGCGGTACCGTGAGTCGCTTCGAACATTGCCACGGTGTCGCTCAGGTTTGCACCCGGGGCGATACCGATACCGCCCACTTGCGCTGCCAGCGCGTCGCTCATGTAATCGCCGTTCAGGTTCAGCGCGGCTACTACATCGTGATCTTCCGGATGCAGCAGGATTTCCTGCAGGAAGGCGTCGGCGATACAGTCCTTGATGACGATGCCGTTTGGCAGTTTGCACCATGGGCCATTATCAATTTCCACAGCACCAAACTCTTCCTTGGCAAGTTGATAACCCCAGTCACGGAAGCCGCCTTCGGTGAACTTCATGATGTTGCCTTTATGCGTGATGGTGACGGATTTCCGTTTGTTATCAATCGCGTATTGAATCGCCTTGCGAATCAGGCGCTTGCTGCCATCTATGGATACCGGTTTGATGCCAATCGCGGAAGATTCCGGGAAACGAATCTTTTTGCGCACACCCATGTCACTGAGAAACTGGATGACTTTTTCCACTTCATCAGTGCCAGCTGCCCATTCGATACCGGCATAGATGTCTTCTGTATTCTCACGGAAGATGACCATATCAGTTTTTTCTGGGTGTTTCACCGGGCTGGGCACGCCGGTGAAATACTGCACCGGACGCATGCATACGTATAGATCCAGTTCCTGACGCAGTGTCACGTTCAGCGAACGTATGCCGCCCCCAACTGGTGTGGTCAAAGGCCCTTTGATGGAGATGACATAGTCCTTGAGTGCTTGCATGGTTTCTTTAGAAAGCCAGGTGTCCTTGTCATATACTTTAGTAGATTTCTCACCGGCAAACACCTCCATCCAGACGATCTTGCGACTGCCGCCATACGCCTTTTCAACTGCGGCATCCACTACTTTCTGCATCGGAGGGGTGATATCTACGCCAATGCCATCACCCTCAATAAATGGGATAATGGGGTTATTCGGGATGTTGAGCGTATTGTCGGCATTTACCGTGATTTTTTGGCCATTAGCTGGCACAGTGATTTTAGAAGCCATTACAATTCCTTCATGCTGATTTTATTTAATAAACCCTTTAACGTCGTATGCCAATTCAGCCCGCACGACCCTAAAAATGGGAAACCTGGGCATGCCACGTTAAAAGACTTCATCCAAATCCCCGGCGTCTATGCTGCCGGACGCCTGGATACCGATTCGGAAGGTCTGCTTATTTTAACCGATGACGGCGCATTGCAACACAAACTCAGCCACCCAAAACACAAAGAAATCAAAACCTATTGGGCTCAGGTGGAAGGTGTGCCAACCGATGCTGATCTGCAGCCGCTGCGTAAGGGCGTGGATTTGGGCGATTTTGTCACGCAGCCTGCGCAAGTGCAACTGATGGATGAGCCAGCAGGGTTGTGGCCGCGCAACCCGCCAATTCGTGAACGCAAAGCCATCCCTACAGCTTGGCTGGAGATCAAGATATCAGAAGGCAAGAATCGTCAGGTACGCCGGATGACAGCTAAAATAGGGTTTCCTACGCTGCGACTGATTCGTTATGCAATAGGCCGCAATACGCTGGATGATATCCCGCTTGGACAATACAAGGTAATCAACAAATGAAACCAATCGTTGTTTTTCGCCACGCCCGTACCGAAGGCGCTGGTTATCTGGGTGCTTTTCTGGATGAACAAAGAATCCCGTGGCAAGAAGTGCGCATCGACAAGGCCGAGCCTGTCCCCGCATCCATATCGCCATACAGCGGCTTGGTGCTGATGGGCGGACCAATGAGCGTGAACGACGACCTGCCTTGGATTCCGCCACTGCTGAATCTGATTCGCGAGGCGGTCAAGCATGACATTCCCGTGCTTGGGCACTGTTTGGGAGGCCAGCTCATGAGCAAGGCGCTGGGCGGTACAGTAGGCAGTAATCCCGTCAAGGAGATAGGCTGGGGTGCGGTGGATGTCAATGATAACGCTGAAGCCAAAAAGTGGTTTGGCGAGTTGCAGAAATTCAACAGCTTCCACTGGCACGGCGAAACTTTCACCTTGCCGCAAGGCGCGACCCATCTGCTATCCAGCACCCATTGCCAGAATCAGGCATGGGGCATGGGCAAGCATCTCGCGTTTCAATGCCATGTGGAAATGACCGCAGAAATGATTAAAACCTGGTGCGATGTGGGTGGGGATGAACTGCAGGAAGCAGCGGCCAGCCCGGGTGTTCAGCAGGCAGAACAGATGCAGCAGATGCTGGATTTACACTGCTTCTTCCTCAATAAAGTCGCCAAGCAAGTGTATAGCGAATGGGTGAAAGGCTTAATATCCTGATTCCATTGGCATAATCGGCCTGGAAGCCGCATACAGACTGGTTCTTGGAGCAGGTGTTTTGATAATGAATGCGCGCGTATGTGAGCAAGCTATTGCGTTTTACGCGGGTTGTTCAATGAATGCTATACGCCGTATGGAAGTTTGGATACCATCATCTCCCGCCGATCTATCTTGCGCCCATCGACAATAAACGTTCCGTCGCCAACAGCGTGAATCGTGCGCTTCTCCTTGCGTGCGGCATCGATATAGGCGGCAACTCCCTCCAATACGACAATATTGTTTTTCTTCACGATGTCGATGACCTTGCACTCTATGTTGGCGAGGCACTCCTTGATTAGGGGGGATTTGACGAATTTGCCTTGCACAGGTGTGAGCTTGAACTTGGCAAACTTGTCTGTATCCTTCCCGGAGCATGTCCCTATACCGACAACCTTATCCAGCATGTCAACTGTTGGTATGGCAATGACGCACTCCTTATTCTTTCGCAATGCCGTGAAGGAGTAGTTCCATTCACCTGTGGTAATAGCAAATACCGGCGTGAAATCCACCACCATGGTCCAAGAGATAGTCATGATGTTGTTTTTCTGTCCATCGTTGGTCGTCACGAGGACAACGGGGCCTGGTTCCATCAGGGTAAAAGCCTTGTTCAAATCCAACTGATGCATGAGAGCTCCTCGTGATGTTCCTTTGTCAGATAATAGGGCTGCTGGCGCACCGCGGAACTCGCGCTCTTAGCGCTAAATTAGTCCTCGCCAACACAACTTATGCTCAAGCCTCAGGCGCGGGAGGGAGTTACGATTTTGATGCCGCCCTTTGATTCCATAACGCTAATAGTAACCATACTTGAATAAATATAGCGATAGCCAAGCCGAATGGGTAAGCCTTAGTTGAACCAAAAATACTTACACTCATGCCGCCAACAATGTATCCAACAGCTAAAAAAGGTGCAGCCGCAAAAAGCAAAAAGGTTTGTAATTCATCGCCAACTACGCCAGATAAAAATGGGAAAGCTATTGCATAAATAATAGCTACAATAGTTTGTGCTTTTGATATACAGAGACGATTAATCATGATTTTTTAAATATTACATGGGATTGATTGCCGGTCATAATGGTGCATTATCTGATTGTGTTAAAATATCGAGCATGTCTGGAAACACCATAGGTACCTTATTCACGCTGACTTCGTTCGGCGAATCGCACGGCCCTGCTATCGGGGGTGTGGTGGATGGCTGCCCGCCTGGCTTGGAGCTGAATGCGGCGGATTTACAGATTGACCTGGATAGGCGCAAGCCCGGTACTTCCAAGCATGTGACCCAGCGCAACGAGGCGGACGAGGTGGAGATTCTCTCCGGCGTGTTCGAGGGTAAGACCACCGGCGCGCCGATTGGCCTGCTCATTCGCAATACCGACCAGCGTAGCCAGGATTACAGCAAGATCATGAACACCTTCCGCCCTGGCCATGCGGATTATACTTACACGCAGAAATACGGCATCCGCGATTATCGCGGTGGTGGCCGTTCCAGCGCGCGCGAGACCGCTGTGCGCGTGGCAGCTGGTGCGATTGCCAAGAAGTGGTTACGCGAGAAGTACGGCGTGCTGATTCGCGGCTACATGAGCCAACTAGGTGACATCGAGATTCCGTTCCAGAGTTGGGAGCATGTGGGCCAGAACCCGTTCTTCTCCCCCAATGTGGATATCGTGCCCCAGCTAGATGCTTACATGGAAGAGATTCGCGCCGCGCGTGATTCGATTGGCGCGAAACTTACCGTGATTGCTGAGAAAGTGCCGGTGGGTTTGGGCGAGCCGATCTTTGACCGGCTGGACGCAGAGATTGCGTATGCGATGATGAGCATCAACGCAGTGAAGGGTGTGGAGATTGGCGCAGGTTTTGCCAGTGTGGCGCAGCGCGGCACCGAACATTGCGATGAACTGACATCCAAAGGATTTGCCGGCAACAATGCTGGCGGTATCTTGGGTGGCATCTCTACCGGACAGGATATTGTCGTTAATATTGCGCTGAAACCGACTTCCAGCATCCCGCAAGAGCGTCGTTCCATCGACAAGGATGGTAACGACATCATGATGCAGACCACAGGTCGTCACGACCCCTGCGTGGGTATCCGCGCGACGCCAATCGCAGAGGCGATGCTTGCGCTGGTGCTGATGGATCATGCCTTGCGCCATCGCGCGCAGAATGCAGACGTGGTATGCGCCACGCCAAAGATAGTTTGATTGTTGTTTAACCAAGTAAAGAGTACGGAGTTATTATGAGTATTGAGCATCACGATTTAGTCCATGAATTTCCTGAGCTTCGCGAGAAGATCCATGCGATGAAAATGGACAACGCCCATTTCGCTAAACTGTTCGACGAGTATCATGTCGTGACAAAAGAAGTGGAGACTATGGAAGGCAATAATGTGCCGGTTTCAGACGAGTCATTTGAGGATGTGAAGAAAAAGCGTGCATTACTGAAAGATCAGCTCTACACGATGCTGACCGCCTAAGAAGGCAAGCGACAAAAGAATCGGCTTATGCCGATTTTTTTGTGCGTAAAAATCGGTATAGTGTCACCCATGCATCATCATCACCTCCATTTTCGTATCTCACGCTTCTATTTCATCTACTATTTCTTTGTGGGTGCGTTTGTCCCTTATTGGGGCTTGTATCTGCAGTCGGAAAGCCTGAGTGCTGCTGATATCGGTATCTTGATGTCGCTGTTCCAGATCAGCCGCATCTTCGCGCCCAATTTCTGGGGCTGGCTGGCAGACCATACCGAGAGGCGCACTACCTGGATAAAACTGAACACTTTGCTTGGACTGCTGGGGTTCATAGCGGTGTTCTGGGCGCACGGGTTTTGGGGATTGTTCTTCGTGATGGCGGCTTTGAGCCTGTTCACTAGTTCTACGCTGCCATTGTCGGAATCACTGACCTTGGCGCACCTAGCCACCACGAACGGGCATTACAGCCGTATCCGCATGTGGGGTTCGCTGGGTTTTATCGTCGCGGCCGTGATTCTGGGCTTTCTGATAGATGGGTATGGTATCAAGAGTCTGCTGTGGTTTGTGCTGGCGGTGCAGTTTTGTCTGTATGCGCTGACTCATACCTTGCCGGAGGCGAAGGTCGAGCCGCATCATACCGACCATTTCTCGGTCTGGAAGATTATCCGCAATCCAGCGGTGATGGCGCTGCTGATTGGTTGCGCGATGATGGTGAGCGCGCATGGCGTCTTGTACAATTTCTATTCTATCTATCTGGCCGAACATGGTTACAGTAAAGGCATGATAGGCATGCTGTGGGCGGTGGGGGTGATTTGCGAGATTGCCATGTTCATGCTGATGCCTAGGATTATGCGCCGTTTTAGTTTGAAGACGATTTTGCTGTTTAGTTTGGTGCTGGCTGTCCTCCGATTCAGCATGATAGGCGTTGCTGTAGATAATCTGGCGCTGCTGTTGTTGGCGCAAAGCCTGCATGCGGCGACATTTGGCAGTTTCCATGCCGCGTCGGTGGAGGTAGTGACGCAGTTTTTCAATGGGCGTCATCAGGCCAAAGGCCAGGCGATATACAACAGCGTGGCCTATGGTGTCGGCGGTACGGTTGGCGGTATCGTGGGCGGTTACGCCCTACAGTACTGGGGCGGGCAGAATACGTTTTTATTGGCAGCCGCATTTCCTTTGATGGGCTTTGTCGTGATAGGATTGGGATTGAAGCTGGCACAGACGCATGCGCGTGCCGGCATGTTCAGTTAGTAAGCCGGGGGTCGGGATGGCGAAAAAAATTCAGTGGTTACTAGCAATGGCTGTACTCTTTGCATTGTCCGCATATGCAGACACACGGGTCAATGTAGTGGGGCTGTTTAATGATAAGGCGCTGCTAATGATTAACGGAGTTGGGCCGCAAAGTATCCGCGCCGGACAAACTGTCAATGGCGTTAAGTTGATTTCTGCCAACAGCGATTCGGCTACGCTACTGATAGAGGGAAAACGCCAGGTGCTGAAGATGGGGCAGGGCGTGTCTGCCGCAGCGGCGGCTACTGGCAGCGAGGTGAACGCTCCGGTGAATTTGTTTGCTGATAGTCGCGGCCATTTCTACGGCAATCTGCAAATCAATGGTGCGACGTTGAAATATGTAGTGGATACAGGCGCAACCACAGTTGCTTTGAATAGTGGCGATGCCAAGTACGCTAAGATCGATTATGAAAAAGGCGAGAAAGTGCCGGTTTCAACCGCCAATGGGATAGTGACGGCATACATGGTGAAACTGAATACGTTGAAGATTGGCACTATTGTGCTGAATAACGTTGAGGCGACCGTCAACGAAGGGGGTTCGCCTTCAGAAGTCCTGTTAGGGATGTCGGCGCTTAATCGGTTGGAGATGAAGCGAGAAAATTCGGTAATGACGCTGACTAAGAAGTATTAAGTAAAAAAAAACGGGCAATTGCCCGTTTTTTATCGACTATTTGATGCGCTTATCCCGTTCAATCAGTGCATAGTCGCTAAGGTTGAATGGGTTCAAAATTTTGGCTCTGGCCGTTCGTTTCACTCACTTAACCTGAAGGTTAGCCTACCCCGAAACTTTGATTCCAGAAAGTTATTTGATTCGTTTATCCCTCTCTATCAGCGCATAAGCAGAATGATTGTGGATGGATTCAAAGTTTTCACTTTCGACGATGTACTTATCGATGCGTTTTTCTGCGTTTAGTTGGGCCGCCACATCGCGTACCATATCTTCCACGAATTTCGGGTTGTCATAAGCGCGCTCTGTCACGTACTTCTCATCCGGGCGTTTCAGCAAGCCAAACAGTTCGCAGGAAGCCTGTTTTTCGACTAGGTTGATGATGTCCTCGATCCAGATGAAATCATTGATCAGTGCAGTCACCGTCACATGGCTGCGCTGGTTGTGTGCGCCGTAGTCGGAGATTTTCTTGGAGCAAGGGCACAAGCTGGTTACCGGCACCAGCACTTTTACCGTGATGTCGAATTTGCCATTCTTGATTTCACCAATGAACGTGACGTCGTAATCCAGTAGGCTTTTCACCCCAGAGATTGGCGCGGATTTGTTCACGAAATACGGGAAGCGCATCTCCACATAGCCGGATTCAGCTTCCAGACGCTCTACCATCGTACGCAGGATGCCTTCGAAAGACTCGATGGATATAGCTTTCTCGTTGACGTTGAGAATCTCCACGAAACGTGACATGTGTGTACCCTTGAAGTTGTGGGGTAGATGCACATACATGTCGAATACTGCGACGGTACTTTGTTCACCACCGGACTTGTCTTTAACGACTACCGGATGGCGGATGGATTTGATACCTACCTTGTTGATGTCGAGGTGACGCGCATCTGGCGTGTTCTGTACGTCTTCAATAGGTGTTTTTGCAGTGTCTGGCAAATTGGTCAGGTTCATGATGTTGTTCCAAGCGGGCACACTTTTGATACTGCGCTAAGTGTACTCTCAACTAGAGGCTAAAACAAAAAATAAGTTCCGAAGTGTTATATGGGACAGTGACGGATAAGGCAAGAGCAGGTTTCTACGATAATTGGTTCATCCAGTTTTCAACTGCGCGGATGATACCTGCGCTGTCCAGTCCGCAATCCGCCAGCATGGCTTCGTGAGTGCCGTGCTCGATGAATCGGTCCGGGAGGCCCAGGCAAAGTACGGGGTTGTTCAAGTTCAGCTGGTGCGCGGCTTCCAGTACCGCACTACCGGCGCCTCCCAGCAAGGTGTTTTCCTCGATGGTGACGAAATAGTCATGTGATTGCGCCAATTCTCGAATCAAGGCGATATCCAGCGGTTTGACAAAGCGCATGTCAGCCACGCTGGCATCGAGATTGGATGCGGCTTCCAGAGCAGGTGCCAGCATGCTGCCAAATGCGAGGATGGCTACCTTTTTGCCGCTTTGTGCATTGGTGCTGCGCCGTAACACCCCTTTGCCAATCTCGATGGTACCCAGTGTCGTGCTAACAGGTGCACCACTGCCACTACCACGTGGGTAGCGTACGGCAGCCGGCCCATCATATTGATGGCCTGTGCTCAGCATCAGCCGGCATTCATTCTCGTCACTGGGCGCCATGACCACCATGTTGGGGATGCAGCGCAGGTAACTTAAGTCAAAGCTACCGGCGTGTGTTGGCCCGTCCGCACCTACCAGCCCGGCGCGGTCTATCGCAAGCAGCACATCAAGGTTCTGCAGTGCGATATCATGAATCAGCTGGTCATAGGCACGCTGCAAAAAGGTGCTGTAAATCGCCACAACGGGTTTCAACCCATCGCAGGCCATGCCGGCAGCAAAAGTGAGCGCGTGCTGCTCTGCGATGCCGACATCGAAATAACGATTGGGGAATCGCTTGGCAAATGTATTCAGGCCGCTGCCATCACACATGGCAGGGGTGATGCCGACCAGCCGCTCGTCTGCCTTGGCGGCATCCACAAGCCAGTCACCAAAAATCTCGGTATAGGTCTTGCTGCCTGGTGATGCAAGTGATTCACCGTTACATGGGTCGAATTTGCTGACGCCATGATATTTGCTCGGATCATCTTCTGCTGGCTCATATCCTTTGCCTTTTTGTGTGACGACATGCAAAAACTGCATGCCTTGCAAATGGCGGATATTGGCCAATGTATCCAGCAGCACAGGCAAATCGTGCCCGTCGATTGGCCCGATATAGTTGAAGCCAAATTCTTCGAATAGTGTGCCGGGAGTGACCATGCCTTTGGCATGTTCCTCCGCGCGTTTGGCAAATTCTTTAACGGGAGGCACGATTTCAAGTACCTTTTTGCCGCTGCGGCGCACACGGTCGTAGAGGCGACCGGACAACAATCGTGCGAGGTAGTTGTTGAGCGCCCCCACATTGTCGGAGATACTCATGTCATTGTCATTCAGGATGACCAGAAGGTTGGCGTCCATGTCGCCAGCGTTGTTGAGGGCTTCGAACGCCATGCCGGCTGTCATTGCACCATCGCCGATGATGGCGACACTGCGTCGGTCGGAGCCGACTTGCTTGGCGGCGATGGCCATTCCTAATGCTGCGGAGATGGATGTGCTGGAGTGGCCAGTGCCAAAGGTGTCGTATTCGCTTTCCTGGCGACGAGGAAAGCCGGCAATGCCATTGACCTTGCGTAGGGTGGCCATCGCTTCGCGGCGGCCTGTCAGAATTTTGTGTGGGTAGGTTTGATGCCCTACGTCCCATACCAGCCGGTCTTCCGGCGTGTTAAAGACATAATGCAAGGCAATGGTAAGTTCCACGACCCCAAGGTTGGAGGCAAGATGTCCGCCGGTCTTGGCGACGCTGTGAATCAGGAATGTGCGCAGTTCAGACGCGAGTGTTTCTAGCTGGTGACGGTCAAGTTTGCGCAAGTCATGCGGAGACTGTATCGATTCGAGCAGGCTGGTCATGTGTTGCGGATACTCTAGAAACTGCGGTGCGTGATGAAGTTGGCGAGATGCCTTAACAGATCGGCCTCACGGCCATAGAATGACAATGCTGCCATCGCATTGGCATGCAGTTCGTTTGCCAATTCCTTGGCTGCGTGCAATCCTAGAATCGTCACATAGGTGGATTTGTTGTTCTTGGCATCTTTCCCGGCAGTCTTGCCCAAAGTGGCCGTGTCCGATTCTGTATCCAGAATGTCATCCACTACCTGGAACGCCAATCCGATTGCTTTGGCAAAGTGGTCTACGGCTTTGACTTTATCCTGGTTGGGGTTGTCGGCGGAGTAGGCACCCATCAATGCGGCAGCGCGTATCAGCGCTCCGGTTTTGTGGATATGCATTTGCTCCAGTTCTTCCTGACTGAGCGGAATACCCATGCTTTCCAAGTCTATCGCCTGTCCGCCTGCCATACCGCGCGAGCCGCTGGCAAGTGCGAGTACATGCAGCATCTTGATCTTTTGACCGCTTTTCAGCGATTCTTCCTGCGAGATGATCTGGAAGGCCAGGCTTTGCAGTGCGTCGCCTACCAGTAACGCAAGTGCATCGCCGTATTGTTTGTGGGTCGAAGGTTTGCCGCGGCGCAAGTCGTCATCGTCCATGCATGGCATATCATCATGCACCAGCGAGAACGCATGGATCAATTCCACTGCAGCAGCCGGGATATCGGTCTTTTCCAGTCTGGCATTGCAGAACTCACCTGCAGCATAGGCCAGCAACGCACGCACACGCTTGCCGCCACCCAGTACGGAATAACGCATCGCCTCATGCAAGCGCATTGGAACGACGTTCTCGCCAGGCAGATGCTGATCCAGCACAAACTCCGTTTGCGTCTGCATTTTGTTCACCCAGACGTGAAACTGTTCTGCCTGCTCTTGCATGAGTTCTGGCATGGGTTTATTCATTATCTACCTCGAAAAGGGTGAGAGTCTGAGCTTCGTTCAGTAACTGCACTTGCTGTTCAGCTGAGGATAGGGATTGCTGGCAGAGCTTGAGCAGGCTCGCTCCACGCGTATAGGTCTGCAGCGATTGTTCAAGCGGCAGGTTGCCGGCTTCCATTTGCGCAACAATGCTTTCCAGTTCAGCCACTGCGGCCTCAAAGCTGAGGTTTTCGGTTGGCGATAAAGTCGTGTTTTGTTTAGACATGGCGCAAGTTTTATAACGGAGTATATTTTAACAAATATTCCATGTTTACGTGCCTATTCTGGCAACACTTGCAGTAAAAAAGACCGAATGTCAGCGATTTCTTCAGCGCAGACACTGTGTCCCATTGCATACTCATGCCAGCTAACCTGATAGCCTTCGGCTTGCAATTGATTGCAGGCAGTCTGGCCAATGCCGATGCTGATGACTTCATCAAAACTGCCGTGAGCCATGTATATGGGCGTGTGCAGGCTTTCGGCTGTTTTTTCTGCATGTAAAAAGGTAGTTATCGGCAGGTAGGTGGATAGCGCCATCACTCCGGCTATGTGGTTCGGTAGACGTGTCGCCGTGTGCAGCACGATTGCCCCGCCCTGGGAAAAGCCCGCCAGCACGATGCGCTGTTGCGGGATGCCACGCTGCATCTCTTTTGCAATCAATTCTTGTATATATGACTGGGATTGCCGAATGCCGGATTCATCCTGTGGGCTACCTGGCGTCAGACTGAAAATATCGTACCAGGCGCGCATCTCGTAACCATTGTTGACCGTGACGCTACGATAGGGTGCATGGGGCAGCACAAAGCGCAGGTGCGGCAAATCGAGCATCTCGATGATGGGTACAAAGTCGTTTCCGTCGGCTCCCAGACCATGCAGCCATATTACGCTTCCGGCAGGGTCAGGACGACTGCATATTTCAACAGGTGTTTCGTAGTTCATATTGAGTTTCGCTTAGGGTGAGTTTATTCGCTACAATGCCTGCAAGGGCTCAGCATTCAGCATAATGTTACGATAAAAACCTTGAATTTATCTCATTCATTTTAATCTAGTCATGTTCATTTCATCATTTCCACTTTTGGCACACTTAAAACAGCATCTGGTACGCACGATATTCAGCATGCTGGTGATAGCGACAGCGTTATTGCATGTCAGTGGCGTGATGCCTCTGGGGTTTGTGAACAAGCTGGAGAATTTCAGCTACGATTTTCGCTTGAATCTGCTGATGCCGGGCGATATCGATAAGCGTATCGTGATTGTTGATATCGATGAAAAGAGTCTGGCAGAGCAAGGGCGATGGCCTTGGGGGCGGGATAAGCTGGCAACGATGGTCAATGTGTTATTCGACCATTATCACATCAATACTTTGGGGTTTGACGTGGTATTTGCAGAAAAGGACGAAAGCTCCGGCCTTAAAGCGCTGCAGCAAATCCAGCAGTCTTATTTGCATGATGATGCAGGGCTGGTGCAGGCGATTGAAAGGTTAAAGCCACGGCTTGATTATGACCGGATCTTTGCCGATAG
>JAKOWL010000132.1 GCA_029781535.1 Pseudomonadota bacterium
CCAAACGCAAAATAATCCAAGGGCATGTTTTCACGGGCGATACCAAACGCAAAATAGTCCAAGGGCATGTTTTCACGGGCGATACCAAACGGGCAACAATTAAACAATATATCTTTACTGCCGACACCTTACGGAAACTGAAGGGCACCGTATGGATTCCTCTTGGCACGTTCTGGAGCCTCGACTGGGACAGCCCGGATGACAGCCTTGAAGCTATAGTAACGGCCCGTGACCGGATGGAGCTACTGCGGAGAAGCACATTCCAGACCAGCCAAGTTTTGCAGAACAAAAGCCTGTATGAGCTTGCCGAAATAGTATTGCAGGATGCGGGACTTATGCCGGAGGAATATATCATAGACCCGGCGCTACACAACATTGTCGTGCCCTATTCCTGGTTCAATCCAGTATCACATCGTGAAGCATTGCGACTTATAGCCGAAGCAGGTTTGGCGGCAGCGTTTCAGAACCGGGATGGGAAAATACAGATTGAAAGCTTCTTGATTGCCAGCGACGAGCCTGTCCTTGAAATTACAGAAGATGACTACTTCCCGCCTTTGAGGGCGCCGAGCAGACAGGACCAGGTGGCGAATGAAATTATCGTTGACACGCAACCCTTGCAGCCGGCCACAACGCCGGAAGAAGTCTACAGAAGCAATGAGCCTATCACGATACCGGGCAGCTCAACAAAGACGGTGACGGCATTTTACAACAAAACGCCGGTGATTGAAGCCGCGGCATACTTGGACAACCCACCTGCAGGCGTTAGTATCACAGAGGCAACCTACTACGGCTGGGGTGCAAGTATAAAAATCCAGAACACCAACGCCACAGATGAACAGGTGACGCTTGTTATCCAGGGCAAACCGCTCACTGTACAAAACAAGGAACGCGCCATTGCCAGGGACGAGGCAAGCATAACTGATTTAGGCGTGTTGAGCTTTGAGGTTTCCGCAAATCCTTTAATTCAAACGCTTTCGCAGGCGCAGGCTATAGCAGATGCGCTACTGGCAAGCATGAAAGACCCACGCCGGGACATAGAGATGGATTGGCGCGGAAACCCGGCGCTATTGCTTGGCGACAGGGTGACCGTTAAAGGCCAGGACTACCATGTAATACGGCAAGAACTTGAATGGACGGGGGCACTATCTGCCCGATTGACGGGAAGGAAGGTGGAGAGTTAATGGCATGGCAAACACCTAAAACGAATTGGCAAGCGGCAGACGTGGTTCGTAAAGATGATTTTAATCGGATAGAAGGGAATATCCAGCATCTGCAGGACACAAAAGAGACGCCCGCCGGCGCTCAGGCAAAGGCAGAGGCAGCAGCAGGGGCGGTGCAGGCCGAGCTTGATGCGCATATGGCCGAAACTGCGATACACAAAACATCAGATGTAATTAGAA
>JAKOWL010000134.1 GCA_029781535.1 Pseudomonadota bacterium
TTAATCGCCACAATGTGTTGGTGCAAGTTAGCTTACCTATGAGCGCAGCCACTCCAGCAACTGGCTCCAGTATCCAGCTCTCGCCAATCAATGAAAACGCGCGACCCGTTACTGCAACCTACATCTCTCCTGCAAGCCAAAGCGATGCCAGCGGGCTTGGCAAGACCTATTATTACAGCGCGCCAGCTGATTCATTGCGGATTGGCATGCGCGTCAATGCCGCTGCTGCAAAAAGTGAAGCCAACGATGGGGTTATCGTACCCAACAGCGCAGTAGTCTGGTATGCAGGCACGCCTTGGGCTTATTTCAAGCAAGGGAAAGATCAGTTTGTACGTAAACCGATTTCTGCTGACACCGAAGTAGATTCCGGCTGGTTCAACACCCACTTAAGTGCTGACAGTGAAGTGGTGGTCCAAGGTGCTCAGCTACTATTATCCGAAGAGTTCAAATACCAGATCAAGAATGAAAATGAAGACTAATCAGGCGCTTATAGTCTTCATTGCGGCGAAGGCTGACTCTCAATTTAGATGTAACAGCCATAGCCAGAGCAAAAACTACTGCAAGTTGGCATTTGGAAACGTCTGCTAATGATGTCCGCTCTCGTCAGATTCGCCATTCGTTTCCACGGGGTCATTATCGGCCTTGCGCTGTTAGTTGTTTTATATGGGATTTACAGCCTCACCCGCAGCAATCTGGACGTATTTCCTGAATTCTCCCCGACACAAATCATCATTCAAACTGAGTCTACCGGGCTATCTACCAACCTGGTAGAGTCTCTGGTCACACAACCTATCGAGACATCGATCGCAGGCAGTGTCGGCGTAAAAGACATGCGGTCGCAATCCATCCCAGGCTTGTCAGTAGTCACGGTAATCTTCGATGAGAACAGTGATATCTACCGCAACAGGCAAATCGTTGCCGAACGCCTGAGCACACTCGCAAACCGGTTACCCCAAGGTATCACCCCTAACATTACTCCACTAACTTCCAGCGCCAGTACCGTATTAGGCTTCGGCATCACCAGCAAAAAACGTAGCCTGATGGAGCTGCGTACCATCGTGGATTGGACAATTACGCCGCACTTGCTGGCTATTCCCGGCGTAGCTGATGTAAATGTGTTTGGTGGCGAGGTACGTCAGTTTCAGGTACAGATCGATCCCGAGAAACTGCTGCGTTACCAGCTGAACATCAGCGATGTGGTCAGCGCTACACAAAACGCTACAGGTGTCGCGGGAGCAGGCTATATTGAGAACCCCAACCAACGCATTATCATTAACCTGCAAGGTCAGGCAAGCAATCCCGAGATACTCGCGAAAGCCACACTGATACACCGTAATGGCCGCAGCATCTCCATTGGTGATATTGGAAAAGTGGTAGAAGGCGCCGCTCCTTCCATCAGTGCTGCCGCCATCAACCAGGAAGAAGGGATCTATCTCTCTGTGCAGGGTCAGCTGGGAGCCAATACCCATGCGGTGACACAAGCCATCGAAGCGGCTTTGCAAGAGCTCAAGCCGCAGCTTGAAGATGATCAAGTCATTTTACATGAAGGACTGTTCCGCCCTGCGAACTTCATTGAAACCGCTATAGAGGCAGTCCGCACCGACATTTTAATCGGCTCCATTCTGGTCATCACCATTCTGTTCTTGTTCCTGTTCAATGGCCGCACCGCCTTCATCTCGGCCACAGCCATTCCATTATCATTGCTG
>JAKOWL010000103.1 GCA_029781535.1 Pseudomonadota bacterium
AACACTTTTGGCAATGCCGTAACTGCTGTTATCAGATTGATAAACCAATAAAAAAACGGATACCAAATCATCCAAAAATAGTTTTTCCCCAATCCATGATCATAGTGCCCATCTAGCCATCGACTCACTGCAAACTGCAACAGGCTGGCTCCGATCAAAAACACACTGCTTTCATCAGGCAAAATCGGCGAATTGCCGGGAGTGAGGTAGCCTAACGGAGAAAACAGACTAAGAATCCACACGAAAAAAACCAACACCATGCTGTACGCCCAAAGAGTGCTAAGGATCATTTCGATCATCAACCCCCACAAGTGGGTTTGTTTATGTGCAAAGAGTATTTTGAAATTTTTAAGCATCACTTGAAAACCACCCATCGCCCATCGCAAACGCTGTTTCCAAAGTCCTTTAATTGTCTCAGGCATCAAAATCCATACCAAGGCTTTGGGTTCAAACAGGACATCCCAACCGTTGCGTTGAAGTTTCCAGGTAATATCAATGTCTTCAGTCAGCATGTCCGGGCTCCAGTATCCCACCTCATGCACCGCCGATTTTCGAAATGCAGTAATCACCCCTGAAACGGTAAAAAGCCGCCCGAACGAGCGCTGCGCACGCTTAATCATTCCTACAATCGATGAAAACTCACCAACTTGCACTTTCCCAAGAAGGGTTGTGCGATTTCGGATACGCGGGTTGCCCGTCACTGCGGCAACATGGGGATATCGAATAAGATGTTTGACTATCCAATAGACACAATACCGATCAAGCAATGCATCGCCGTCAATGCAGACAAGATAGTTGTTTTTTGCCAATAATGCGCCAGCTTGCAGGCCAAGGGCTTTGCCTTGGTTTTCGGCAAGATTAACTACTTTGAGTTTCGGATTGGTGCGAGCTAATTTGAGCAGAATTTCCAGAGTGTTATCCAAACTCCCATCATTGACCGCGATCACTTCGAAATTGGGATAGTCAACATTCAGCGCATAAGTAATTGTTTCAACCGCATTTTCACCTTCATTAAAACAAGGAATCACGATGCTAACGCCTTCCCATGTCTCCCCATTTCTCAGTTTTGGGATCAAGTCAGATTGAATAGCTTTTTCATTTTTAAAATAAAAGTAAATCGCCCCGACAATCCAAAGGCTCGACATGAAGAGTGGATAGTAAAAAATATACCCAATGAGAAAGTGCCAAAGGGGGTGTAGAATAAAATCTAGGTTCATCTTTGTCGTCCCTATCATTTCTTGGGGGAAACTCCGCCTGCATTAAACGGGTACATCCGGATGGCCTTTTTGGCAAAAGCCTGTTTCATCAAATCGGCGTTGGGGTTGTTGTGGTACAAATCATCTGGATAATACGCAATGTGATTAACCCCTAAATCATATAGGTGCTGGATAGTTAGACTTAGTTCTTGTGGAGAAATTGGCTCGCTGTTATTTCGCCAGTTGACTGTTTGCAGCTCAAAGACTGTCCGGTCTAAGCCGCACTCTTGATCCTTGATATTGCTAACAAGCTGATTGTAAAACGCACCGGCATCATCGGCTTTCTCCATGTAAGGCATTGCCATGATGGCGGTGTAGTCATATCTTTGAATCGATTCAGACAAGCTTTGGGCGTACCATTCCTGGGCATCTTTATTCAGGGCTACTTGCGCGTAGAGATTGCGCGCAGTTTTGATCCCAGGGCGATAATCGTTGACGATCTGCGCTAATTCCATCGCAAAATCATCCAAAAAAGCGGTTTTATGTCTTGTCCATTGCAAAAACTCAGAACGGTCGTTACGTATGTCCTCGATGCTGGCTTTCAAGCCCCACTTTTTGTATTGTGCGCGAGCCATTTCGCTATCGTCTTCATAATCTGACAAGGTCACATCGTCGTGAAAGAGAATGCCGTCTATCACGGAAAATTTCGCCAAGTCCTCGTAGACTTCCCGGATGACCTTTCGCGCCTTCGGTGAAAAAGGTGAAAGTCGTGGATACCCCATGTTCAAATGCTTCTGGTCAACCTGCAAGGTCACAACCTTATCGTTGGCAGCTGGGTTGTCGGGAGGCAATTCCCAGGCAATCATTGGCATCCAGGCATAAACACGGGTCACTTGCGTGCGGGTCTTGATCTGCCATGCCACTCGATTAAATAAGTCGCTACGCACTGGGACGTGGCGGTTTGGAAAATACACAAAATTTGCTGCACCGTTTGCGTCAGGGTCAGCAAACGCTTGAAGGTAGACTGTGTTTGCATTGACTCTCTTGATCCGCTCAAGCAGTTCGCTAAGATTTTTGTTAAGTTGCTCGGGGTTGGGGTCGTAGATGTAGTCGAGGTCAATGTGCATCGCTTTGGTAGTAAGCCCGCCGTCGGTATAGTTCTTGTTGCGCTCCCACATGTTGAGGCCCATGTCGGTGTTCAACATCTTTTGGGTCACCAAGATTCGGCGCAATCCCCATAGTGGCGTAATAGCAGTATTGCTTCCATCGTCCAGTGTAAGCCCAATGGGCATCGCTAGGTTCTCGGCGATTTTGCGGACATCCGTATTATATTCACCGTACGGCCAAACCATGACCCGCGGTCTTTGGCCGACGTATTTCTTGAGAAAGTCGTTATTGGTTTTGAGGTCTTCATATACGCGTTGCTGGTAGTTTTTATCGTCTTCATAAGCCGCTTTTTCCGGCAACCACTGGCGGGTAGTCGCTGCGGGTTCCATATTTCCCTGTGAATTTCCCAAAACTCCCCGATGCAAGAAATAACTGTGGCTGCCGACCTCAACCAGCCCGCTAGCAATCATTTCCTTGATTTCGTTTTGACTCAGGAACTTGCTTCTGTCAATCAAGTGACCATCAAAATCAACTTTATCTGTGGCTTGAAGCCAGCTGCCAACCAGGGCAATCACTGTGGGAATTTGATATTTTTTAAGGATAGGAAACGCGTTATCATAAACCGACTGATACCCATCATCGAAGGTAATCAAAACGGCATTGCTGGGTAATGGTGTATTGTGCTTCCTGGCATTGATGATGTCGTCGATTTTTATGAAGTGGTATCCCTCATCAATCAGCCATTTCATCTGGGCTTCAAAATTCGCAGCCGAGACTGCATAGGTCGAGTCGAGTGTCTCACTCTTTTCAGCTATTTCGTGATAACTGAAAATAGTGAATTCATTGAAATTGCGATCGCGACTACATGGATTCGGCAAATCATTTGCCATCAGGCTTCCGCAAAACAAGCATGCCATTATTAGCATTATTTTTGCTATTAAAGAACGCACCATACATTATCCAAAAGGGTTAATTGAGTCTCGGACGGGTATTGGCCAACTAATCATACGGGCAGAGTTTCCCTCCTCAAATTTCACGTGTTAACTGATTCCAGTTTAGCGATTTCCGCCCATATTATCTAGTTTTCCGGACACGAAGGTATGCCCCGTTTTCTGCATACAACAGGACAAAATCGATTAACCACCCCAATTCTATCTACTTAGGCCAATACCCCATCAAAATCCTCCATATACGCCTACAAGAGCTTGATTGATTGGGTGGTTGGGAGACCGCAGCAATGGTGAACGTTATGCACATGTGACACCAGATAATCTTGCACATGCAGCTTCACGAATAAACGCTGTGTTTAGTGGTTACGATTTAGTATAGCTGGCTAGAAACAAAAAAGCCCACATCGCTGTGAGCCTTTCAATACTGGTGGCCAGGGGCGGAATCGAACCGTCGACACGCGGATTTTCAATCCGCTGCTCTACCAACTGAGCTACCTGGCCATCATTGCTGAATCAAGCAAGTCGCGCATTATATCAAAGATTACGCCAGAATGAAGCATCTATTTTAATCTGCTGGCAAAAATATAGCTTTTGGCATACCATGGACTTTGACAGCTAGTGCGCGTCATCACGAAGAATAATCTTAAAGAGGAGAAGTAGCATGGGATTGTTATCATTTATAAAAGAAGCTGGTGAAAAACTGTTTGGCATGGGAGAGGCGAAAGCAGCAGAGGAGGTTGCAAAAAAAGACCCGACCCCGGTTAACATTGATGCCGCGAATGCAGCAGCAGCCAATGCGATTCGCGATTATATTGCCAAAAACAATTTGCCTGTCGATGGTTATGACATCAAGTTTGATGGTGCGAGCGGCACAGTCATAGCGCAGGGTAATGTGGATACGCAATCTAACAAGGAAAAGATTTTGCTGTGCTGCGGTAATGTGCACGGTGTAGAGGCGGTGCAGGATCAGCTTTACGTGCCAGCGCCTGAGCCTGAGGCACAATTTTACACGGTGGTTAAGGGTGATACCTTATCTAAAATCGCTAAGGAGTTTTATGGCAACGCCAATGCGTATATGAAGATTTTTGAGGCGAATACGCCTATGCTGACACATCCGGATAAGATCTATCCCGGACAATCGTTGCGCATTCCGCCACAATAACTAACAGGAGAACAATGATGAATAGACGCTTAAAATTGGTATTGGTATGCATGTTTCTGGCAACTTTGCTGGGTGCATGTAAAAAGGCAGAACAGGAATCTACTCAGACAGGCGCAGAGATCGCCACAGAAATCAAAGGTGATTTGGATAAGGCCAAAGACGCTGCCGCTGAGGCGGAAGCTGCGGCCAAACAATCAGCTGAACAAGCTGCAGCGGCAGTTTCCGAAGCTAAAGATAAGGCTGAAGATGCAGTACAAGCGGCCAAAGATGCCGCAGCTGCCGAAGCAAACAAATAATTATCTGGCAATAACCAATAAACCCCGCAAGGTAACCGCTTTGTGGGGTTTTTATCGCATACCTCGGGTAAAATTGCGGAATGACTGCTATACAAGTATCTCCGCTGGATTCGCAATTAGAAGCTGCCTTGCAGCATAGAATCAATCAAAAAACTAAGCCGCTAGGGGCCTTGGGTGATTTGGAAAAAATCGCATTACAAGTTGGCCTGATTCAAAATACGCTCACGCCGCAACTTCGCAAGCCCACCATGCTGGTGTTCGCGGGAGATCATGGCATCGTGGAGAGCGGGGTCAGCCCTTATCCTCAGACAGTCACCGGGCAAATGGTGCAAAATTTTCTAGCTGGTGGTGCGGCCATCAATGTGTTTGCCAGACAGCAAGGCATGATTCTGAATGTGGTGGATAGCGGCGTGAATCACGACTTTGGCAACATAGATGGCTTGATCCACGCAAAAATCGCGCACGGCACCCGCAGCTTTTTATCCGAGCCAGCAATGAGCATGGCGCAATGTGAGCAAGCGCTTACTCAAGGTGCAAACATTGCACGGCAAGCGATTGCGGTAGGTAGTAACGTACTTGGATTTGGTGAAATGGGTATTGGCAATACATCCGCAGCCAGTTGTTTGATGAGTGTATTATGCGGCTTGCCGATAGATGCTTGTGTGGGGCGGGGGACAGGGCTGGATGACGAAGGGTTGAAACGAAAAGTGGAAATTTTGCGCAAAGCCATGGATTACCATGCTTTGAAAGGCACGGATGCCAAACAGGCGCTTGCAACGTTCGGCGGCTTTGAAATCGCCATGATGGCAGGTGCTATGCTAGGCGCAGCCGAACGGCATACAGTACTGTTGATAGATGGTTTTATCGCCACTTCTGCTTTACTGGTAGCGGCTAAGCTACAGCCGAATATTTTGCAATATTGTGTTTTTTCACATTGCTCGGATGAGAGCGGCCATGCCAAGTTGTTGCAACATCTTGGCGCGAAGCCTTTGCTGAATCTGGGGTTGCGTTTGGGTGAGGGCACGGGTGCTGCACTGGCTTTGCCTTTGTTGCAGGCGGCTGTGAATTTTCTAAACGAGATGGCTAGCTTTGAAAGTGCAGGGGTCAGCCAAAAATGCTGAAAAAAGAGTGGCGTTTTTTTCTAATCGCTGTAGGCTTTTTCACCCGTATTCCCGTTCCGCAGTTTGTCGACTTTCAAACCGAGGAACTCAATCAATCTGCAAAATATTTTCCGCTCATCGGCATTCTAGTCGGCCTTGTTGGCGCTGTTGCTTTTATTTTGGCAGGACAGATTTTCCCGCAAAGTCTGGCGGTGCTCATTAGCATGGCAAGCACGATATGGCTAACCGGTGCGTTTCATGAAGACGGGTTGGCGGATAGCATAGATGGTTTAGGCGGCGGGTTTGACAAGGAGCAAGCGCTCACCATCATGCAGGATTCCCGTTTGGGTACCTATGGAGCGGTGGCCTTGTTTTTTGTATTGCTTGCCAAGTTTCAGTCATTGAATCATTTGCACCCTGCTTTTGTGCCATTGGTGTTGGTCGCCGGTCATGCACTCAGCAGGTTGGCCGCAGTCTGGATAATGGCGACGGCAGGTTATGTGAAGCCCAATGGTAAAGCCAAACCACTGGTGACAAAAATATGTCGTGAACATTTGTTAATGGCCAATTTATTTGGGTTTGCGCCGGTATTGCTCATGCTGGTGCTGCTGGTGATTTTTCAGCATACTGCATGGGTCATTTCCCAACTGGTCCTGTATGGCATAGTGCCCGTCATCGCTGTCTGGATATGGTGGCGGGACAAGCTGCTAAAGCGTTTGGGTGGTTATACGGGCGACACATTAGGCGCTACTCAGCAGCTTGCTGAGCTGGTGTTCTACTTGGGAGTGCTAACCTGGAGCGCTAGACTGTGAGATTGACACTGATTCGCCATACGGCATTGCAGGTGCCGGCCGGAGTTTGTTATGGCCAAAGCGATGTGGATGTGGCCGCAAGTTTTGTCGATGAACTGGATTTATTGCATCGCAAGTTATTTGAAAATGAGTTTGACCAGGTTTACAGCAGCCCCTTGCAGCGCTGTGCCAAATTGGCCGCTGCTTTGAACAAAGGCGTTCCTGCGCTGGATGCACGGTTATCCGAGCTGGATTTTGGTGATTGGGAGATGTTGGCCTGGGATGATATACCGCGTGACGTTTTTGATGTGTGGGCACATAACTATGCACACATCGCTCCACCTAATGGGGAGACTTTTAGTCAGATGCAAGCGCGTGTGCTGGAGTTTTTAGCCGAGGTGCAATCGCTGCATGTGGGCGGCAATATCGCTGTCGTAACGCATGGCGGTGTGATACGCGCTTTGATTGCGCATGTACTGAACATGCCGCTCAAGGGGCTGTTCAGATTTCATATCGATCATGGCAGCGTCACGCAGTTGGAGTTTGGCGGCAGTGTGCCCAAGATCCACTTTGTGAATCGTTAGAATATTTTCATTGTCATGACTATCGGCCTGCAAGCCTTATTCCATGCTGGTTTCAGGCATGTGGTTAAGCTAATGAACGCGCGCGAGGCCTAAGCGGCCTTGACTTCGATCGTCTGGTCGAGGCACTCGACGGTTTGCCCGGCACGGATCTTGGCTGTCTTGCGCAACTCCACATTGCCATCGACAAGTACTATGCCATCGGCGACCATGGCTTTGCCTTGCCCGCCGCTGTCGGCGATACCCGTGAGTTTCAGCAGGTCGCATAGCGCGATGTGTTCGCCTTTCAATATGAATTCCATGTTTTATCCTTTAAGTTTAAGCGGCAGGCCGGCAGCAATGAAAGTGACGGTGCCCGCTATATTGGCCACGGCTTGATTCAGCCGACCCTGTTCATCCTGAAACTGGCGGTTGATGGCGCCCAGCGGCACGATGCCCATACCTACTTCGTTGCTGACCAGAATGATATCGGCCTGCATGCGGGGCAGTGCTTGCAAGAATGTGGCACGCTGTTGTGCCCAATCCACCCCTTCTGGGGGGGCACATTCCGGGCAAATGCATTGAGCCAGCCAGAGCGTCAGGCAGTCGACCAGGATGACTTGTCTGGAAGCCGTGTTCTGATTGGCTTCTTGGGCAATGGTATTTAGGGCGTCTGATAAGTGATGGGAGACCTCGATCAAATGCCAGTCTTTGGGCCGTCGCGCCTGATGATGCTCCACACGGGCTTTAAACTCATCATCATATACCTGGGCAGTGGCAATATAGGTGACTGGCAAACCGGAGGCTATCGCCAGTTTTTCAGCATAAGCGCTTTTGCCGGAACGGGCTCCGCCCAGAATCAGGTGGATTGCCATTTCAACAAAAAAGCCGCCCAAAAACAGGCGGCTTGATGAACATGATTTGCATTACAACGATGCTGGTTTAAGCAGCTTAAAGTTGCGGGCTATTGCAACAACCAGACATACCAATGCGGTATAAACAATGTTTATCAGCATCCAGTTTGGCAGGTAATTCCAGCCATACTGCAAGGTGTGCAGGATGCCGTCATTTGGGAAACGGCCCGAGAACAGATAGTAGGTCTGGGTGGAAACGACAAATGCAATGCAAGTAGTCGCCAGGCTGACGGCCACAAATGGCATGATGGCGAAGGCATCTTTTTGCTTGCCCAGCCAAAGTCCACCCAACCACATGGCGGCATAGCTTGGAATCAGGCCCCAGTAGCCATTGGTCAGGCAAAAGCCTTGTGCAGGGTCAAGCGCAGCGGCGCCGAAATCGATCACCGTACCTAATACAAAGAACGCTGCAAACCAGCCCCAGCGCTTGAGCAGGATACCACCCAGCAGGAAAAGGATCAGGCTGGCATCCGGCAGGCTGAACGGGGTAAGTGTATGACTGCCGCGAGTCAGCAACATGAAAAATGCGATAGCCGCAGCAATCAGCAACGGTTTTGTCTGGTTGGTTCTGTCCATAAGTCTCTCCATAGCCAATATCATAACACCAAATTAAAAGTCTGCTTTCACCCCAAAGCGCCAAGTACGTACAAAATCCACCGGATAGATGGCATCGTCTGCTACCTGGATCGAATTTTCGTGGCCAAACAGGTTATTGATCGCGGCAGAAAAATCTAGGTTCCTGTATTGATAATGCAGTGCCAGATTGGTCGTTCCATAATGCTTCTGACGTTGATCGAAGTTGTTGGCAAAGTCATTGTAGGCATAGGCCTGTGAACGCCATGTATGATTGAGGTTCAGCATGGCGTGGTCCAAGAACTTCCAGTTCAAGTTGGCAACAACCGTGTGCTTGGGTACGCCAGGTAAGTCTTTGCCGTTATAAGCGCCTCCACCATCATTCTCCCTGTCGATTTTCGCACGGGTGTAGTTGTATATCAGGGATGCACTTAATGTATCGCTAAAGTCATAATAATCTTGTATCTCCACACCGTATTTGTGCGACTTGTCGATATTCGTATTCTTGAACAGGAAGATGCTTGGGTCTTGGTACAGATAGATCTCATTATCCAGCTTGGTGTAAAAGGTATTGATTCTTAATCGATTGTTCGAAACGGTGTGATTCAATCCCAGGTTGAATGTTTTGACGCGTGCTGGTTTGATGAAGCCATTGAATGAAGTCACACCGCTCAGGAAATCTGTCGTGAAGAACCGATCGATATCCGGAGCCTGAGAGGCGCGGTTGTAGTTTGCGAATACACTTGTGGTTTGGCTAAGCCTGTAGTTTGCGCCAATATCCCATGCACTCAAATGTTTACTGTCACGCAAATCTGCACCGCTAACAGGCTGGAATTTGTAATGTACCTTCTCACTTCTTGCGCCGGCGGATAATGTCAGGCCATCAATGGAGTCAGGGCGATATTCTGCGCTTGCGAAATATGCCCGGTTATCCTTGCTAGTGGTATTGCTGCTGGTTCTACGGCTACCATCTGCCAGCTGTGCGCCTGTGACAACACTCCAATTGTCTGCGTCGTAGTGAAGATTCAGCTCGTCGGTTTCGTAGTCATAATGCATCTGGTTAAAGAAATTCACGAAATCCGAAAGTTTGTCTTCACGAAAATGTGTTGCCGATACTCGCAGTTTTTCGGTGATGTCATATTCTGCACCTAATTGCCACTGGTCAGTATCCAGAGACTGGTGTGTATAAGTCTGGCTAAATGGGCGTTGCGTCAATTGTCTTGGGTTTGCATCGAACTCTGCCTGCGTGAGGTAGTTAACGTAGCGGATATCGTTGCGTGAGCTGGTCCCTTCGGCAAAGAAGCGCAGATATTCCGTAGGCTTGATTTTCAGTTTGGCATTCTGGCTGGTGCTGGTAAAAGCATCCTTGTGGCCGGTTTCATCTTTCTTGCTGAACCCATCATGGCTGTCATGAGCCAGGTTTACCGATAAGTCGATGTATTGCTCTGAGAATCCTGCAGAAGCGTAATGGTCTTTCTGTCCGAAATTTCCCCAAGAGGTACTGATGGTCACGCCGGTTTTAGCTTTGGTGTAGATTTGAATGGCGCCAGCCGTGGCACCATCTCCGTAGATGACGGAGCCGCTTCCTTTGCTGATTTCGATTCGTTCGATATTACCTATGGGGATGCCTGCTAATAATTGGGCGCTGCCGTCTATATTGTTCAGGCGCTGGCCATCCACGGTAATCACGACATTTTGATGACCATTTTCTCCGCCGAAGCCGCGTAAGTTGATGGAGGGTGTGGCTTTGTTGCCAAAATTGGAAAGCACGTTCAAAGAGGTCTGCTGTGCCAAATAGTCATATAACGTACTTGCACCGGAAGCGGCAATCTGGCTTGCCGTATGGATCTCGGAAGCATAAGTGGCTTCAGTATCTTTGTGTTCGAAGCGGTTGGCTTTAACAGTGACTTCGTCCAGTTCGATAGTTTCTGCCGAGAAAGCAGGTGAGGCGAATGCCAAGCCAATCAAGCTTGAGATAACAGTCTTTTTCATTTTCATTTCCCTGATGAACGCGCGTCCCCGCACGTTGATTCATTAAGTAAAACCAGTTAGGGCGAGGGGAATGAAAAGCGGATACCGGGAGCAACGAAAACACGATGGTAGCGGTTCAGCCTTACCGTCACCCCGCGGCATATCTAGCGTCTAAGGTTGTAAGGCCGGTCTCCGGGCTCGCAAGATTCTGGTTCATCGCCTTCCCGAGCCTTGCTCAGTGGCGTATGGATGAACCCACACTTGCTTACCGTTGCGGGGGCAGCACAGGCATTGCCGATTAAGAACGCACCTGTTTCCCAGTTTCACCCTTCTGCAGGAATCGCATTAGGGCACCTGACAACTGTGGGCATTATAGCGCTTTGAAGCTTCTCCGTAATCAAATTTTGCAACAAAGATGTGCGATACATGCCAAACCACTTTGAATAGTGCACGTTAGCTATTGACTTTGTTGATTTTTTTAAATTATAGTGCCTGCATGGATGCTGACATCAAAGCTTTGGAAGAGAAAATCACCAAATTGGTTGGCCTTTGTACGTCTCTACGCCATGAGAATCAGGATTTGCGCAGCCAGTTGGATCTGGCGCGTGCCGGCGCGGACAAGTTAAAAAGCAATATGCAGCTTGCAAGCGATAAGCTCGAACTATTGTTAGGATCACTGCCGCTAGATGGGGAGTCGACATGACGACCAAGCCGGTAGATGTGAAGATCATGGGTCGTGATTTTACCGTCTCATGCGGTGACGAAGAGTTGCAAGGCTTATTGGATGCTGTTGATTATCTCAACAAGAAAATGGCCGAGATTCGTGATACCGGAAAAGTGGTAGGTATGGAGCGGATTGCCATTATGGCGGCATTGAACATGTCACATGAGGTATTGAACACCAAAGCCGGTGACGTTGACATCGGCAATTATAAGCGTAGGATAAACGCAATGCAGAATCAGATTGATGAAGCAATTGCGGCACAGAACAAGTTGTTGTAGCGTTTAGTTTCAGTTCATTTCTAAGTTATATTCGCGTTGTATCATTCATGCAGTTTTCTGCGGTGTTGCTTGAGTCAAAAATTCCTTGAACTAGTCTCTGTTATAGGTTTCGGCTCATCAGGTGCGGTGTGCGCGCTCTAAGTTGGGAGGCCTTTTAAGGCGCCCTTGGCGAGTGTACCTAAAGTGCTTTAGGCTGTTACCACCTGAACTTTTTTGGTTCAGGATATACGGCTCAGGCAACACCACAGCAAATTGGCTTTGTTTTTAGCACCAAATTTCTGCGTTGTTTTTCGCTTGCCGTACTTGAGTGTACTGTCTGCGCTCAAACGCCTTGAATTTTGGCGCTAAATTCCAAACCATGTTTGCTCGAAAACTTCTAATTTTCGTATTAAAATCCAACATACTGCGCCGTCATTCTGAGCGTAGCGAAGAATCCAGTAAATTTTGAAAGGCCACATGCGCTACTGGCTCATGAAATCCGAACCTGCCGATGTCTCAATCGATGACTTGGCGAACATGCCGAATCAAACCGTGGATTGGTATGGTGTACGCAATTATCAGGCACGCAATTTCATGCGCGATCAAATGAAAATCGGAGATGGTGTGCTGTTCTATCATTCCAATTGCGAAGAGCCGGGTATCGTGGGTATTTGCGAGGTAGGCGCGCTGGCCTATCCTGATCGTTTCCAGTTCGTGAAAGGTCATAAATACTACGACCCGAAGTCCACACCTGAGAATCCTCGTTGGGTGAATGTGGATGTAAAGCTGGTGCGCAAGACGCGGAATTTAACGCTAAAAGAAATGCGCGAAATATCAGAGCTTGCCAATTTGCGTATTTTGCAGCGGGGCAATCGCTTATCCATTACGCCGGTTGACCCAAGGGATTGGGAATTTATTTTGAAGAAATTACAGTAAAAAAGCCCGCAATTGCGGGCTTTTTTATTGACTGATAAGTTATTTCAGTTTGGTATCCAGGCTACCCATCGCTTTGGGGTAAGTCACCACGCCCCAAGGCATTTTCTCAATCTTCACTTCACCAGTCGGCTCCTGCTTTTCAGCATCAATCAGAATTAGCGCATCGGATTTGCCACAAGCCAGCATGATTTGTTTGTCATCTGGGGTAAAGCTGAAATGCCAGCAGCGGTTGCCGCTAGGGATTTCATTCACTTTTTCAAAAGTTTTGGCGTCATAAACTTCCAGCATTTTGGCTTTGTTCGCGGCGATGTAGATATGTTCACCCGTTTTGTCAAAACTCACGCCATAAGGTGCCGCGCCAGTATCTACAGTGCGTAAAACCTTGAAGTTTTTGTCCATCACCATAAATTTATTGCCAAATTCCAAGGTGGAGATGTAAGTTTTTCCGTCAGGAGAAACTTTGATGCCTCTCGGACGGTCGCCGTATTCATGTGTTTTGATTTTTTTCACTAGCTTGCCGGTTTTGATGTTGTGTACGGTGATGGTGTTATCCGCCTCGTTGGTAATGATAAGCAGCTTGCCGTCTTTGCTGAATTCGATCCCCTCGGTTTCAGGACCACCAACAATCTCACGGACTTTCTTGCCTTTTTTCAAATCAATGATGCCGATGCGCGCCAGTTCTTTTGGACCATCATCGTCGTCCTCTTTTTGTGCTGCAGCAGAATCTCCAGCTGGTTTTTCACCTTCCGGTTTTGCATTCTCTAGTTTTCCTTCAGGTTTGCCGCCAGCGCCCGGCGGAGGGCCGCCTTTCGCACTTGGCTCATAGCTTACAAAAGCGAAGTCACCTTTCACACGGACGAATTCCGGATTTTTGCCAACGGGAATCTGTTTCACTACTTCATTAGAAGCGGTGTCAATGACTGAGACACTGCCATTTTCACGCGTTGCGACAATCAGAAACTTGCCGTCGTCAGTCAGGCCGAGGCCACGCGGCCCATCACCTTTGACATCGATGGTGCCAGCAGTCGTCATGCTGGCTAAATCAACGACGGTCACACCACCATCCTGACTGGTGACATACGCTTTACCGGCATCTGCCAATGCATTGCCCACGAATAACGCGCTAATGGATATTGCGAGCAAGGTTTTTCTTAAAGTCATTTGTTTCTCCAAAGTTGATTGCCTCAATTGGGCAGAATTTTTTGTGATAGGTTCATGGTTTGAGTCCATTATCCAAGCAAAAAATGTTCTTGCGCAGGCTATTGAGTGTTTTTAATGAAAACAATGAGATAGCGCTCATGAAAATCTGATGTGGTTGAGTGTAGCCGCTCGTGTGGCTATTCTGAGCCAATCAGCCTAGGAATAGTTGGTACGCAGGGTTGTTGGTTTCTTCCCAGTAGGGATAACCCAGCCGTTGTAGAAAAGCCTGGAACTCGTCATTTTCTTCGGGCGGAACCTGCATGCCTACCAGTACACGGCCAAAGTCTGCGCCGTGGTTGCGATAATGGAACAGGCTGATGTTCCAGTCATGTTCCATGGTGTCCAGGAACTTCATCAGTGCGCCTGGCTTTTCCGGGAACTCGAAACGATAGACCACCTCGTGCTGTGCCTGTGGCGCATGGCCGCCCACCAAGTGCCGCAAGTGCAGTTTGGCCATTTCGTTATTGGTCATATCCAGTGTGGGCAGGCCGTGTGTCTGCAAATCAGCAATTAAGGCTTCCCGCTCTACTTGGTCGTGCATGGCTACGCCGACAAAGATATGCGCTTCCTTCGGATCGGAATAGCGGTAGTTGAACTCAGTGATGCTTCGGCTGCCCAGCAA
The DNA here is from genome assembly GCA_029781535.1 of Pseudomonadota bacterium. GTDB lineage: Bacteria > Pseudomonadota > Gammaproteobacteria > Burkholderiales > Methylophilaceae > Methylophilus. The sequence continues at coordinate 14,360 of JAKOWL010000103.1, forward strand.
GCGGCAGAAAGTTTTGAAGGTGCCGGGTTTTTCCGGAATCGTCACTGCCAATACCGCTTCGCGTTTCTCACCCACTTCGGCACGTTCGGCCACGAAGCGCAGGCGATCGAAGTTCATGTTGGCACCGCTGGCTACTGCGATCAGCGTTTTACCATGCAGGTTCTCTCTTTCAGCATAGGCTTTCAGGCCGGCTACAGAGAGCGCCCCGGCTGGTTCAAGAATGGAGCGCGTGTCTTCGAACACGTCCTTGATGGCTGCGCAGATTGCATCATTATCCACGACGATCATCTCGTCCACATATTGCTGGCAAAGTTTGAACGTATGCTCGCCCACCTGTTTTACGGCAGCACCATCAGCGAACAGACCAACCTGTTCCAGCATCACGCGTTCGCCTTTTTTTAGCGATTCCGTCATCGCCTCGGCATCTTTGGCTTCTACGCCAATCAGCTTGATCTCTGGCCGTACAGCTTTGACATAAGCCGCAACACCTGCCAACAGGCCGCCGCCACCTACGCAGCAGAATATCGCCTCTATCGGTCCGGTATGTTCATCCAGAATCTCTTTGCCTATCGTTCCCTGGCCGGCAATCACGTCCGGGTCATCATAAGGGTGTACAAAGGTCAGGCCATGTTCTTTTTCTAGCTTGAGTGCATGTACATAGGCATCACTGTAGCTGTCGCCAAACAGCACCACTTCGGCGCCGCGTGTCTTGACCGCGTTGATTTTGATTTGCGGTGTGGTGGTCGGCATCACGATCACGGCACGGCAGCCAAGTTTTTGTGCTGACAGTGCCACACCTTGCGCATGGTTGCCTGCAGAAGCCGCTATCACGCCGCGTTTCAGGGCATCTACCGAAAGGTGCGCCATTTTGTTATAAGCGCCGCGCAATTTGAAAGAGAACACCGGTTGCATGTCCTCACGCTTCAGCAGCACCTGATTGTCCAGACGTGCAGAAAGGTTAGGCTGTATCTCCAGCGGTGTTTTTTTTGCAACGGCATAAACCTGCGATTGCTCGATCTTTTCTTTATAGGTAATCGTCATGCGATATTTTGAATAGGCGCGAGGCGGTGTATAGTTATACTTTTGCTGATTATAAAGATTTTTGGGGAAATAGCATCGTGGCATACACACAAGACGAACTCAAGCAACAAGTCGCCAAAGCAGCGGTTGAATATGTGAAAGAAGGCATCATTGGCGTGGGCACCGGCTCTACCGCCAATTATTTCATCGAGGAACTTGCCAAGGTAAAAGGCCGCATCGAAGGTGCAGTCGCCAGCTCAGAAGCAACCGCACAGCGTCTGCGCAACCATGGCATCAAAGTCTATGACATGAATGATGTCGATAGCCTGGATATCTACGTGGATGGTGCGGACGAGATTACCTCGGCGATGCACATGCTCAAAGGCGGCGGCGGCGCGTTGACGCGCGAGAAAATCGTGGCGGCTGTGGCCAAAACTTTCATCTGCATCTGCGATGAGAGCAAATATGTATCTGTGCTGGGCAAGTTCCCTCTGCCGGTAGAAGTGCTGCCAATGGCGCGCAGCCAGGTCGCACGTGCTTTGGTGAAAATGGGCGGGCGTCCGGTGTTGCGTGACTTCACCACCGATAACGGCAATGTCATCCTGGATGTGCATGATCTGACCATTACCGACCCAGTCAAAACAGAAGCGGAGATTAACCAGATCGTTGGTGTCGTGACGAATGGCTTGTTCGCTGCACGCCCAGCCAATATCTTACTGTTGGCAACGGCAGATGGCGTAAAGACCGTCACCAAGAAATAACCTGTTGTAGTTTTGCAGTAAGCCAATCAAGAACCCGCAGAATTGCGGGTTTTTTCATTGTGATTCGAGATACCCTGAAAGGCGCTTCTAGATTGGCTTTCAGGGCATCTGTTTTGATAATGAACATGCGCGAGGTTTTTTAATCATTTGTGCTGACCGGTTGAGCTGACGGCGTATCCTTCCATAAGAACTCGCCTTCTTTCACAAAATTTCTTTCGTTGGTCTTCTTGATGCGCCAGTTGGCTTGTTCCACCACTCGGGATAAGTCATGGCAGGCAGTCGCCTCTCCGCTGCACTTGATAGCGGTGTCGATATAGATGTGATCTGCCGAGCCAACGTCAAAATAGCGTTTGACGACGGCCGGGTGTGCCGCATGGCTAGGTTGGGTGAACGCCCACTCTATCAGTCCCGGTTTTCCGATGGAGCGTTCATTGAATATCTTCCAGTTTTCCTGCGTTTCCCAGCCTTGTGGCAGTGTTTCGTGTGCATGTATGTCTGTACGTTGCTCTAGCGCCACCAAAGCCGCTGGCGCAGAGGCGTAGGGGATGTTGAAAACGTATTTTGTGTTGATCGCGCTGGCAGTGGGTTTGGTTTTGCGCTTGGTCTTGGACTTCTTCGCCGCTAGTGCATCACTGGTGGCTGCCAATATCAACAGCACGCATATGAAGCGTGCTGTTGATTGTCGCGTAAACAGGAAAGATCTCATTTGCTGGGGGGAACATAGCCGCTGGCCATATCCGCACCTTCGCCAAAAAAATATTTTTCCGTTTGTTCTGCCAGATACTTGCGAGCGGCAGGGTCGGCCAGGCTCAGGCGGTTTTCGTTCACTAGCATGGTTTGCTGTTTCAGCCAGCCCGCCCAAGCCTCTTTGCTGACGTTCATGAAGATCTTTTTGCCCAGCTCGCCCGGATATGGAGGGAAGTCCATCCCTTCGGCTTCTTTGCCCAGTTTTACACATTGCACCATTTTTGCCATGGTTGAAGTCCTTGCTTTAAAAATTATGATGATAACGCATTGCTTTATAGCGGGCGAGAGGGCATGTTAAACTCTAGCGCTATTCAGCTGACGAGAAGAGTGATGGAAGAGAGTGAATTTAAAAGCAAGAATGGGTTGCAGCGTATCGCCAAAGCATTGGGGTATTCGCTGGACGGATTAAAGACGGCTTATCAGAGCGAGGCAGCGATTCGTCAGGAAACCTGGCTGATGGTGGTGTTCATCCCCTTAGGTTTTTATCTCGGGCACAACAATATCGAGCGCATTTTGCTGGTGGGCTCGACTTTATTAGTCTTTATCATCGAACTGCTTAATTCGGCGGTAGAAGCGGCAGTGGATCATACCTCGCTGGAAAGGCATCCTTTTGCCAAACGCGCCAAGGATATCGGCAGCGCAGCCGTGATGATGGGTATCTTGCTGTTCTTTCTGGTGTGGGGCATGGTGCTGTTTGGCTGATGCGCAGCTGCAGATAAAAAAGGCGCTTCGTAGCGCCTTTTTAGTTGTCTAACAGGCCTAAAAATCCGCTCGTGCACCAATCAAGAGTGAACGCTCACCCGCTGGCGAGATGTTTTTTAAGAAAGAAGCGTGATCACGGATCTCTTCATTCAGCAAGTTGTTAGCCTTGGCAAATGCTTCGACATGGAATCTATGTACAGGTAACTTGTAAGCCACCGTCGCACTCACGTCAGTGTAGGCGCTGGTTTTCAGTTCGTTTACGGCAGTTTTACTTTGCTTGAAAGCATGCAGGGCATCCAGATGTGCGCTGAAATTGCCTAATTGATAACGCAGTCCTGCACCTAAGCGCAAAGGTGCAATGCGAGGCAGATATTCGTTGTTGGTTTTATCCCGTGCATGTACATAATCGCCGCGCACGGTCAAATCTAGATTGTCCGTGAGTCCGTACTTGCCGTCGAATTCCAGACCTTTGAATACAGCACGTACTGCATCAAACCTTGCTTCTGGCAAACCAGTGATCGGCTCGATATTGCCAGTATCGAACACTCCTATGTAATTGCTGAATCGTGTGTAATATGCACCGAAATTGAAGCTGTTATGCCCGTCACGCCAGCGCAGCTGTGCATCTATGCCGTTGGAACGTTCTTTCTGCAGGTTACTGTTACCCACCTCGAACTGGCCGGTGGCTACATGCGGGCCATTGGCATAAAGCTCAAAATACGCAGGGGCACGTTCATTATGCGACAGGTTGGCTGTGGCAGACCAGTTGCTGCTTATGCTATAAAGCCCACCCAAGGCAAGGCTGTTGGGATTGAAACTGTTGTTCTGCCCTGAGCCAAAACTGGCGCTGTCTCTGGAATCCACCGAGGTATGCCCTAGGCGCCAGCCAAACGTCAGTTTGTGCTTATCAATAGGACGTTCCTCATAAAGGTACAAGGCCTGATTTTGCGTATTGACGCTGGGCACGAACGCCTCTTTGCCGATAGCTTCAAAGTTAGTATTACCAAACTGGAAACCAATTACGCCGTTTAGCCCGAATACCGGGTTGTGGCCGGCCTCCAGGCTTCCTTCAAGGCCGCGGTTCTTGAAGGTCGTGCCGATTTGAACGCCTTCCAGTTCCTTGTGTTCGTAATCGGTATGCGCCATGCGGAACTTGAGGCGGTTGACTGTAGTGCCCAAATCTGTGAATTCACTGGCAACATCCCAGCGGTCGCTCTTCATGTCAATACGTACGTTCTCCTCAGCTACGGTACCGTAGTTGTTATTATCACGTGCGTAAGAGAGACCGATATAACCGTTATCGAACGTGAGTGCACCTCCCAGTGCGCTGCCATCCGCGTCAGCGTCGCTGTTGATGAGTGTGCCGCGATGTACGCGTGGTGTGCCATCAGCTGCATTCTTACGGCTGGAGACTGCAAAACCGGGAATATCCAGATCGCTGGTCTTGCGGGTGTAAACATCGCCGTGGATTGCGAACTGGCCATTTCCTGCATCCACTACGGCCGCACCGTTACGCATGTTTTCCGCACCGCCAAAGCGCGTCTCGGCACGGCCTGTGATACCTTCCAGCTGTTCCTGAGGGATGCGATGGTCGGTTGCGTTGACTACACCGCCAATTGCGCTGCTGCCATACAACAGGGCTGCCGGCCCGCGTACCACATCAATCTGTTCGATAACCAGCGGGTCAACACTTACTGCATGGTCAAAACTCAGGCTGGACACATCCAGTACGCCAACACCGTTTTGCATGATTTTGACACGCTCGGCATCCATTCCGCGAATTACAGGGCGCGAGGCATTCGGGCCAAACCCTGTGGCAGAAACGCCAGGCAGGCTGTTCAATGTCTCACCAAGCGTACTGCCGCGACGCAGATTAAGTTCATGCCCGTTCAGAGTGATCGCAGGTGTCGTCTGATCGCTAGCGCCTTTGTCTGTCACCGATATGTTATCCAGACGAATCTGGGCAGGTTCTTCTGCCCATGCGTACTGTGCTAACAATGCACTAATCACCCAAGTAACGGGTTTTATTTTGTTCAACATGATATTCACCTAATAAATAGCAAATAACCGGCAAAACGGTTGCCGGAACAACAAGCTAAATCAAGGATGTAGCGGGCGGGGCACGAGCGCGGTAGGGCGTGTTGAGGACAGATTCCAGCTTGGCTGCATAAAAAATTGGTAGTTGGAACTGTGCGGTACTTAAAGGGATATCGAGGTTGGATGTGCCTATGCCATGCGCGCTTTGTGCGTAAGCGATACATTGGCCGCATTGTTCATTAGCTGTATTTTTATCTGGCTGGCTGTGTTGTGTCAGCTGCTTTAAGTGGCTGATTTCGTGCGCAGCAATACCCATTTGCACACAGGCAAACAGCACAATCATGCCAAAGTGAATCCAAAAGCGACGCAACATGCTTCCTATCGTAACATTTCCTGCCTAAGAGGCAAGTCTCTAAATAGGAATGAAGGTATTGCAGGATATGTTCAAACAAAAAGCACCTAAACGGTGCTTTTTGTTTTTATATTTTTCTTGATTTACATCTGCCCTTTTTTGCGGCTGGAAACAAACCCTAATATGCCTAGACTGGATAACATCAGTGGGAGTGCGGCTGGCAAAGGAACGTTAGAAGGTGGTGGTGTAGGCTCGAGCGCTTCAGTCGTGCGGATTCCGAAAGTAAACCCATGCCAATATTCAGGATCTGGTACAGTCCATGAGAATGTTGAGTAAGTACCATTGAATTTGATAGTGCCTGCCCCTTCTGTTCCCCGGAGAATATCACCAGGCAACTGAGTCAACAAGCCAGGGCCGCCACCCCAGCAGCAGGTAGGGCCTTGACTCAAGATTGTAAAAGGGGAGTCAAAATCATAAACTGCCGGATCTCCTAGAGAACCTAACGTTGTAATTGCCATGATTGGATCTTTGATGGCTTCCGATAATGTTACGCGATAGGTCATATTAGGGGATCCAACCAATTGGATACCTTCATATGTGGATGCATTTTCGACTTCGGCACTTGTATAGGTGCTGGCAGGGTTCCAGAGATAGTTGCCGGTCACTCCCATGAATGATCCATGAGAACCATCTGCTTTCAGTGCATCGAATTGAACAGTGACAGCTGGACCACTGCTAGGTGTAATTACGCCAGTGGCTGTACCTGCTCCTGGATTCCACGACGTCCAGTCTACATAATAGTAAGTGTTGGCTAGCGCAGAAGTGCTAAACATGCTTGAAACAAGCGCTAACATTGTAATTTTTTTCATAATTTCCCCCTATTACCCAAATAACTTCACGAAATTGCGATTGTTTGAAAAACCATTGTCACCGATTCTATAGTCAAAACTATACTGCTCTCTTGGAGAGGCTGCCACAATAGCCTTTTCGGGCTAATAGTCTATGAGAATAAATGCGTCAGTTTCAAAAACACGCTGGGCATAAACTTTAACAGAGGTAATGGCTATTCCTGCTTCCGTATTAATAATGACAGCTTGCATTACATCCAAGATTAATTACTGGTTGTTACTCCTTCCAATTCCCTAATCTATGATGCTGACATGAATTGTCATATTTTCTTAACCTATTAGGCATATAAAGACTATATTGTTAGGGAAAAAGAAAATAAAGTCATGCCAAAAAGTGAAAAATCTAAAAGTATTGAGTCATCTTACAAGAGCCTGTTAGGCAATCTAAGAAAATTGGCCCAGGATTTAGTTTCTACTGAAGAAGAATTTGAAAAGAATATTAAAAAAGTCCATGAGCAACACTCAGAAGCAGCTATCAATCTGGTTCACTACCTGGGTTTAAGAAGACGAGACCTGAGGAAACTTCAAATAGAACTTGCAAATGTCGGGTTATCTTCATTGGGACGATTGGAGTCCAAGGTTTTACCCACAATAAACTCAGTCATTTATTTACTTGAGTCCGCCTTGAATGTTGAACATAGTCAATCTTCCGAAATCAAATATGTCGATAACTCTTTTTTAGATAAAAACTCTCAAGAGGTTTTTGGCACTCCCCCAATAGAAAGAAATGTCAGAATTTTAGTCACCCTTCCGAGCGAAGCAGCTAATGATTACAGTCTGGTCAAACGTATGCTTTTAACGGGCATGGACTGTGCTCGGATTAATTGTGCGCATGATGATGAGGAAGCATGGCTCAAGATGATTAAAAACATTGAAAGAGCATGTGTAGAAACACATAAAGATTGCAAAGTATTGATGGATCTGGCCGGGCCGAAACTCAGGACTGGAGAAATATCCGCAGAATCGTCTGTGCTAAAGATAAAGCCTAAGAAAAATAATTATGGGTGCGTAGTTTCACCAGTAAAAATTTTTATACATAGCGCAAATAAGAGCATCTCAATGCTTGATGAATGTCTTACATTGCCGATTGAGGATGATTGGCTAAAGGATGCGTCAGTTAATGATGAAATTGTTTTTAAGGATGCGCGTGAATCAAATCGTAAAATCAAGCTGTTAGAAAAAACGGAAGATGGATTCTGGGGGGAGTTATCTCAAACAGCATATATAACCCCCCAGACTGAATTAAAACTGTTGATGATGAGCGGAGCTAAACATCCTAAATATCATCCGGCCATAGTAAAAATCGGCAAGCTTCCAAATCTTCGGAAAATGATTTTTTTGCATAAAGGTGACATATTAATCGTCAATCGAAAAGATTTACCAGGTAAGCCAGCTGAATATTCAGAAAGTGGGCAGTTAATATCCTATGCTTCAATTTCGTGCTCGCTACCGGAGATATTTCAGATGGTGACGGAAGGGGAGAGGATACTTTTTGATGATGGCCGTATCGGGGGTGTAATAAGAGAAGTAAAAAAAGATGCGCTATCAGTGGAAATTACTGAGATTTCAGACAATGGCGACAAATTACTAGCCGACAAAGGGATTAACCTTCCTGATAGCAACTTGGATTTAGATGCCGTTACGGATGCAGACATCAAGAACCTTCAGTTTGTCGTCAAATATGCCGACATGGTGGGATTCTCATTCTCTAAAAACACAAAAGACATTGAATTGTTACAAAAGCATCTTAAAGAACTCAATGCTGATAATTTGGCCTTGGTGCTTAAAGTTGAAACCCGCTCAGCGTTTGAGAAACTACCTCTAATGTTATTGACTTTAATGAAATCTCCCAAGGTAGCTATCATGATTGCAAGGGGCGATCTGGCGGTTGAATGTGGTTACGAGAGATTAGCCGAACTTCAGGAAGAAATTTTGTGTTTGGCTGAGGCCGCGCATATTCCAGTGATATGGGCCACCCAAGTTTTAGAAAGTCTTGCGAAAACTGGCAAGCCAAGCCGGGCAGAAATTTCTGACGCCGTGATGGCTGAACGGGCGGAGTGTGTGATGTTAAACAAGGGCGCCCATATTCTCGAAGCAATAGAAATGCTTGTCGATATATTGAAACGGATGCAGGGCTTTCAAAGCAAGAAACGGTCATTGCTTAGACAACTGCATTGGTAATTTTTAAGAAAAATTTTCTAGGATCAAATCATGTTGCATGAATTCACAAGGACACCCCGCGTAGCTTATTTCTCAATGGAAATAGCATTGGCGCCAAATATTCCGACATATGCGGGTGGTTTGGGCGTATTAGCCGGAGACACATTAAGATCGGCTGCGGACATCGGGTTACACATGGTTGGGGTAACGCTTGTTAGCCGTGCGGGTTATTTCGATCAGAAAATCGATGCCTACGGCAGGCAGATAGAACTTCCCCAAATGTGGGATCCAGAAAAATCTGCGCAACCCATCGTTTGCGCTAAGGTGTCAGTCAACATCGAGAACAGAGTCGTTTGGGTAGGTGCTTGGTTATATAGAATCGAAGGGCTTGGTGGCGGCATAGTGCCTGTGATTCTTCTGGATACAGATCTTCCTGAAAACACGCCTGAAGACAGAGAAATTACACACTTTCTATACGGTAAAGACGCCGCTTATCGTTTCAAGCAAGAAATGATTTTAGGTATTGGCGGTATTCGTATGCTGCAAGCATTGGATTTTAGTATTACTAAGCATCATATGAATGAAGGCCATTCTGCACTTCTGGCTGTTGAATTGTTGCACCGATATACCTATCAGCAACGTGATTTGCGTCCTGGCGAAGCTTTGTATGATCTTCCTGCGGTGCGTAAAAAATGTATTTTCACAACACATACTCCAGTAGAAGCTGGTCAGGACAAATTTGATTATTCAATCGTAGACAGGATTGCACAAAATGAATTTATTGATCTTCAGCATCTAAGAAAACTTGCTGGGGAAGACTGCTTAAATATGACGAGACTTGCCCTTAATTTATCTGAATACGTTAATGGTGTAGCTAAATGCCACGCCGAAGTTTCACAAAAGATGTTCCAAACTTATGTCGTACACGCAATCACGAACGGAGTTCACCCCCACACTTGGACAAATGCTGGCTTTGCTGCACTTTATGACAAGTATGTTCAAGGCTGGCGGCATGAACCTGAACAGTTGGTGCGGATAGACCAAGCGTCTGAAGAAGAGCTTTGGGATACCCACTACAATTCAAAAATTAAATTATTGGATATCGTACATCAATCAACAGGTAAGCAACTTGATCTAGACTTGCCGACCATTGGATTTGCAAGGCGAATGACAAGTTATAAGCGACCGGATTTGATTTTTTCTGATATGGAAAGATTGAAGAATATTGCTAAAAAATATCCATTTCAGTTGATTCTTGCTGGCAAGGCTCACCCAAGTGATACAAGAGGTAAAGAAATAATCGAATCAATACATGCGCATATTCACGAATTGTCTGAAGATATAAAAGTGGTATATCTTTCTGGTTATGACATGAGTATGTCACTCGAACTGGTATCAGGCGTTGATGTTTGGTTGAATACACCACTTAGACCGCTGGAAGCTTCTGGTACAAGCGGGATGAAAGCTGCTTTCAATGGCGTTCCGAGTTTAAGCGTACTTGATGGTTGGTGGATCGAAGGTTGTATTGAAGGTGTCACTGGCTGGGCTGTTGGAAATGGGGATGTGGGGAACGATCAAGGAGATATCAACGACTTGTACAATAAACTAGAAAATTCGGTTCTGCCACTCTATAACAAGAGAAAGGAATGGGTAAACCTAATGAAGGGCGTGATCAGTAAGAACGCTTCTATATTCAATACCCATCGGATGATTCGTAGGTATGCGACGGAAGCTTACATGTTGTAAGCAGAAACCAGTCTGGCAATCTCGGCTTCTTCGTCAGCTTCCAATACCAGCAAAGGCTTGGAAGTTTTTTTACTGATAAATTGTTGATGAGTTTGATTGGCATCTTTACTAAGGGCAACCCCCATAAATGCCAATGGTTCACAAACCATTTCCCTTATCACGGATGATTTCTCACCTATACCGCCCGTGAAAACGATCGCATCTAGCCCGCCGGCTTGAGCAGCATAAGCACCTATTTGAGCGCTAACGTGATTAGCAAAGTATTCAATCGCAAATTTCGCTTGTTGTGTTCCACTTGCTAGTAAAGCCTGCATGCTGGCGCTTTCACCATTGGATAGCGAAATCAATCCCATTCCGTGATAAATCAGGTCAGATAAATCATCATAAGAAAGAGATTTGGAAAGCTCCAAAATGACTCCTGGGTCAATATCACCGCTTCTTGTGGCCATTGGAATGCCACCCGCGGGCGTGTATCCCATGGTGGTGTCGACAGATTGAAGATTTTTCAGAAGACAGAGACTTGCACCACTTCCTAAATGAGCAATCACGATATTTTTGTTGGCGACATCACCAAGTAAATCTGGCAGCTTGCCAGCAATGTGTGAGTAGCTAAGGCCATGGAAGCCATAACGCCGCATCCCATAACGGTCTGGAATAGGTAATTTCCAAGCCAATTTGGGTAATGTCGAATGAAATGCGGTATCGAAGCATGCAACTTGTGGAACTGTTAATCGGGCCGAAAGATAATTTATGCCAAAAAGATTGTTTGGCAGGTGTAATGGGGCAAGGTTGGTAATATTTTCCAAACGCTGAATTTCAGTTCTGGTTAACAACCTGCATGGCTCCTGAATGTCGCCCCCATGCACAAATCGATGACCAACAATGTTGAACTTGTATTCACTGGTTTCATTTAACAGTTCATTCAAAGCGTTTTCCAGACTTTGGCGGAAGTCTTTGCTATCTAATTTGTACTGATAGTCGATTCTTTGGTTATTAGCTAAGAATGCCGAGGACTTCAAGCTGGAAGATCCCACATTGATTGTGAGTATTCGCATATAAGAAACCTAAATAACTTCTTTTAATTGTTCACTTGCTGCACGCAAAATTTTTGCCGAATGCATCAAATTTTCTTTTTCAATCGCACTCATGTTAGGTACCAGGACTTCGAGTATCCCTGTAGCCCCAACCACTGAGGGTAAAGATAATGATATATCTTTTAATTCGTTAATATCGGTTTGCACATGAGAAACAGTCAATATTCGTCTCTCATCCCGTATGATACATTTTAGGAGATTAGCTGTTACGAAGCCAACAGCGTGGTTAGAGACACCTTTTTTCTCAATAATTCGATAAGCGGCATATCTGACATCATGGTCAATCTTTTCCCTAAAATCCCAACTCCAATGGGGTAAGTTATCAAGTGGCAAGCCGCCAATCCTGATAGATGACCATAAGATCACTTCGGAATCCCCGTGTTCACCGATTACTTTTGCATAGACAGAATGAGGGTCAATCTTCAGTATATCCCCGATGCTTTGTTTTAACCTTGCGGTATCCAACATAGTACCTGTACCAATGACTTTAAATGCAGGAAGACCCGAGGCATCAACCATGACTTTAGTGAGGACGTCGACCGGGTTGGTGACTAGGATAATCACACCTTTGTAATCGCGCAGACGACTTCCAATTTCATGAATGATTTTGGAATTGTCTTTTAAAAGGTCTAATCTGGATTCAGTCGCATTCCCTGCTCTGCCAGCAGCCACCACGATGACATCAGCCGATTGCATTTCATCAATGGATGCCATTTTTATCGACACTGTGGAATAGAAAGATTCCCCATGGATTAAATCCATGGTTTCACCTTCCGCCAGATTGGTATTCTTATCACATAAAAATAGTTGGTCTGTTACACCTGAGTGCAACACGGCAACAGCGATACTCGTCCCTACCGCGCCTAATCCAATGATGCCAACCGAGCGTTTCATTGCACATTCCAAGTCCACTCGTCAATTTCAATTGCGTCTACCCCATGTTGATAGGCATATTGGCGACAGTCATCTTGTTCTTTTAGCATTTTGGCATTCAATACTTCGCCTTCGTTTCCTATATTTCCCACGTAGCGAATGACATCCATGACAAGACTGAATCTGTCGATTTCATTCTGGATTGCTAACTCGAGGGGGGTGTTAATGCTGCCTCGTTCCTTGTAGCCCCGAACATGTAGATTGTGGTGATTATGCCGACGGTAACTCAATCGGTGAATCAAGTATGGATAACCGTGAAAGTTAAAGATAATAGGTTTGTCTTTGGTGAATAAACGATCGAATTCATCATCGCTTAAGCCGTGAGGGTGAACACTTGTTGGGCTCAGTTTATAAAGGTCAATGACATTGATAAATCTGACTTTTAGTGCAGGCAGGTGGTTTCGAATAATTTGTATGGCTGCCAAGGCTTCTTTTGTGGGAATGTCACCAGCACTGGCAATCACTACATCTGGATTGCCGTCATCATTGCTAGCCCAATCCCAGATATCGATCCCCTTCTTACAGTGTTCTATGGCCTGATTAATGTCTAAGTATTGAAGGTGTTTTTGCTTGTCACATACAATTACGTTGATGTAGTTAGTGCTTTTCAAGCAATGATCAGCAACAGCCAGTAACGTATTCACATCGGGTGGCAGGTAGATGCGAGTGACGTCAGGACTCTTGTTTACAACCACATCCAGGAAACCAGGGTCTTGATGGGTGAAGCCATTATGATCTTGACGCCATACCGTTGATGTCATGAGCAGGTTCAAAGATGAAATTGGCGGTCTCCAATCAACCTTTCTGGCCATGTCTAGCCATTTGGCATGTTGATTGAACATCGAATCAATCACATGAATGAAAGCTTCATAAGTCGAGAAGAAGCCATGACGGCCTGTTAAAATATATCCTTCTAACCAGCCCTCTAGTGTATGCTCGGAAAGCATTTCCATTACCCGGCCATCAGGTGATAATTCACCACCGTCGGCGTCCTCCGGCAGGTAATTTGCTAGCCATGTTTTTTTACTAATCTTGTAGATATCATGTAATTTATTTGATGAGTTTTCGTCCGGACTAAATACCCTGAAATTAGTGGGATTCTTTTGGATAATATCTCCCAGCATTACGCCTAAAGGCCGCGTGTTTTCAGCATATTTTGAAGCAGGCTTGGATAGTTGCAGCGCGTAGTTTCTAAAGTCAGGAATTTCTAGTTCCTTGCGTACCAAACCACCATTGGCATGGGGGTTGGCACTTATTCTGGATGTTCCCGTAGGTGCGAGTGCTTTTAATCCTGGAATCAATCTGCCTGCATCATCGAACAACTCTTCAGGATGGTAACTTCTTAACCAAGCCTCTAGTTGTGCTAAATGTTCAGGGTTGGCTATCACATTTCCTAGCGGGACCTGATGAGCTCTCCAGAATCCCTCGACTTTATGACCATCAACAGTTTTTGGGCCTGTCCAGCCTTTGGGGCTTCTTAAAACGATCATCGGCCAAGATGGTCTAGTTGGAGTGCCTGTTGATCGAGCATGTTTTTGTATCTGCCTGATCTTCAAAATGCACTCTTCCATGGCAACTGCCATTTTTTGATGCATTTCAGCAGGGTCTGAACCTTCGACAAAGACAGGTGACCAGCCATAACCTAAAAAGAGATTTTCTATCTCCTGATGCGAGATACGAGAGAGTATGGTTGGATTATTGATCTTGTAACCATTGAGGTGCAGGATAGGCAGAACAGCGCCATCCCTGACAGGATTAAGGAATTTATTCGAATGCCAAGAGGTCGCCAGCGGGCCGGTCTCTGACTCGCCATCACCAACCATCACTGTGACGATGAGGTCCGGATTGTCATATGCAGCGCCAAAGGCATGGCTTACACTATATCCAAGTTCCCCGCCTTCATGCATAGACCCCGGCATCTCCGGCGTACAGTGACTTCCAATCCCGCCTGGGAATGAAAACTCTTTGAAGAAACGCTTGAGACCTTCAATATCCTCACTCTTATCAGGATAAACCTCAGAATACGTTCCCTCCAGATAGATCGGGGCAAGCAAGCCGGGTGCCCCGTGGCCGGGCCCTGCAAGGAATATGGCATCTAGATCATATTTCTTTACAAGCCTGCTCAAATGAATGTAAGCAAAACTCAAACCCGGGCTGCTTCCCCAATGTCCTAACAGCCTCTGTTTGATATGTTCAGGTTTTAAAGGCTCTCTTAAAAGAGGGTTGTCCTGAAGGTAAATCATTCCTGCAGCCAGATAATTGCAAGCGTGCCAGTAATGATTGATATCACGAACTTGCTCTTCTGTAAGCCCAATACTAGTATTCATTATTTACAATCCCAATAGACACTCATCCATTTAATGATAGACATAAACTGTGATGATTCTGTTACAACAAAAAAGAACATGATCAGAGAAAATATATATTCTGATAATCATTTCAGCAGCCAATCTTTTTGATCTTTCTATTTTTGTCTCTATCTCTGCTGATTTAGTTTCATTGGTATGTCTAGTAATCATGCTCTACTCTTAAAAATAAATTTATGCCCACAAGATGGATTTATTCTTCGAGACATAAAAAAACCTCGAACAAGTTCGAGGTTTTAATAAGCTAAGTATTGTTATTATCAAATAATAAAATGCTTATGCTGCATAATTAGCACTTGCAAAATCCCAGTTCGCCAGACTCGCCAGGAAAGTCTCGACGAATTTCGGACGTGCATTACGGTAATCGATGTAGTAGGCGTGTTCCCAAACGTCGATGGTCAGCAAGGCTTTGTCGCCAGTGGTGAGTGGTGTGCCTGCCGGGCCCATGTTGACGATGTCCACGCTGCCGTCAGCTTTTTTCACTAGCCATGTCCAGCCTGAGCCGAAGTTGCCAACAGCAGAAGCCTGGAATACTTTTTTGAATTCGTCGAAGCTGCCCCATTTTTTGTTGATGGCATCAGCCAGCGCGCCGGTTGGAGCGCCACCACCATTTGGTTTCATGCAGCTCCAGAAGAAGGTGTGGTTCCATACTTGTGCGGAGTTGTTGTAGATGCCACCGGAAGATTTTTTGATGATGTCTTCCAGGCTGGCGTTCTCGAACTCTGTACCTTTGATCAAGTTATTCAGGTTGGTCACATAGGCTTGGTGGTGCTTGCCGTAGTGGTATTCAAAAGTTTCTTCGGAGATGTGTGGTGCCAAAGCGTTTTTGGCATAAGGTAATGCGGGTAAGCTATGTTCCATGATGGTTCCTTTAATTTATTAACTGAAATTCAACAATGCATTTTGCCATATTCTGCAGTAGATAAAAACCTTGTAGGATTTATGGGTTTATTTTTTTCTGGCACGTGGATGTGCCGCGTCATAGACCTTGGTGAGATGTTGGTAGTCCAGATGCGTATACACTTGCGTGGTACTGATGTTGGCATGCCCCAGCATCTCCTGTACGGCACGCAGGTCACCGCTGGATTGCAGCACATGGCTGGCAAAGCTGTGGCGCAGCATATGCGGGTGTACCGATGAGTTTATGCCTTGTTTGACAGCCCAATCTTTGAGCCGGTATTGCACCGTGCGGTTGTTGATGCGCTTGCCTTGCTTGCTGATGAATACAGCTTTTTCGTCCTGATTAGTGCCGAGAAGATTTGACCGGGCTGTAAGCCACCTCCTGATTGCCTCTGCGGCATGGCTGCCCAAAGGTACGATGCGCGTCTTGTTACCTTTGCCGGTGACGGTGACAGTGCCGTCGCCAAAATCCAGTGCATCCATGTTCAGGTTGACCAGTTCGCTCAGGCGCAGGCCAGATGAGTAGAACAGTTCGAGAATCGCGTGGTCGCGCAGGCTGAGGATGTCATCATCTGCAATGTCGACTAGTTTGGTCGCTTGTTCTATTGAAAGCGCTCGGGGCAGGGTGCGTGGAGATTTTGGTGCACGCAGGCCGATGACCGGGTTTTGTGTGTAGCCTTGGCGATGCACCAGAAAATCAAAGAAGCCACGCCAGCTGGAAAGCATGCGGGCGATGCTTTTGCCACTCAAGCCTTTTCCGTGCAAGCTGGCGATAAAGCGCCGGATATGCGTGTTGGTAAGCTGTGCTAGCGTCAAGGCGCCTCGCAATTGTTCAAGCTGTGCGATGTCGCGTGCGTAATTCTTGCGCGTATGGACACTCAGCCCACGCTCGTAACTTAAAAAATCGAGGTAGGCTTGAATCACATCCATTGTTTGAGCAGGTCTATTCGCTTGCAGGCACCAAATAACGCGATAGCGCGGCGCCGATATGGTCACCAAGTTTCTGCAGGAAATCAGTGCCAGTGCCTACATAGAAGCGTTCGGTATTATCGCTAGACAGCGCAAGGAATCCGAAAACCTGTCCATTGGCGCGTAACGGGAACACGGCGATGGAAGCTGCTGGCTCCAGGAACCAGTCATCAATATCGATGCTGGGGATACCGCCGCAATAGACATTGTGAATCTCCAGCACCCACTTCCTGATGGCTTCCGGAACCGGTTCAAAGACCAGGCTGTTTTGGTCAGCCTCGTCCAGCGGGGGTGTCCAGATGCGCAGGTAAGTGTCAGTGATGTTGAATTCTTCGGGCAGATAATGGCTGACCAATTGTTCGGCAGTATCGAAATTCCTGGCTTGTTGCAGCAGGATGCTGAATGCGTGGATTTTGCCGGAAATCTTGTCATTTTCCTGCGCGTTGAGCACCAGTTCGGCAAAGCGTTCTTCCAGCGCATTGATCTTGTCGCGCTGAGCCAGCTGTTGCCGTTCCGCCAGGGAAATCGTGCCGCTACCATGAGGACTGGGCAGATGGATGTCTGCCAAAAAAGAAGCATTCTCCTCGAAGAATTCAGGGTGTTGTTTCAAATAGTCTTTAATTTCTTCTTGCATGTTAAACCTCAATCTCTCCTTCGAATACGATCTCGGCTGGCCCAGTCATCAGCACAGGGTTGTTGCCGCCTGCCCAAGCGATGTTCAGGGCACCGCCACGCGTATGTACCAACACCGGTGATTGTAACTCACCCAGACGGATGCCAGACACTACTGCGGCACAAGCGCCGCTGCCACAGGCCAAGGTCTCGCCGCTACCGCGTTCATAAACACGCAGTTTGATCTCATGCGGGTTAAGGACTTGCATGAAGCCGGCATTGACACGTTCCGGGAAGCGCTCGTGTGACTCTATTTGCGGGCCGATGTTTGCCACGTCATAGTGATCCACATCTTTTACCAATGTGACAGCATGAGGGTTGCCCATCGATACGGCCGAGATTTTGACCGGCTGCATTTTCAGTGCGAGCAGATACTGCACTGATTCTGTTTCAGCTGCAAACGGTATCTGATTTGGCTGGAATCGTGGGGCACCCATGTTGACGGTGACTTGGCCATCATTTTGCAAGGTGAGTGTAATCACTCCGCCCGCGGTCTCCACGTCGATGGACTGTTTGCTGGTCAAGCCTTTCTCTGTGACAAATTTGACGAAGCAGCGTGCACCGTTGCCGCATTGCTGCACTTCGCCGCCATCCGCGTTGAAGATGCGATAGCGAAAGTCTACGCCTGGCTGCTGGGCTTTTTCAACCATTAACAGCTGATCGCATCCCACGCCGAAATAACGATTGGCGATGTGTTGGATTTGTGCTTTCGTGAGCTTAACGGGTTGTGTATAGGCGTCGATGACAACAAAGTCATTGCCTGCGCCTTGCATTTTGGTGAATTTTAATCGCATGAGTTTGTTTCCTGAGGTGGGATTCTAGCAACTTTTAGGCGTTTCGGTAGTTTAAGTGTAGAATGCGCGTTCTGCATGAAGCTGGCTTTAGCCTTTAGTCAGTTTCTTTTTTATCAACTTTTCAAGGCACAACATGAACGAATATCTCTTTACTTCTGAATCGGTGTCCGAAGGACATCCGGATAAACTCGCGGATCAAGTATCCGACAGCATCCTAGATGCAATCTTGCAGCAAGACCCGACCGCGCGCGTGGCGGCCGAAACCTTGGCCAATACCGGCCTGATTGTTTTGGCAGGCGAGATCACGACAACTGCGAACGTGGATTACATCAAGGTAGCACGCGATGCGATCAAACGGATCGGTTACGATAATACCGAATACGGCATCGACTACAAGGGCTGCGCGGTGCTGGTAGCTTACGACAAGCAATCGCCTGATATCGCGCAGGGCGTTGATAATGCAAACGACGATCCGTTGGATCAGGGTGCGGGTGACCAAGGCCTGATGTTTGGATATGCGGTCAATGAAACCCCGCAACTGATGCCGTTGCCAATCTGGCTGAGCCATCGCCTGATGGAGCGCCAGGCGCAATTGCGCAAGGATGGCCGCCTGCCATGGCTGCGTCCGGACGCGAAAGCGCAGGTAACGGTGAAATATGTAGATGGTAAACCTTACGCTTTGGATACCGTGCTGATTTCTACGCAGCATGCGCCGGAAATGACGTTGGAAGCGATTCGCGAAGCGGTGGTTGAAGAAATTATCAAACCCGTTTTGCCAAAAGAATTGATCAAAGGCGACATTAAATATCTGGTAAACCCTACTGGCCGTTTTGTGATTGGCGGCCCACAAGGGGATTGCGGCCTGACCGGCCGTAAGATCATTGTGGACACCTACGGTGGCGCTGCACCACATGGCGGCGGTGCGTTTTCCGGCAAGGATCCATCCAAGGTGGACCGCAGTGCAGCCTATGCGGGCCGTTACGTAGCAAAGAACATCGTGGCTGCGGGCCTTGCAGAGAAATGTATGGTACAGGTCAGCTACGCGATCGGTGTGGCGCGTCCGACATCCATCATGGTACAGACCTACGGTACCGGAAAAATCTCCGATGAGAAATTGACGCAGTTGGTCAATGAGTATTTTGATTTGCGCCCCAAAGGTATTGTGAAGATGCTGGATCTGTTACGTCCAATCTATACGAAAACAGCTGCTTACGGGCACTTCGGCCGTGATGAGCCAGAATTTACCTGGGAGGGTACTGACAAGGCGGCAGTGTTACGTGCTGCAGCCGGGTTGTAAGTAAGTAGCGTATCAAACTGCGAAAAGGGGGTGATTACCCCCTTTTTCTTTTGCATTATTTGCCCATGTTTTGTAGAAAAATGTGGGAGATATGTTGAAAACCATTTCTGTTCATCAAGTCCGCTTGGGCATGTTCATCCATTCGCTGCAAGGCTCTTGGATGGATCACCCATTTTGGAAAAAAGCCTTCAAACTTGAGGATGCGAATGACTTAAATAAATTGCAGTCCAGTGGTGTGAAAGAAGTCATTATCGATATCTCCAAAGGGTTGGATGTGGCTACAGAGAAGCCCGTAGAAATTACAGAATCGATTCCAGATCTGCAACAATCCAAACCAGTTTCATTGCAACAAATTAAACGTGTCTCTGCTGGTGAAGAGCGTATTCAAGCCAGACGCATTATCGAGAACTCCAAAGAAGCTGTTGTTTCCATGTTCAATGACGTGCGGATGGGCAAGGCGATTGATGCTGAGGCGGCTTCGCCGCTGGTTGAGGAAATTTCTGCTTCATTAGATCGTAATGAAGGGGCATTAATAAGTCTAGTGCGACTAAAGGCCTCGGATGATTACACCTATATGCACAGTGTAGCAGTATGTGCATTGATGATTTCGCTGGCACGGGAATTGGGTTTGTCTGAAGCCGAAGTTCGTCTGGCCGGAATGGGGGGCTTATTGCATGATATCGGCAAGGCCATGATTCCAATCGAGGTGCTGAACAAACCTGGGGCATTGACCGAAGCGGAATTCAATCTGGTTAAATTGCACCCGGAACAGGGCCATGCCTTATTGCTACAAGGTAATGTTACAGATGCAATGGCGTTGGATATTTGCCTGCATCATCATGAGAAAATGGATGGCACTGGTTATCCTTTCGGACTGCACGGTAGCCAGATTAGCCTGTTTGCAAAAATGGGCGCAGTATGTGATGTATATGATGCGGTTACTTCCAATCGCCCTTATAAACCTGGTTGGGAGCCTGGAATTTCGTTACAGCGTATGGCGCAATGGACAAGTCACTTTGACGACAAGGTGTTCCAGGCATTCGTGAAATGCGTGGGTATCTATCCTGTAGGTTCGATCGTGTTGCTCAAGACCGGACGGCTGGCTTTGGTGATAGATCAAAGCCCCAAGAGTTTGCTGACCCCGATTGTCAGGGTATTTTTTTCTACCAAATCCAAACTGCGTGTCCCAATCGAAGTGCTGGATTTGTCCAAACGAGGCGCTAATGACCAGATCATTGGACACGAGGATCCGGCAAAATGGGGAATTCATGATATCAATGGATTATGGAACCAGAACGACTTATGGGGATAGCCTCTCTTATTGATAACTGTTTGAATTTTTGTAATTTTATCTATTCGTAGTACAATAGCATTCATATTCCGAGGAACGCTGCAAGAGATTTCTCCTAGGCTCGGGACCGTATTAACGGCGTTCATCTTCATTAACCGTGACTGATGCGGAAAAATGGATGGACGCAAGATCAAACAAATAGCAGCGTGATCTTCATCCTTTTTTCTCAGTCGCATATTCAATGTAAATTGGAGTGAATACTGTGACAGATACCAAAGACTATATCGTAGCCGATATCAACCTGGCGGGTTTTGGCCGCAAGGAGATCGCCATTGCTGAAACCGAGATGCCCGGGCTGATGGCGATTCGTGAAGAATACGCATTGACAAAACCGCTCAAGGGCGCACGGATCACCGGTTCCCTTCATATGACCATTCAAACGGCAGTCCTGATCGAGACGTTAAAGGATTTGGGTGCGGAGGTGCGTTGGGCATCTTGCAATATTTACTCTACGCAAGATCATGCTGCTGCCGCGATTGCCGCAGGCGGCACCGCCGTGTTCGCAGTTAAAGGAGAGACGCTGGCGGAATACTGGGATTACACCCACCGTATTTTTGAATGGCCGGATGGTGGCTATAGCAACATGATTCTGGATGATGGCGGCGATGCGACCTTGCTGCTGCACTTGGGCACGCGTGCCGAAAAGGATGCGAGCCTGCTTGCCCATCCAAGCAGCGAAGAGGAAGTTTGTTTGTTCAATTCCATCAAGGCTAAATTGAAAACTGACCCAACCTGGTATTCCACCCGTTTGGCGCAAATCAAAGGCGTAACTGAAGAAACCACGACAGGTGTGCATCGTCTGTATCAGATGCACAAGGAAGGTAAGTTGGCTTTTCCGGCAATCAATGTGAATGACTCGGTAACCAAATCCAAGTTCGACAACTTGTATGGTTGCCGCGAGAGTCTGGTAGACGCGATCAAACGTGCTACCGATGTGATGATTGCCGGCAAGATTGCTGTTGTGTGCGGCTATGGCGATGTAGGCAAAGGTTCGGCTCAGGCGCTGCGTGCGCTTTCCGCGCAAGTATGGGTGACGGAAGTTGACCCGATTTGTGCGCTGCAGGCGGCCATGGAAGGCTATCGTGTGGTGACGATGGACTATGCGGCAGAGCATGCGGATATTTTTGTGACAGCGACTGGCAATTACCACGTGATTACCCATGACCATATGGCGAAAATGAAAGACCAGGCGATTGTGTGCAATATCGGGCATTTTGATAACGAGATTGATGTAGCCTCGTTGGAGAAATACGAGTGGGACGAGATCAAACCGCAAGTGGATCATGTGATTTTCCCGGACGGCAAGAAAATCATTCTGCTGGCCAAAGGTCGTTTGGTGAACCTAGGCTGTGGTACTGGGCATCCATCCTACGTGATGAGTTCCAGCTTTGCCAATCAAACGATTGCACAGATAGAACTGTACACCGAGACGAATAAATATCCGGTAGGCGTATATACTTTGCCTAAACACCTGGATGAAAAAGTAGCCATGCTGCAGTTGAAAAAACTGAATGCACAGCTGACGCGTCTTACCGACCAGCAAGCCGCATATATTGGTGTGGACAAGAACGGCCCTTACAAAGCCGAACACTATCGTTATTAATTTTTTGGAAAGGAAACGGGCATGTTAAAGCTGATTGCAGCTTGGATTGTAAATGCACTGGCCTTGCTGGCAGTGGCTTATTTCGTGCCCGGTATCCACGTAAACGGTTTTGCGACAGCGCTGGTTGCGGCTGTGGTGATTGGCTTGGCCAATATACTGATCAAACCGATTCTAACGATACTGACCTTGCCTATCACCATTTTGACATTGGGTTTGTTTATTTTTGTCATCAATGGTGTGCTGTTCTGGGGGGTAGGGCATTTCCTGCAGGGATTCGAAGTGGCGACCCTGATGGCCGGTATTATCGGTGCGTTGGCTTACAGCGTGATTTCATGGCTGCTTGCGGCTATTGTGATTGATAAAGACTAATGAAAAATTTACCTATCAGTTTTGAGTTCTTTCCACCTAAGACCCCGGAAGGTATCGCTAACTTGCGTGAAACGCGGGCGCAGCTTGCCAAATATGATCCGGAGTTCTTTTCTGTGACATTTGGCGCTGGTGGTTCGACGCGCGACCGTACCATGGAAACCGTGTTCGAAATCCAGGCGGAAGGTCATTCCGCCGCACCTCATATTTCGTGCATCTCATCTACCAGAGACGAGATCGCGAGCCTGCTGGATGCTTACCAGGCGAAAGGGATTGAACGATTGGTGACCTTGCGGGGGGATATCCCTTCAGGTGAAGTTGCCATGGGTGATTTCAAGTATGCAAGTGAATTGGTTGGGTTTATCCGTCGGCAAACCGGTAATCATTTCCAAATAGAAGTCGCCGCTTATCCTGAGTTCCACCCGGAGGCGGAATCACCTCAGGCGGATGTAGAGAATCTGAAACGGAAATTCGAGGCTGGGGCGAACCGGGCAATCACACAATATTTCTATAATGTGGATGCGTATTTTCGGTTTGTAGACCTATGCGCCCAGCAAGGGGTTGCCCAGCCAATCATTCCGGGCATTATGCCTATCTACAATATCACCCAGTTGGCACGCTTTTCCAACATATGTGGTGCAGAGATTCCGCGCTGGTTAAGGCTGCGCCTGGAGGCTTATGGTGATGATATTGCGTCCGTACGGGCGTTGGGTGTAGATGTTGTCAGTGAGTTATGCGAGGCGTTGCGTGACTGGGGTGTGCCGGGCCTGCATTTCTACACATTGAACCAATCCGGCCTCATTACCAGGATTCTGGATAATCTGGATTAAAGCATTTGTATTAGTGCAACGTCTGACCACGCGGATTGAACAGCGCATCTTCTACGAATAAATAATCCTTTTCGCGCCCTTGGTTCCAGAGAGCCATCATGGTGATCCAGCGGATTTCTTCTACCGTGACTTCTGCCTGAAGAAGTGCCATTGCACG
>JAKOWL010000115.1 GCA_029781535.1 Pseudomonadota bacterium
ATTCACCTGATCTGGACGCCGACCAATGCCTCATGGCTCAATCCCATCGAATGTCAGTTCACACACGTCAAGGAATTCGTCATTCGCAACACCTATTATCAGAGCCACAGCGAACTCAAAACCTCGCTGGACAGATATGTCACGTACCGCAACAAACAAACCCAGCAAAGTAAAACTCATTAAATTGAAACGGCACTAGAAGTGGCATTGTGTAACCCACACCCCACCACAATCGGTTCCTTGGGTGTACATCAGAATGACGCACTCTTCCGCTTGTGTGCTGCAAGTGCGTGTGCAGACGAAAGACTCGTTGCAGGTATGCGCTGGATCCATTACGCACATAAGCAGAGTCCAACTGACTTCATAGCACCGTTCGCCAGTGGTATCATCAGTGCATACCCGAACACCCTGCAAATGATTGCACTGAGTATCGTTTTGGCAGCCCCGGTAATCCTCACATGTAGTACAGTCTGACAAGCACTCAGTCGGTACGATGCCACCCTGCAGTGCTTTCTGATCACTGGCAGAGAGTTCGGCCAGAACAAAACTGTTCGCATGTAAGAGTGCGCCAACGCACAACATACTGGCAAGAACAAGGACGCATAATACACTACGTTTAACCATGCATAATCTCCATAACAGGAATTCTGATTCTGTTTCTGTCCACGCAACATGACTATATCATCTCACATCACCTCCTTTCTGTGCAGCCTAACGGACCTCCTTCGCAAAAACAACGTGGCAAGCACCAGCCATACCGCCGCATTTGCGACGGCAACTGTACACAGGCTCGTTTCTGTAAGCCCTCGCGTATCCAAGAGAATACAGGTGCCATCCCATTTATCGGTCGCACCTTGAAGCACAAATGTATCTATTATGACGGGCGTTTTGGCACCATCAAAATGAATAATACGGTCGCCAGTATCAGGAAAGCAGAATTCAAAGTGCCCGATTCTATTTGGCTCCTTTCTGGCATAGGTAATAAAGGGAGTCTTTATGTTTCCAATCTGACCAACATCAATTCTGACCGCGTTCGCTGAGCAACCTGCGTTCTTCAAGTAGGTGCATATCTCGTCAATACTACAAATGCCACCACAGTCAAGCTGCAAATCATCTACTATAGGGCTTGCTGAATAAGTCTCTTTCTGCTCTTTTAACCTGGAGAGACGGCTTTATGCGGCTGTTGCCTTTGCCCACGTGCGAGTGTTTGTCGTCCAGACCGCCGCCTCGCGGGTATTGTAATAGCCCGCCAACAGCCACCGCCATGCAAAGAACAAAAAAGAAATGATCCTGCGGAGGATCTTTTCCAGATTCATCACG
>JAKOWL010000117.1 GCA_029781535.1 Pseudomonadota bacterium
GACATTCGCCTTGTAAGGGCGACGCTCTACCAACTGAGCTAAGCACCCTGCATTCATTTAAAACTTAAAATAACTTGCAGTGCTGTTGGTTGTTTTTTCTCAACCAACAAAGACCGCTAGTTTACAGCATCTTTAAGCGCTTTACCAGCCCTAAATTTAGGAGAATTTGCTGCGCTGATTTTAATTGTTGCGCCTGTACGAGGATTACGGCCACTACGAGCACTACGTTTACCTACGTAAAATGTACCAAAACCAATTAAAGTCACTAAGTCACCTTTTTTTAACGCTTTGGTGATAGCAGCTGTTGTTGCGTCTAGAGAACGGCCTGCAGCAGCTTTTGAGATTCCTGCCGCGCTAGCAATTTGGTCAATCAATTCGGATTTATTCACGTGTAATCCCCTTTAGGTTAATAAAAAAACAGGTATTTCCTGTGTTTGCTTTTATATCAAGCTGCGAAAGCCCGTGTCAAGGCTTTCGCAGCAATTTCCGCTAATATTTTCCATAAAGGCAATAATTAGTGGGTAACCGAAGTATTCGGCTCAGCACCAACATCAGATTTAACTGTGGCAGCCTCTTCAGTAGATTCTTCCAGCGGGATTGGCATTCTTTCCAATGCCAGCTCCAACACCTGATCAATCCACTTAACAGGGTGGATATGAAGGTGGTTCTTGATATTCTCAGGAATCTCTGCCAAGTCCTTTACATTGGACTCTGGAATCAGCACCGTTTTGATACCCCCACGATGAGCCGCCAGCAACTTCTCTTTGAGACCTCCAATAGCAAGTACCTCACCGCGCAAAGTAATCTCCCCTGTCATCGCCACGTCTGCACGCGCCGGGATTCCTGTCAGCACAGAGATGATTGCGGTTGTTAACGCAATACCAGCACTTGGCCCATCCTTGGGAGTCGCGCCCTCCGGCAAGTGAATGTGGATATCCTTTTTCTCATAAAAATCTTCCGCAATTCCAAGCCGTTTGGCGCGGCTACGCACAACACTCATAGCCGCTTGCACAGACTCCTGCATCACATCACCAAGCTTACCAGTCGTAATTGTTTTGCCTTTACCTGCCAGCAATACAGCCTCAATTGTCAGCAATTCACCTCCGACTGATGTCCAAGCAAGACCTGTTACTTGCCCAACCTGATTCTCCTTGGCGGCTATGCCATAATCGTAACGGTATATACCCAGGTATTTTTCCAGGTTTTTTGCAGTAACCTGAATTTTCTTCACAGCTTTTACTTCGCCCTCACCTGCTTTACGAGCTTTTTTAACGGATCTTTGTACCAGCAATTCTTTAACGACCTTGCGGCATATCTTGGCAATCTCCTGTTCAAGCCTGCGCACACCCGCTTCCCGTGTATATTTACGTACGATATCTCGCAAAGCGCTGTCTGCCACGTCAATTTCCGCCGCCTTCAAGCCATGTGCTTTATACTGCTTAGGCAACAAGTAACGTCGCGCGATATTGATTTTCTCGTCTTCGGTATAACCGGCCAAACGAATAATTTCCATGCGATCCAGCAATGGCGCAGGAATATTCATGCTATTAGCTGTAGCCACAAACATCACATCTGACAAGTCATACTCTACTTCAACATAATGATCGGCGAATGTATGATTCTGTTCAGGATCAAGCACCTCCAACAAAGCGGATGAAGGATCTCCGCGCATGTCCTGACCCATTTTATCCACTTCATCAAGCAGAAAGAGTGGGTTTTTTACCCCGACCTTGCTCATACTTTGCAAAATCTTGCCTGGCATAGAGCCGATATAGGTGCGACGATGTCCGCGAATCTCAGCCTCATCTCGCACGCCGCCCAATGCCATGCGCACGAATTTACGATTTACAGCTTTGGCAATACTTTGTCCAAGTGATGTTTTACCCACACCAGGAGGACCAACCAAACAGAGAATTGGGGCTTTCACCTTTCCGACGCGCTGCTGCACCGCCAAGTATTCAATGATACGTTCTTTGACTTTTTCCAAACCATAATGATCCGCGTCCAGAACAGCTTCTGCGGCAATAAGATCTTTACTGATTTTGGTTTTTTTCTTCCATGGCAAGCCAACCAGCGTGTCGATATAATTGCGCACCACTGCTGCTTCTGCAGACATCGGAGACATGAGCTTGAGCTTTTTCAACTCTGCGTTGGCTTTAGCCAAAGCCTCTTTCGGCAAGCCTGCGTCCTGGATGCGTTTTTCCAACTCCTCCATTTCGGCATTTTCATCTTGCTCGCCCAATTCTTTTTGAATCGCTTTGACCTGTTCATTCAAATAATATTCGCGCTGGCTTTTCTCCATTTGGCGCTTAACTCGGCCACGGATACGCTTTTCAACCTGAAGGATGTCAATCTCGGATTCCATCAATTGCAACAGATGCTCAAGCCTGTCAACAGGATCAAGTTTTTCAAGTACGATTTGTTTTTCTTCCAACTTAAGCGTCAGATGTGCTGCAATAGTGTCTGCCAACCGGCTTGCTGTATGAATCGTAGAAAGCGATGGCAGGATTTCAGGCGGGATCTTTTTATTCAGCTTTACGTACTGGTCAAATTGCGCCAGCACTGTACGCATTAAAGCCTCAACTTCACTATCACTTTGCTCGACCGTCTCGATTTTCTCAGCATGCGCCATGAAACAATCTGCAGTCTCAACAAAATCAGATATGCGCACACGCTGCATGCCCTCTACCAGCACCTTCACCGTGCCATCTGGCAGCTTGAGCATCTGCAGAACTGTGGCGAGTGTGCCGATCTCATAGAGATCTTCCGCCTCCGGATCGTCTTTTGTGGCAGACTTTTGCGCCACTAGCAATATTTGTTTGTCGCTATCAGAAGCTATCTCTAGAGCTTTCACTGATTTCGCCCGGCCTACAAACAACGGGATAACCAGATGCGGATACACAACCACATCTCTCAGCGGCAATAGAGGCATCCTCCGCGGCTCTACGGGGGTTGTGGATTCAATATTAGATAAAACTTCTTCGGTCATATAATAATTCCTGATTTCTGCAAAACAGCACAATACAACATCTAAATTGGGCTGATAAATCTAGATTCAAGTGCTGACGCACTTAATTTCATCATTGAGGATTACTATAAACCTCTTGGGTTTAATTGCAATAGGCTGAGAAAATGAATTAGCCTGCGTTTTCAGCCAGCTTTGGAGAGTCCTGGTAAATCAGGATAGGTGGAGTTTCACCGGTAATCGCACCTTCATCAATCACCACTTTTGAAAGATTCTCAATAGAAGGAATGTCGTACATGATATCGAGCAGCGCATGTTCCATGATAGAGCGCAGCCCACGAGCACCCGTTTTGCGTTCTAAGGCTTTTTTTGCAATCAAGCGCAAGGCAGCATCTCGGAACTCCAGATCTACACCCTCCATCTTGAATAACTTGATGTATTGTTTTGTCAGCGCGTTTTTTGGTTCAGTGAGAATGCTCATCAAAGCACTCTCATCAAGAGACTCCAAGGTAGCCACGACCGGCAAACGGCCAATGAACTCTGGAATCAGGCCAAATTTAATCAAATCTTCCGGCTCTACGTCTCGTAAGACCTCACCCACGGCACGTGCATCATCCTTGCTCTTCACCACTGCGCCGAAGCCAATACCGCCCTTTTCGGAGCGCAAGCGGATAACTTTTTCCAGCCCATCAAACGCACCACCGCAGATAAACAGGATATTCGTTGTATCAAGCTGAACAAATTCCTGGTTCGGGTGTTTACGACCACCTTGCGGGGGCACTGAAGCAACCGTACCTTCGATTAGCTTGAGCAAAGCCTGCTGTACACCTTCGCCTGACACGTCGCGGGTGATGGATGGATTCTCCGACTTGCGGGAAATTTTGTCGACTTCGTCGATATAGACAATACCGCGCTGTGCTTTCTCCACATCGTAATCACACTTCTGCAGCAGCTTTTGCATGATATTTTCGACGTCCTCACCTACATACCCGGCTTCTGTAAGTGTCGTCGCGTCGGCCATTACAAATGGCACGTCGAGAAGGCGTGCGAGTGTCTGCGCCAGCAAGGTCTTACCTGACCCCGTTGGGCCGATCAGCAGAATATTGCTTTTTTGAATCTCCACATCATCTTTACTGGCATTCTGTCCCAGATGATTATGGTCTAGACGTTTGTAATGGTTGTAGACAGCAACAGAGAGATTTTTCTTGGCATGCAATTGACCAATCACGTATTGATCAAGAATCTTGCAAATCTCTTGCGGGCTTGGCAAGGATTTGTCGGCAGATTTGATCTCATTCTGGCTTTGGACTTCTTCTTTGATGATGTCATTGCACAAGTCCACACACTCATCACAGATGAACACTGATGGTCCGGCAATTAGCTTTTTCACTTCATGCTGGCTTTTGCCGCAAAATGAGCAATATAGTAATTTCTCGCCTTCGCCTTTTGTGGCCATGTGTCTTCCTTGCTAACTTACCTTACTAAATGTCTTTACTATCTTATGCCGCATCATTGCGAGATGCAATCATCTTGTCCACCAACCCGTAGGCTACAGATTGCTCTGCACTCATGAAATTATCACGGTCGGTATCATTGGCGATCACATCAACGGGTTGTCCCGTGTGATGCGCCATGATGTTGTTGAGTTTATCTTTCAAGTAAAGAATCTCTTTAGCATGAATCTCGATGTCAGACGCTTGTCCCTGAAAACCACCCAGAGGTTGATGGATCATCACGCGTGAATTTGGCAAGCAGAAGCGCTTGCCTTTAGCGCCAGCCGTCAGCAATAACGCCCCCATGCTGGCCGCTTGGCCGATACACAAGGTGCTGACATCCGGCTTGATAAACTGCATCGTATCGTATATTGCCATCCCTGCTGTGACAGAACCCCCTGGAGAGTTGATGTACAAAGAGATATCCTTATCAGGGTTTTCTGCCTCCAAGAACAGCAGTTGAGCAACTATAAGATTGGCTGTCATATCATTGACTGGGCCTACCAAAAAGATGACCCGCTCACGCAGTAAGCGCGAATAGATGTCATA
>JAKOWL010000125.1 GCA_029781535.1 Pseudomonadota bacterium
AATTACACCGATGGCCTGTTTGGTCCACAGAGCAGGACTTGGAAAAAGTCTTAGCAAGCGATATGCCGCAATGGATTCGTCGGGCAGCTGAGCATATAGCGGATTTGTTGCACAAGTTCAGCTTTGAATAAGAGGATGTAGCAATGGAAGCACATGAAGTTTCAGCATGCATTCGTAGCGATCTTCCGAGACCGAGGAGGATCATGTCACCTTTTCTGTATTATGGAGGCAAGGGCATCATAGCTAAGAGAATTCTTCGACTGCTGCCTGAAGGCCATATCTACGTTGAACCGTACTGTGGCGCTGCCAGCTTACTGTTTCACAAGTATCCCTCGCCGATTGAGGTTCTCAATGACATTGATGGTGACATTGTCAATTTGTTCCGCGTACTTCAGGACGAGAAAACATTTTCAGCTTTTGCTC
Organism: Pseudomonadota bacterium; assembly: GCA_029781535.1. Lineage (GTDB taxonomy): Bacteria > Pseudomonadota > Gammaproteobacteria > Burkholderiales > Methylophilaceae > Methylophilus. Next base: position 424 of record JAKOWL010000125.1, read on the forward strand.
ATCGCATTACCTGGACGCTTTACAGTCGAGCTGAGTTCCAGCGAGCTATTGAGTATTCTGGAGATGATCCTGTTGAGCGAGCTTGGGCTTATTTTGTTAAGGTTAACCAAAGCATGAATGGCCTCCCTTGTCCGACTGTGGGAAGTTGGGGACGTGCTTTTGTTGCATCATGCAGGATGTCTATGAATACTGCGAAATGGAGAGCGCGAATTGCTTTGCTTCAGTGGTGGCATGATCGGCTAAGCCGCGTGCAAATTGATTGTCGGGATGCTCTTGAAGTCATTGCATATTGGGACAGTCCTGATACGGTGTTTTATCTTGATCCGCCTTACGTTGGCGATTCTCGCCATGACCCGGATGTTTATCGTTACGAAGCTGACATTGACCACCACAGGAAGCTAGTGGATGTCTTGCTTGGTATCAAGGGCCAAGCTATGCTGTCTGGTTACGATAATGATGTTTATAATCCGCTAGTTCAAGCTGGCTGGCATGTGGTTCGGTTTGATACTGTTTGCTATGGTGTTCCCAGGACCCGCGGTACTGTTTACCGTGGTACAAGGTCACTACATGAGCATGCTACGAGAACAGAAATTGTTTGGATCAAGCGAAAGGAAAGGGCGTTGTCATGACTAACGAAGAATACGCGGTACTGACAAACGAACTACGAACCGACCCTCTCAACCTTGGCTACTCTGGCATGAGCGACCAGCAGGTGGCCGAGGTGATGAACGACAAGCGGTATAATGTGCCAACGCAGCGGTTTGTCTCGATGCGTGCCATCGCCGCCGTGCTTGACGACATCGTGTTTCATTACCAGCGATAGGAGGTTAAACCATCATGTCACTCCAACTCGTAAAGGACCTGATTCGTCAGCACAACCTGACCGGTACAGCCCAGGAAATTGCTGACGCATTGAACGCAAAAACAGAGACTGGCACAAACGATGAGCTTTACACCGTTGCCGGTATCATTAAAGAGCTCGGTCCCGACATGGCTCGCAGCGTGATTGCAGCCTTCGAAGCGTTTGCTCAAACCGATCCTCTGCTGAAGGCTGTCTATTACAAGATCACGAGCACTGGGATCAGTTTCTCTGATCCGGATACAGTGGCCATGATGGACCAGCTCCAGGCCGCTGG
>JAKOWL010000135.1 GCA_029781535.1 Pseudomonadota bacterium
GCAGGTTTCGGAACACTGACACCGCCAATGTCGAATGAACCATCTAAAAATCCTCCGCTGCTTGCAGGCTGCGTTGATGGAGTTGACGCAACAGGACTGACAGTGAAAAACACTTGAGCAACGCTGGTCGCGCCATCAGGCGCAATCACCAATACCTGCTTCTGCCATTGACCTATATCGTTTTCGGTCCACGGCCCACCAGCCACAAGCTCAGCCGTTCCGTTAATGTCAACCGTCTGGCCGTAATCGGCTTGAAATTCGCCGGTATGTTTTCCGTCCTTGAAAGAAGTCCACGCAACGCGAGAGCCGGGAACGGCGGCTTGCAGCGTGTAAGTCGGCGTGTCGCCGACAACGTAATTGCGTTTGTCAGTGGTCAACTGTAACGCGATTGCGCCAAGCCCTTTCATTGCGGCTTGAAAGATTGCAGGCGGATTCCAGTTCCAATCAGGCATCCAGTTGCCGTCAATCTGGCCAATTCTGCCAAGTCCGGTTTGCATAAAATTCACCTCAGTTTTTTACCAAATAAAACCGCACCTGCGAGCAGGCCAATCCCGGCAATTGCCCACCATTCAAGTTGCAGTCCTGAACGATTGACGCTTCCCGGCGATACGGTCTGCTGCGGCCAGTAGACGTTTGATTGTTGAACCGGATAGCGGCCTTGCTGTCTGTAACGCGGATCGTCCGGCGAGTAATAAGGGCTGCGCGATGTCCACGCGCCAACCACATCAATGCCGCGAGCAATCAGATCATTGATGTCTAATTGTCGCCCGTAAGCATCAAAGTAGTTTCCCCATTGATCCTGATAAATTTCGTCCATCGCTAAACCTCAGAAGATTGTCCACGTTGTTTCAAAACCGCCATCGGGTAATGGTTGCCGCCATCCCATTGGCTTATTTGCAATAGCATCGAGTCCTATAAAATTCCCATCATCGCCAACGCATTCAACATAAACGTGTGAATATTCACTGCCATCCGGTGCTTGAGCCACAAACCAACAGTCAATCCCGACGGACGCTAAAAGAGATGCGAGACAAACAGATTTGCTCACACAATCGCCTGAGCCGATTTCTAAAGTTCGCTGGCAGTCCTGAATGGTTTGAACGTCCGATGGATGGAGTTGATAGGCAATGTCGTCTCTGACGAAATTGAAGATGGCTTCGACTTTTGCTTGTCTGCTGTTGTAGCCAGCGGCAAGCATTCGAGCCTGAGCCTGTACATGCTTACTCTGATACCCACAAAAATCTGGCGGGATTTCTCCGCGCACTGTTTGAGCCATGCCCGCCAGTGCTTGAAAAATCCCGCCATATCCAGGTTGAAGGTTTTGCGTAGTGATTGAAGGCTCGGACAGTAAAGAGGTGCCTGCATAGACAGGTGCGCTTATGGGAAGATTGGCGTCACTTGCAAATAGGTCTGTAGCAGGCATAAGTCGTGAGAAAACTTTCCTGCAAG
>JAKOWL010000139.1 GCA_029781535.1 Pseudomonadota bacterium
CAGCAATCGCGACAACCCCAAGTCCGATCGAGGCACAGACAACACCCCCGTCGCCCGAACCGGCGACACCCCCGGAAATTACCGGTGGCGCATCGAGATCAAACGCTCCGGTCCACCCTCAGAAGACCGCGCAGAAATCGCCGTCACTGGAAAAATCCAAGCCTTCGACATGGCTATTCGCAAAATCATGTTGAAAATTGATTTTCATGGTTAATGCCTTCCGTGTGGAAACGTCTATGGCAAGTAGAGCAAACAATGGACGAATTTCCTATGTCGATACCAGTTATTGGCTTGATGTGATGAACCTCAAGGAACTGCATCTCAAAGAGGCCACCACAGCATGCACAGCGTTCAAGCGCCGTTGTAAGAGGCTCGGCTTCAACCGGATGCAGCAGTTTGTTCCTGGACAGCACCTTGGCTCGCAGCACATCGAATCCATAGCCTCTGGCATTGCGGTTAATGACCTTGATGGTTCCGTTCAACGCCTCGGTGTAGCCGTTGGTTATGGGGTAATCGAAGTAGTTGATGATCTCAGTGCGCCAGTTACCCATCGCCCTGGTAAGGTCACGAAATGCGGCACGCATTCCCTTTGGGATGGAGTCGTGGAAGGCGTCATAGGCTTGGATAGCTTCATCCTTCGGCAAGTCGTAGATGCTGAACAATTGCTCCTTGAGCCAGTAAGCCTCTGCCACTGGAGGCTCGTTATCCAGCCACATATCCAGCGTGAACCGCTGCTGGTCATTCAGCCTGTCATAGCGCTTGAGCAACAGGAGTCGGTTGCGCTTCCAAGTGATGCGAACCTTGCGCGGCTTGTCCTTCTGCACCTTGATACGAACCTTCTCCAAAGATGTGTTGGCCAAACGCACCAGGTGAAACTTGTCGATCACCACCGGAAGGCCGGGGAACACGATCTGCGCAGCATCTCGGTATGGCCTCCACATGTCGATGGCCAGTCCCTTGACCTTGGACTTGTCCTTGAACTGACTCAGCCAGTTGATGATGGTTGGCTTATCGCGGTTATGCAGGATGTCGATAGGCAATCGGTTGCCAACGTCTGCAATGATGCCGCGCATCTCGCCATCCAGTTTGGTTTCGTCCATTCCCATCCACTCTGGGAGATATGGCTTGAAGCCGCTCTTGAACAGTTCTACGCGCTCGCCAGCAATGTTGCGGATGGTGCCTTCAACACAGCCAATCATATCGGCCAAGCGCGTGAAACTATCGCGCATGCACTGCTCTTGAATGAACTCCACGCAACGGGAAGTCATACGCCTATCCGGGTCGATACCATCCAGTTCCTGGATGAATGTCTCGCCACAGTCCTTGCATCTGTAGCGCTGAACAGTGGCCTTGATGGAGACGTGCTTGCCATACATAGGCGTATCGCGGAACGTAAGCTCCTTGGTGCCGTGCCGGTAAAGGTTCCCGATAACGCCACACTTCTGGCAGGCTTTGGCTGGAACGGTGTATTGAGCCTCGATGATGCGTTCGTCGGCATGGTCATAGGTACTGGAAACCGTCCAGCCGGGGAGTTGAAGTATGTTTGTCATAGTCCATACATTATCTATCTCTGCTTATATCCTTGCATTGTAGATCTTGCGTTTTTAGCCGCTTCAGATTGGAGCATTGCATTTCCTATTGTTAATCCATCTTCTGACGGAAGCGCGTCTATACAAAAGAGGAGCGCATTTTCAAAACTATTCAGAAGTTTCGTTTGTTCTGAGAGTTTGTCCAGTAGTGGCCTGGTTAGTAGGTCAATGCCAGTTCTGATTTTGGATTCAGCTAGTGATGGCGGTATCAACCCTTCATCGTTAAACCCTCCAACTGAAAGTTCTGAACAAATCGAGCGCAGCATATCGCTGTATGCTTTGCAACCATCCATCCAGTTATCGTTAGATTCTTGCAGGGCCGATACTTTGGCGTTGGCTTCCGCCAGTTGTGCCAAGATGGATTCGAATTCTGTTGGTCTGCCTTCGCATCTATCCTTAATCATTTTCCAAACAATTTCGTATTCAGGCCAATCCGACTCAACAACAACACATTCAACAGGCTTTCCAGTTTTCAACTTGATAACTTGATAGCGTTGTTCACGATTAAATGAGTTCATGGCATTTCCTCCAATATTAGTTTCAATAAAGCATGAGCATTCAAAGCAACCACCGCAGACACATATCGCAACCATATCAATATTCCACACGTTATTACGAATTAACATGTTATCATGAACGATGAATTTCCACACACTTTTACGAATAGCCGTTTTAATTCTTCCTTATTTGCATTAATGCAGGGCATGCATCCAACACGTCCCATGCCCTGCGTGTAGAGTGGATTTGGCTGGATGTTGAACTGTGCGCAGAAGTCAAAAACATCCATGGCCGTCCAATCAACAAGCGGACGAATCACCCACAGGCTTGGGCCAATTCGTTCTATCTTCTTCGCGTTGCGCCTGTTTGGTGATTCGTCGCGGCGAACCCCTTGCCAACTCAACACCTGATGCCCGGCGTCAATGAGGTCAAGCTGGAATGCTACGGCCATGTTGCGCTTGAGTTCCTCGGTGCAAAACTGAGCAGTGCGACTTGGAAATCTGCCCTTCCATAGGCATAGGTCAAGAAATGGATTGCCAGTGGGGTGTAGCACTGCCAAAGCACGGCGCTTGGCTTTATTCGACCAGCGGCTCCGGCGGCCTCCGCCGACTTTCTTGGTTTTTTGCACAGGCTCAACAACAATGGCTCCATCGCGTTTGACCTTGTGCATGATGATGTTGCCGCGCCCGTCGCGCTTCGGTACTGGATTGCCATCTGAATCGAAAATTGGCTTTGTGTCGTACTCGCGCTTGTGGCGTTGGTCGCGCGCAATGAATATCCGCTTTGCCGCGATTTGTTCCGAGAAGTCAGCCTTTAACCTGGTGATGTTGATGTCCAGCGCCTGCTCTAAATAGCTCAGATACTCGTGAACGGCCTCATGTTCATTCCCTGTATCGCAGAAGATTGGAAGCACGCTTTCACGAGGGCAGTTATTAAGGGCCAGCAAAAGAGTGGCTGCGCTATCTTTCCCACCCGAAACTGATACAACATGCATGATGTTTTTCATAATCTGTATGAATCTATGATGTGGAAAAATTAAGCCGCCAGCATTTGCTGGAAACCCTGAAATTCCCGGAAGCGGGATGCCGCACCAATGACGTACTCGACCATGCATTCGGTCGATAGCCAGCGCCGACCGAGGCGTTCTGCCGCTTTGGCTGTGGTGAACGATCCGCCGAACGGATCGACCACCAGGTCATCCGGCTGCGACAGGAACTCAATCAGAAAAGAAGCTAGGCTTAGGGGCATGGTTGCGCCGTGTGGGGGCAACCCCTCGGCGCTGGCCAACCGCCTGTATTCCCGCTGATCACTACATGAGTGCCCGAGGTGAAGGACAGGTCTGGCAAGTACATTGCGAGGAATCTTGCCTGGGGTTTCGTTGCTATAGCTGCCAGGACGGATGCGGTAGGCACCGTCGGACTTGGACGCGGCGGCCTTCACTCCACCATTTTTGATGAAGTTCAGGTGGCGTTCAGAATGCGCCTGCAGCACTCTCCGGTTATCAGAGCGAACGGCATGCGGATCATTCGTCAGCCAATAGACGGGTTCCCATGAAACATTTAATTGCTGCCTGGTAATGCTCGCCCACTTTACCGGGCCGGGGGGTTTAGACGGGTTGTGCCAAATGAATTCATCCATCTTGTAGAGCCCAAGCCTCTCATGGAGAGCGAGGATAAGCTTTTCACGATACAGGGAGCGTGCCGGGCTGCCGGGCATGAATACATCGTTCCCAACGTTGAGGCATACGCTTGCGCCGCGTGCCAGGTTTCGCACGAGTGGCTCTATTGTTTTGCAAATCCAATCGACATAATCAGACTCCTTCGGGTTTCCATAATTACGCGATTGCGAGAGAGGGTAGGGCGGTGAAGTGACAACCAAATGGATTGGCGAATCAATCTTCGAGAAAACCGTCTCACAGGAACCCAGTATTGCGATTCCAAGTTCGGTCGAAAATCCGACAACGGAAACTGTTGGGTCGATCTGATTCAGGTCTTTGCTTGCGGGGCTGGTTAATCGCCAAACCCCGCGCTCTCCATCAACTCGCTCAAGAATTCCAGCGTGCTTTAGCGTTTGTTGATACCAGCGGATGCGGCGGGTGAGTAAGTTCCGAGGCTGTTGCGCATGACCGACTGGTGAGCGCTCCGAGAGCGCTGACATCGGCAGTCCGGTGCGTTTCACAACATGTGCGTACAAGCTGGCGTTGTCCAGGATGTGATGATTCTCTGCTGAGTAAGCATGCAGAACTTCGGAGAATAGATCGAGTTGAGCCGTCTTATTCTGTGGCATTATCGCTCTCCAGTTAGTGTCAATGCATTCTTGGCGGCTTCCGAAGGGGTTGATCCAAATCCGATTGCATCAGCCGTCATTTCTTCGTCTTTGAAGACATATTGCTTCATGTCAAGCGAGCCCCTGTTTTTGCCGACCAATCGCACAAGAAATGGCTTGGGACAGTTCGGGTTGTATTGAATAGCGAATGTTTCCTTCAGTAACCAGTCCGGGATGTTCATGCTCATTGCGTGACCTCCCATGCCATGTAAATGCAGCGGTCAGGGGCGTTCTCGAACGTGTCGTAGACGACCCCATCCCTTACCGCGAACACATGCTTTGCTACGCGGCAGATAAATACCCCTTTGGGAAACTTCTCAACGAAGGTGGACGGGTTCATCCGGCGCTGCCCCTTGATGGCCGGGAATGAAATCTTCCTGGCCCAGGGTTGTTTGCTGATCCAGTCCTTAAATTCAAACCCGCGACCGCATTTCCTTCCGGCCTCCGCCAGCAGGTCGTAAGCGTCGTCATATTGCATACCCTTGGCGACGGCCAAGGCCCTTACAGTGCAATCATTCTTTTGGCGGGGGCGGGCGCTTTGGCTTCTGCCCGCATCCGTTGCAACCCACGAATATTCAAGTCTCCAGTTTGGAGGTGTTGCCGAGGGGTCGTACCCACTCATTACCGCTTTCCTGGCCACATCGTTCATTTCGCCGCCTTTATTCTGTATCACTACAAGGTACAGACAGAATAAACCAGCTAGTTTTAACCTGTCAATATATTAACGAATACGGATAACGCAATAATTCCGGTTGACGAGTTTCGATGATAATAGTTAATATCATTACAAAATATCGTAAATAGTAATTTGTCTTATTATTAAGACGTTGCGGGCCTAATGTTTCACGGCTTTTATTGCGCAGACGCCTTATTTTGCAAGGGTTGCGTTGGTGATCAAAACGTACCGTGAAACATTAGGCAGTGGAGGATGGGATGGAGTTTTGCACTAGGCATAAGTGGCTTGTCGTTCGAGAGACTCCATTGGAGAAAAGTGGGCCAACAGGGTATCCGTCAGGGTTCTGGGGAATCTGGCAGCAGAGAAAATGCAAGGTTTGTGATTCTCATGACGGACGATGGAAGCCAGGTGTGAGCGGAAGAAGTCGATATGACGTATGGCAGAGAACTTAGTGCGGATGGAAGGCTCTTTTTTTAATTCTTCGGCCTTGTCTGTATCAATATATGATATTGAATAAATCCAGAATGGAGAGAACTATATGAATGCACCTCATCCCGTGTTTACGGCAAAGCAATTACAGCTTGATATTCATCATAAGCTGATTGTCGATCTGTTTGCAGGCGGCGGCGGCATGTCCGTAGCTTTCGAAAACGCCTTCGGACGAAGCCCCGACATTGCCATCAACCATAACGATGACGCGCTCTCGATGCATCGCATGAATCACCCGCTTACGCGACATTTTATTGCCGATGTATACGAGGTTTGCCCCCATGGGGCAACACAAGGCCGTCCAGTAGGTTGGCTGCATCTTTCTCCTGATTGCACTCATCACTCTCAAGCGTCTGGCGGGCAGCCGCGCAGCAAAAAGATTCGCGGGCTTTCTTGGGTCGGCTACCGTTGGGCTGGGCAGGTGCAGCCTGACGTGATCAGCTTGGAAAACGTGAAGCAGATTCTCAAATGGGGGCCGCTGATCGCCAAGCGCTGCAAGAAAACTGGTCGAGTTGTTACGCTAGATATGATCGAGGTTGATGGAAAAAAGGTGAACCGTGTTGCCGAGCCTGGCGAACAGGTTCCGGTAAGCAATCAATACCTGGTACCTGACCCGAAACGCGAGGGCCAGACGTGGCGCAAGTTCGTCGCCGCGCTGGAAAGGCTGGGTTATCACGTCGAGCACAAAACACTCGTGGCGGCAGACTTCGGTGGGCATACCACCCGCGAGCGCCTGTTCATGATCGCCCGGCGCGATGGGTTGCCTATTGCATGGCCTGAGCCTACTCATTTCAAGAATCCTGCCAAGGGGCAGAAGAAGTGGAACCCAGCCTCGGATTGCATCGACTTCTCTGACTTGGGCAAGTCCATCTTTGACAGGCCAAAGCCCTTGGCGGAGGCAACTATGCGTCGCATTGCCAAAGGTGTTAAGCGATACGTTCTGGATAATGCAAAGCCGTTCATCGTTAACACCTCTCACGGCGGAAGGTTGGAATCACTGGATGAGCCAATTTCCACTATAGCAACGGAAAAAGGTGGCTGTCGGGAATTGGTTACGCCGATCCTCGCGAAATTTCGTGGTGACAGCCCTGGACATTCACTTACTGAACCTCTCCCTACAATTACCTCCGGGGGCGATAGCGCCCGCCCAGCGGGGGGTGCGCACGCCCTTGGGCTAGTTGCTCCGGTTCTTGTACAAGCCGCTCATGGTGATGGACAGCCTGGCCGTGCTCAAAGGTGGGGGGTGGGTAGCCGTGATATTCAGGAGCCTCTTGGCACTGTGACAGCGAGTGGCGGGCATGCCTTATGCACTGCCTACATGATGCAGGCCAATG
>JAKOWL010000164.1 GCA_029781535.1 Pseudomonadota bacterium
AGAACTATGCCCGCGCTAGTATTCGGTCTGCAAGACCCACCAACTGTTCGGGCTCGTGAGATGAGGACATAGCGACCCTTGCTGCACGACGGTCTGCTGCGACCTGCCGACGGACGATCTGCTATGTCCTCCCTTATCATACTAGCCGACAAGTGGGAGTCGCCGCGATTTCAAGCAGATTTGAAGGCCTCAGCAGGATGCCGTTTTCGAGCCTTGACCGCATCCCGCCCACTTGCGGCTAACGCAAACCGTTGGGGGAATAAATAAATTATCGGTGTTGGTCAAAATTATTAATGGTATTTACTGTTCTTAAGGAGATCAAAAATGCAAGATCAAATTCGTGTTGCAATGGTTGGTACAAGTTGGTATCCAGATTGGATGCATCTGCCTGCCCTAAAAAGCCATCCCAATGCGCAGATCTCAGCGATTTGCGGACGCAATCGGGAACGTGCCGAAGAATTAGGTCGCAAATACGAAATTCCAAACATATTTACAGACTACAAGGAAATGTTTGCTCACGGAAACCTGGATGCTGCAATAATCGCCACTCCAGACGATACACATTACCCAATCACAATGGCTGCGCTTGATGCTGGTCTCCATGTTATATGCGACAAACCCCTAGGATTCACCCTCGATCAAGCTAAAGCCATGCTATCCAAGGCAGAGTCCGCAAACGTCAAGCATATGACTTATTTCACTTATCGCTTTGTTCCTCACATCCGTTATTTATGCCAGCTGGTTGATGAAGGATACATTGGAAATTGCTATGACATCCAAATCCAATATCTGGGTGGCTATGGGCGGCAGGCTGGCTATCATTGGCAATGGGATCGCCAACACGGACTCGGTGTACTCGGAATGTTAGGCGCACATGTAATTGATTTGGCGCATCGGCTTGTCGGGAAGATTACTGAAGTTCAAGCCAATTTGAGTATTCGAGATAAAGAAACTAATGAAGATGGAAGTTCAATTAAATCAGCCAACGATTCTGCCAGCATGATGGTACGCTTTGCCAACAATGCTACTGGCACAATTCTCGTCAGCGATACTGCCTGTCTTGGAAATCGTATGCATGAGCAACGCATCGTCCTTTATGGTGACAAAGGAACACTTGAAGCATATACCAATCAATACTCACAAACCATATATGGTATTCGCAATGATGAAACAGAATTTCATAATCTTTCGATTCCAGTAAATATTCTGCAGGGTATTAATCAACAATCTCCTTTCTGGACAGAGCAATATGCACGTATATTTACAGAGCAATCAGTAGGTACCCGCCTTTTCATCGACAGTATTCTTGCGGACAAGCCGATAACACCTAGCTTCTACGATGGGATGAGAACACAAGCTGTAATCGAAGCGGTATTCGAGTCTGACCGCAATAATGCTAAAACCAGAGTACAGTAGAATCGCCGCCCAACAAAGCGTGCACCTGACGCTGGGGATTCTGCGCAAATCTCAGGCAGTTTTCTACACCTTATCATTTTTCTGGTTGGACGGCTTCGCCGTCCCCGCCCCAGCGCAGGTAACGCAAATCGTTGGGCGCTGGTTGAATAGAATGGGAAACTCGCTTGAAGGTCAATGAGATTTGCTCCAGTCAGCACGCACACCACGCACCGCAAAGATGTAAAATGACAAGTGCTCCAAGATATTGCGGCGGCGCGTCGTGTGCTTCGTGGCGCAACTCGTCCTTTTTTTGCCCGCCAGCCAAGCACTTGCGGCGCTGCTGATCCGAAGCCACTAGGTCAGTGAGTCTGTC
>JAKOWL010000172.1 GCA_029781535.1 Pseudomonadota bacterium
AAAACGCTTGATGCGATTTTCAAGATATTGGGAAAAGGCCAGTCAGGAGCTGTTCGGTCCGAATGTAGTGCAAGCATAAAAACCTCGTTCAAACCATACCAAGACTAATAAGGAAAAAAATGGGACTAATCACACTCGGAATCATCGCTGCGCTGGCAATCTATACAGTGATGAGTTATAACAGTTTGGTGCTTGTTAAGCATAACGTTGAAAAGGCATGGGCTAATATCGACGTCTTGCTCAAGCAGCGGCATGACGAAATTCCCAAACTCGTCATGGTCTGCAAAGAATACATGAAGTTCGAGCAAGAAACGCTGGAAAAAGTAATTCAGGCCCGCAATCATGTGATGGTGGCGAGTGAGTCGCATGATGTCAGGGCGCTCAGTAAAGCCGAAGGCGAGTTGCGTAAAAACTTGGGCGGCTTGTTTGCGGTAGCTGAGGCCTATCCGGATTTGAAAACCAACGAACAGTTTATGCATTTGCAACAGCGTATCTCAGGTTTAGAAAACATGATCGCGGATCGGCGCGAGTTTTATAATGACAGCGTTAATTTAAACAATGTACGGATCGCGCAGTTCCCGGATGCAATCGTCGCGAATATGTTTGGGTTTAAGCGTGCAGAACCTTTGCGTTTTGCTGCCGAAGAAACTGCCGATGTGGATGTAGGTACGCTCTTCAAACACTAAAATCCCTGTTTTATGCCTGGTAATTTCTGGTTGTCGAAAGAGCACGACATTTTGGCTTTCGGCCTGCATGCCATGCTGCTGTATTTCGGCATAAAATTTCATACTCCCTACATGTGGCGATGGGTCTTGCTTGCGATGGCAGGGGTGAGTGTTCTTGTATGGATATATGGCTATCACCGCATGTTCACAATCAATAGCATGGCAACCTCTAAAATTGGTACTGCTGCACAAGGATATGTGGAGATCTTCGGCAGAATCAGCAGCGATCCGAAGAACTGGGTCACTAGCCCGGTGACTAGCATGGCTTGCGTGTGGTACCGCTATTTCATTCAGGAAGAAACCGATAATGGCTGGCAGACGATAGATAGTGGTGAAAGTTCGTTGACTTTCGAGATTCAGGATAACACAGGTACCTGCACCATAGACCCTGAAGGCGCTGAGTTGATCGGGTGCGATAAGAGCGTCAAGTCAGAATCCGGCAGGCGTGTCACCGAGTATCGTCTTACCAAAAATGTTTACGCTTTGGGCGAGCTTTCTACTTTGGGCGGAGAGTACCATGGCTTGGACGTAAAAAGTGACGTGAACAAACTTTTGTCGGAGTGGAAAAGTGATAAAAAGCAATTGCTTGCGCGTTTTGATAAGAACGGGGATGGCGAGATAGATTTGGTTGAGTGGGAAGCAGCACGCAAAGCCGCCCTGGATGAAGTCAGGAAGCAACACGCGGATATCCGCCAAAACACCCCTGTGATCAACATCATCCGCAAACCCCACGATAATCGGCCATTTATCCTGTCATCTCAAAATCCGGATAGCCTTCACCGAAAATTGCGCTGGCAAGGTTTTCTACACCTGGTGGTAGCTTTTATAGCAGGGTTTATAGCCCTGAATATCCGATGAGTCGTTGAGATTACGTACCCAAGCCTGCCTATGATAAAATTGCAGGCTATGTCTAACGCAACTACATCACTTACCGCTAACGAGAGTTTAGCAAAATCCTTTGATCCAAAAACCATAGAAAATAAATGGTATACATTCTGGGAGGGCAAAGGCTATTACGCTGCCGGGTTTAATCCGCAGGTCACAGAAAACTTCTGTATTCTTTTGCCGCCGCCTAATGTCACGGGCACGCTGCACATGGGACATGGTTTCAACCAGACCCTAATGGATGCACTGACGCGATATCACCGTATGCGTGGCGACAATACGTTGTGGCAGCCAGGTACTGACCATGCCGGTATTGCGACGCAAATTGTGGTAGAGCGCCAGCTGGATGCACAAGGGGTGAGTCGCCATGACTTAGGCCGCGAGAAGTTCCTGGAAAAAGTCTGGGAATGGAAAGAATATTCCGGCGACACCATCACCAAACAGATGCGCCGGCTAGGCACCTCACCTGACTGGAGTCGCGAGCGTTTCACGATGGATGCGGGCTTGAATAAAGTTGTGACGGAAACCTTTGTGCGCCTGTACAACGAAGGTCTGATCTATCGCGGCAAACGACTGGTGAATTGGGACGTGAAGCTCGGCACAGCCGTTTCTGACCTTGAGGTGGTGCAGGAAGAAGAAGACGGCTCCATGTGGCATATCAACTATCCGTTGGCGGATGGCTCAGGACATTTGACTGTTGCCACGACCCGTCCGGAAACCATGCTGGGTGACGTGGCGGTTATGGTGCATCCGGATGATGCGCGTTACAAACATTTGATTGGCAAAACCGTTAAATTGCCGCTTTGCGATCGTGAAATCCCGATTATTGCCGATGATTATGTGGATCTGGAATTCGGGACTGGCGTGGTGAAAGTGACACCTGCGCATGATTTTAACGACTATGCAGTTGGACAGCGCCACGGACTACGCCCCATAAATGTTTTTACTCTTGATGGTAAAGTCATTGGAAACAATATCCCAGCCGGCGGTGAAAGGACTTTTCATGATGTTGCCCCGAGTCCTGATGGAGTATTAATTAGCAAAGTCGGCACGCAACCCCTAGCGATTGATATTGGCATTCCAGAAAGCTATCAAAACAAAGACAGATTTGAAGCGCGCAAACTCATCGTTGCTGACTTGGAAAAAGAAGGCTACTTGGTTAAAACTGAAAAACATAAACTCAAGGTGCCGCGCGGTGACAGGACTGGCGTGGTAATCGAGCCGATGCTCACTGACCAGTGGTTCGTGGCCATGAGCAAACCGGGCAAGGGTGGCAAATCCATTACCGAGCAAGCGCTTGAAGTGGTGGCGAATGGCGAGATCAAGTTCTATCCTGAGAACTGGGTCAATACTTACAACCAATGGCTGAATAATATCCAGGATTGGTGTATCTCACGCCAATTGTGGTGGGGGCATCAAATCCCTGCCTGGTATGGCGAACAAGGTCAGGTTTACGTGGCGCATGATGAAGCCGAAGCTAAGACGATGGCGGCTAAAGAAGGCTATACAGGTAATTTGAAGCGTGACGAAGATGTGCTTGATACTTGGTATTCCTCCGCGTTGTGGCCATTCTCCACGCTAGATTGGACTGGGGATGACGCAGTTGATGCGCAAAACCAGGCTTTGAAGCAATACCTGCCATCCAGCGTATTGGTGACAGGGTTCGACATCATTTTCTTCTGGGTGGCGCGCATGGTGATGATGACCAAGCATATCACCGGCAAGATACCGTTCAAGCATGTGTATGTGCATGGCCTGATTCGCGATGCTGAAGGCCAGAAGATGTCCAAATCCAAGGGTAATGTGCTTGATCCGATTGATTTGATTGACGGCATCGGGATGGAAGACCTGATTAAAAAACGCACCACAGGATTGATGAATCCGAAGCAGGCCGAGCAGATCGAGAAACGCACCCGCAAAGAATATCCTGAAGGGATTCCGGCTTTTGGTACCGATGCACTGCGTTTTACATTCGCTTCGCTGGCATCTCCTGGCCGTGATATCAAGTTTGATATGCAGCGCTGCGAGGGGTATCGCAATTTCTGCAATAAGTTGTGGAATGCCACACGCTTTGTGCTGATGAACACAGAAGGCAAGGACAATGGCTTTGACGCGGCCAGTTGCGGCGAAGGCGGACGCAAGTTCTCGCAGGCAGATCGATGGATAGTCAGCTTGCTGCAGCGCACCGAGGCGGAAGTGGAGCGGGCATTTACGGATTACCGTTTCGATTTGGCTGCCAAGGCGATTTATGAATTCGTCTGGGACGAGTACTGCGACTGGTACCTGGAGCTGGCAAAAGTGCAGTTGCAGAATGGTAGCGAGGCTGAGCAACGTGCCACACGCCGTACTTTGTTGCGCGTGCTGGAAACTGTGCTGCGATTGGCGCACCCGATTATTCCATTCATTACCGAAGAGCTGTGGCAAACGGTCGCGCCCATGACCGAAAAGAACGGCCCAAGCATCATGCTGGAACTGTATCCTAAATCACAGCCTGATAAGCTGGATGAGGTTTCTGAGGCGTGGGTGAACGTGCTCAAACAGGCGGTCGATGCCTGCCGTAGCCTGCGTGGAGAAATGGGGATTTCGCCGGCTGCTAAAGTACCATTGGTTGCGGCAGGTGATGGGGAGAGGCTGGCATCCTATGCACCTTATCTCAAGGCGCTTGCCAAACTGGAGAGCGTGGAGATTGTCACTGAACTTCCTGAGGCAGATGCGCCTGTTATGCTAGCTGGCGATTTCAGACTGATGCTCAAAGTGGAAATCGATGTAGCTGCCGAAAAAGAGCGTTTAGGCAAAGAGATTGCTCGCTTGCAAGGAGAAATTGCCAAAGCGCAAGGCAAGCTGGGGAATGAAAGCTTTGTAGCGCGTGCACCTGCTGCGGTCGTGGAGCAGGAAAAGGCGCGTTTGGCAGACTTTACTGCGAGTTTGGATAAACTCGATGCCCAATTGGCTAAGCTGAAGTAGGCATTAAGCAGACATGGGTGCGGACAGCGAACATCAGGATGAAATCATGTGTTCCTGCAGCGGCACAACGCGTCAGGATATACAATTCTGGTTCGAACAAGGGCTGGATTTGGGTGCGATATCCAGAAAATCGGGGGCGCTATCAGGTTGCGGCGGTTGCGAGTGGGATATCTCACAATACCTTAAAGTGCTTGGGGAAAAGAATGATCGTAAATGATTAAAAAAGCACCTCATGGTGCTTTTTTAATCTGTGCGTTTTTTGATGAAGAACGTGAATAATCCGTTCTCTTCATCCTGCTGCAACAGCTCGTGACCCGTTTGTCTGCAGAATGCCTGAAAGTCTTTCACTGAACCTGGGTCAGTTGCTTGTACCTTTAATACCTGCCCGCCTGTGATTTCACTGAGGCCTTTTTTGCAGCGCAAAATGGGTAATGGGCAATTTAAATTGCGTGCATCCAATTCTTTGTCAAATTCCATAATTGTTCCAGTTCACGGTTTATGAGATGTTAACGCATAACCGGCTCGACCCCAAGCGAGAATGCCGCCTGTCAAATTGTGCACATTTTCAAAGCCATTGCTGACTGCGAAATCGGCAGCATGCGCAGAGCGAACTCCACTGTGACAATAAAAAACAATGGGCAGGGTGGTAGGTAAACTTTTGTATTTTAAGGGCAATAAATGCAAAGGCAGATGCATCGCACCAGCAATCACCCCTCTTGCCACTTCATCAGGGTTACGTACATCTACCAGCGTGATTTTTGAGTGCGCCAATAATTCATTCAGCTCATTAGCGCTTAAATTGGAAAAATGATGAGTGTCTGTCATGGGTTATACAGAATTTAATTTTTAGGATTATGAGTCTATTATATTCCAATAAATGAATCATAATCCCAGTTTGGGGATATCGGTTTAATCAAAATTAAACTAATTCAGTGTAAGCTTATCCAATAAAACTTGTAGCCTATTTGGTCTTGATAATTTCTCATAACTGGTTTGATAAATTTGCATAAAATAACCCGAATTGTTACCTTGATGGGCTTTCTGATTCCTGGCTTAGACAGCATCGCTGCTGAATCGATTTGGTACAACAATAACGATCCGCTCTCTACCCAGTTGGAAATGCCGCCTGCTGTTTTAGCCGTGGTGGGTGAGGATACAGTAATTACCGGTATGGTTTGCGCCGACATCGATTACCAAAGCCCTTTGTCATTGGCAGATGTCACAGAAGCTGCTTTGTGTCATAACCCCCAGACACGTGAGTCTTACGCAAATGCAAAAGTACAAGCCGCCCAATTGGGGATAGCAAAATCTGCGTATCTACCCAAGGTAAGTGACAACGTAGGGGTCAATGCAAATATGGTTTCTCCTAAGTCAGCCACAAGGGGTCGAAGTTACTATAATCTGAGTAATAATCTGGCGGCCTCATATCTTTTGTACGATTTCGGTAATCGTGATGCTACGCTTGAAAACGCTCGTCAGTTGTTGCAGGCTGCCAGTGCGACGCAGGATGCTACGGTACAAAATGTGTTGTTATCAGCTATAAAGGCGTATTACCTGGTGCAAACCGATATTGCTTCACTTGGTGCAGCAAAAGAATCTGAAGCTTTCAATCTGGAAAGTTTTAATGCAGCAGATGCCAAATATAAAGCCGGTATTGCAACTCCAGCTGACAAATTGCAGGCACAGACTGCTTATGCACAGGCTACATTGTCCAGAATCACTGCAGAAGGCGTGTTGAAAACAGACTATGGCATACTGGCTAATGTGATGGGTTTAAATGCCAATGCCCCGCTTAAACTCGTAACAAGTAAAAGCATCCCGGCGAATACCAGTGAAATCGAGAATGACATCAATCAGCTGATAGAAAATGCACATACAAGGCGGCCAGATTTGCTGGCGAGCGAGGCGCAGTTTAATGCAGCCAGGGCTAATATAGAAGCAAGTCGAGCTGCCGCAAAACCTACCATATCGCTAGGGGTCTCCAATAGCTTCAATGATGGTAGTGACTTAAGGCACAGTAATGCATCTACCTTGGGTGTGACGGTGTCTATCCCAATTTTCGAAGGGTATGCCCCAACATATAGGATACGGTCTGCTGAAGCAAATGCTGAAGCGAAAGAAGCGCAGTTGGATCGTTTACGGTTGCAAATTTCTCTGGATGTGTGGACGGCATTTCAAGGGCTGCGCACCGCGCATGAGACAATCAAATCGGCAGATGTGCTGGTGGCGAGCGCCAAGGAGTCGGCGCGCGTGGCTTTAGGCCGTTATAAGGCAGGGGTCGGGAATATCATTGATACGCTTAATGCACAGAGTGCTCTGGCGAGTGCGAATCAGCAAAAAATAAAAGCCGATTTGAGCCTGAATATCGCTCGTGCAACATTGGCGCAATCCATAGGCATACTGGATGATGTGATGATTCAGTCGTTGCCAGATGGCAAAAAGGTAATACACGAAACAACACCATGAGAAAAATCCTTAAACAATCAATCTTGGCCATCCTGTTGTTGGCATGCATTATCGCTGGATATTATTTTTACAAAAACAGCGCAAAGAAAAATGCCGAAGATGTATACAAGCTGCAAGAAGTCACGATGGGTGATGTCGAACAAAGCGTTTCAGCAAACGGTACGATCAATCCTGTGACTTTGGTGAGCGTTGGCACCCAGGTTTCCGGCCGCGTCAGTAAACTTTATGTCGATTTCAACGACAAGGTTGATAAAGGGCAGGTGTTGCTAGAGCTGGACGATGCGCTGCTGAAGGCGCAAATTGCCCAAACGGAAGGAACAGTACGCAATGCAGAGGCTTCTGTCGAATTGGCTAAAGCGAATGAAGCAAGGTTCAGGTCCTTGTATACTCAAGAATACGTGTCGCACATGGAGTTGGACCAAGCCATACAGGCATTAAAGTCTGCTAATGCGCAATTGCAAACCGCTCGTGCCCAATTGCAGCGAGATAAAACCAATCTGGGATATTCGATTATCCGCTCCCCTGTTTCAGGGGTCGTGGTGGATAGGCAAATTGACGTCGGCCAGACTGTGGCTGCAAGCTTTCAAACGCCGACGCTGATCAAGATTGCACAAGATCTATCCAAGATGCAGATTGATTCCAGCTTTGCTGAGGCAGATATAGGAAATATTAAAGTTGGTCAGAAAGCAAAGTTTTCTGTGGATGCTTTTCCTAATCGTACTTTTGAAGGGTCGGTCAAACAGATTCGGCTTAATCCTACCAATACCGCCAATGTTGTGGCATATGATGTAGTCGTTTCAGTTGAGAACCCGGAGCAGATTCTTCTGCCTGGCATGACAGCCTATGTGAATATCACCTTTGCAAAACATGAAAATGTAAAGCTTATACCAAACGCTGCTTTGCGATTTAAACCCAAAACGGACAATACATCCAATGACGCTCCTGTAAGCGTGAGCGGTATAAATCATAAAAATAAGAAACTAGAGGATAGCAAGATTGATAGCAATGGCTTTGGACGTGGGAAACTCTTTATCTTACAGGATGGAAAACCGGAAATTCGAAGAGTAAAGATTGGTATAACGGATGGCAAGCTTACGGAAATAATCAGCGACGAACTTAAAGTTGGGGATAAGGTGATTACTGGCGATGCGCAGGCTCAAGTGCAGGGTAATGGTAACCAACGTGCGCCAAGAATGTTTTAAAACAGTTTATGGATCGCGTGATTGAAGTTAGCCATTTGTATAAGTCCTATGAAACGGCGGCAGGGCCTTTTTCGGTATTAAAGGACGTAAATCTCATCATTGAAAAAGGGGATTATGTCGCCATCATGGGGCCTTCAGGCTCAGGAAAATCGACCTTTATGAATATTCTGGGATGCCTGGATAGTCCTACGTCTGGGGATTATTTTTTAGACGGGTATGATGTGGCGCATCTAGGTGGTAATGCATTGGCGCAGCTCAGGAACAAGACGATAGGCTTTGTTTTTCAGGGATTCAATCTGCTTGCACGTTCAAGCTTGCTGGATAATGTGGCTTTGCCACTAGTTTACTCTGGCCAGGATAAACGCATACGCCATGAAAAGGCAAAACAGGTGCTTACTAAAGTTGGTTTGGCGCAGTATTTTAACTCAAGGCCTAATCAGATATCCGGCGGACAACAGCAGAGGGTAGCGATTGCGCGTGCGTTGGTGAATAGTCCTACTTTGATACTTGCCGATGAGCCGACAGGGAATCTAGATAGCAAAACCAGCGAAGAGATTATGACTTTGTTCGATGATTTGAATAAAGAAGGTATTACTGTCATTTTAGTCACGCATGAGAATGATATCGCTGCACATGCAAAAAGGCAGATTAGATTCCTGGACGGCAAAGTTATCGAAGATAGCTCCAGAGCAGAACCGGCTATGGTTGAGGAGATTGTTTGATGTTTGCGGCCATGCTGGGAGAGGCTTGGCATGCGATGGGAGCAAACCGCCTCAGAACATTTCTTACCATGCTGGGCATGATGATAGGAGTCGGTGCTGTCGTATTGATGATGGCAATTGGTGAGGGTGCACAGCAATCCATCAAACGATCTATCAGTTCCATGGGCAGTAATCTCTTTATTGTGCTGTCTGGTCCGCCCAACGCAGGGGCGGCAAGATCTGCTACTGGTAATGCGGCGACATTGAATGTTCGCGATGCGGATGCAATTTCCGAGCTTGATGTGGTTTCTAGCGTCGCACCGGTCAGTATGGGGAATGCACAAATCATCTACTCAGGGAATAACTGGAACACCTCGATCATTGGTACGACGCCAAGTTACTTTCAAGTGCGTGATTGGAGTATAAGCGAGGGCTATATTTTCTCGGATTCTGATATCCGTTCAGCAACACGCGTGGCACTTATTGGCAAAACGGTAGTAGAGAATCTGTTTGGTGACGAGATCGACCCTGTCGGCAAAACTATCAGGATTAAGCAAAGCCCGTTTGTCATCGTGGGTGTGTTAGATAGAAAGGGGCAAAGTCTCGATGGCAGGGATCAGGATGACACTATCATTGTGCCGCTTACCACTGCCCAGCGTAAGCTGTTTGGTAACCAGGTGCCCGGCAGTGTTCGTCAAATCCTTGTGCAAGCCGAGTCAGATAAAGTAATGACCCAGGCTGAGGAAGGTATCAATAATCTTTTGCGACAGCGCCATAATGTTCGGGAAGGATCTGATAACGACTTTTCGGTTCGCAACCTCACTGCAATTGCTAATACAGCGGCTGAGACTACACGTACCATGTCTTTGCTGCTGGGAGCTATCGCTTCGATTTCCTTGCTGGTTGGGGGTATTGGCATCATGAATATCATGCTAGTTTCTGTTACAGAGCGCACACGGGAAATTGGTATCAGGATGGCTATCGGTGCGAGGGAAAGAGATATCCTGTTGCAGTTTTTGCTGGAAGCTTTGATGATTTCTATTGTAGGCTGTTTGATAGGTGTATTGATAGGTATAGGTGGAGCAATGTTTGTAAAAACATTTTTTGGTACGGATGCCGTAGTATCGACTCAGTCAATCAGTCTAGCTTTTATCGTTGCTGCAAGCGTAGGGGTCTTTTTTGGTTTTTATCCGGCACGCAAGGCAGCAAAATTAAATCCAATCGAAGCTTTAAGGTACCAGTAAAAATTTCAGCTTGGTCTTTAAGGACTTGGTCATCCAAACTTTTATGTTATCTGGTGGCTAAGGACAGAATCAAACCGCCGATATATTTATTTATGCTTGCGGTAAATCATCTTCGATATATTACATACGCAGTTCTTTAGATATCTCCGCATCTGTAGTTAAGGCGGTGTATCTGCTGGTGCGCCCCAAGCATCTAGCAGCATGAGCGTGGATGTTACGTATTAGCTTATGTGTAACATGATTAGGCATGTTATATGCTTGCAGTATTGTTCGTAATAGTTAGTAACATATTATATTCCCAATAGAAATAATTTTCTTATAGCCGCCTATATTAAAAAGTTAACATTATGAATTCATTGAAATTTCCTAGACATGGTGACAAAGAAAATTCGCAATTTTTTGAAGAATATTTACAACGGTTGTTAGAAGAGCGCGATAGGTTGGGGTTGACTGAAATGGTGCATGAAATTGATGCTCTCATGATTACGGTTGATCCAGATCATTCCATTGAGTATATTTCAGAGCTTTGCTTGATGACGCCATATCACTACCTGGTCACGCTTGAGAGTGAATCACATTGGACACACATTCTGCGTATAGATTTGAACTCACCAGATCTGTTATTACGCGAAGTCAAGGACCCGAATTTTAGGGGGATATTCAGATCGCTGAATGAAATTTACCCGGTTGGTTCGCAAAAACCCAATAGTCGTTATATGGGCGAGATTATTCGTGTTACTAATTTGCACGAAGTAGAAAAGATACAACAAGCGCGTGAATTTAGATTTTTCTCGCCTAATGATGTGCGCAAGCTGGAACTGCCAGGTAACTTAGCTATCAGCAAGCCCTCTCCATATACCCATAATATCGTTGCCTATTTGGAGCGAAAGCCTGAAGATTTGCGCGTATATGCGCTAGGCATAAGCACCATTCGTAGCGATGTTCAGGCCGTATATGAAGCAGCTAAGATGCTGCAAGAAGAGTTGCGTATAGATGATTTGATTTTACCCGTAGATCACCTTGCTACACGCATCTACAGCCAAAATCGGGAAGTCGCCATTTTGGAGTACTTGTCGTGGTCGAGCTATTATTTTTGGGGTGCATACAATATCTGGGATCAGAACTCATCTACTAACGTGACCAAAAGCGTACACCAACTGCCAGAATCCAAAAGCCCCGCTAAAGTATTTACTGCGAATAACACCCCTTACTTTGTCAATCACTTAGAGAAGCTGCCGTCACCTACAGAGACCTTTGTGCGCAATTATGGTCCGCGCTTGCACCATATGGCGCTGGCAGTGAAAGATGGTGAGCGTGACGGGAAAGAAAATATCGATTTCGTAGTGAATGCAATTGCTGAACAAGGCAAAGGTTTTTTATTGGATGTCATTGGCTCTAAAGAACAGGGCTTGAAACAAATTTTCTCCAATGCATCAGAACATTCATCCCTGATTATCGAATATGTTCAGCGATATGGGGATTTTGATGGGTTTTTTACCAAAGAGAATGTAGCGGCGCTGACTGAAGCAGCAGGGATCGAGGAAGGCGTAAAACAACGTTTTTAGCCATATTCAACGGCTTTTATCTCTTTACCGCTTCCGGTTAAAGGGTATAATCGAACCATAATTAGTGTTTTACAAACGATTTGCTTATGACATATTGCCTTGCTATTAATACCAAAGAGGGGTTGGTTTTGTGCTCAGACTCACGTACAAACGCGGGGTTTGACAATGTATCTACCTACAGCAAGATGCATACTTTTTGCTGGGTAGGTAATCGTTTCATCACGATTTTATCTTCGGGGAATCTGGCAACCACGCAGTTCGTGGTAAAGAAAATCAAGGCCGACTTGGAGAATTTCGCAACCCCGAACTTGTTAAGTGTCAACACGTTGCACGAGGTGGCAGAGTACATTGCGAGCATGAGTGCCAATATCCAGAAAACGCACATCGTAAGAGATTCCGGCAATACTAACTTCGAGGCAACTTTTATTGTTGCTGGGCAAATAGGTTCAAGTGCACCTGAGAGTTTTCTGGTTTACCCGCAGGGTAATTTCATTAACGAATCGAATGAACATCCTTATCTGCAAATCGGTGAAATCAAATATGGTAAACCCATATTAGACCGAATCATTACCAGAGACA
>JAKOWL010000175.1 GCA_029781535.1 Pseudomonadota bacterium
CGATTGTCCTCACGACCAGATGGATCACGAAAAATCTCTACCGTCATGCCCTGCGGCTGATGGTCGCGCGGCAGGTACTTGTCCAATTTGCCAAGCTTTTGTTGCACATACTTGGCAATCTCTGGGCTTATGTCGTACTGACGTCCAGATAATTGTATTTGTATCATAGCTACCTCCTATGGCTTAATAATGGCTTTTTTACGGGCACAATAAGGCTGCAATACCGTGGGAATTTCGATGCTGCCATCGGCCTGTTGGTACTGTTCCATAATCGCAATCAGTGTGCGACCCATAGCAAAAGCGGTCGCGTCGTTGGTGTGAACAAACTCGGATTGGCCAGTTTCGTCGGTCATACGTAGCTTAAGCCGGCGGGCCTGGTAGTCGGCCATATAGTCAGCCGAGTGGGTCTCGCGAAAGGTGTCTTGCGATGGTATCCAGGCTTCGATATCAACTCCACGTGCATTGGGATCGCCCATGTCGGCCGTACACTTAAGTACTACCTGATAGTGCAAACCTAGCTGCTGCATCAGATACTCTTGAATCGCTATGAAGAATTTATGCTCACTCAAGCCATCGGCTGGTTTGCAAAAACTCTCCATCTCTAGCTTGTCGAAGTGGTGCATGCGCAGAATGCCATGTAGATCTTTGCCGTAGCTACCAGCTTCGCGCCGAAAACTGGTGGAATAGCCCAAGAATCGCTTGGGCTCATCACTGAGCTCAAGCTTTTCACCTTGATACATAGCAACCATGCTATGCTCAGCACTACCAATCAGCCATAGGTCATCATCGGCCAACTTGTAGGTAACCTCCTCGGCTTTGAGCCGGGCGGTGGCCGCATAGCTGTCACTACGCAACATTACAGGTGGCAGCATGGGTATAAAAGGAGTCGAAACCGCATCGATCTTACTTACCTTGGCAATTTCCTCCAATTTTTTAGGATCAGTCAACACATCGAGCACCCAGCGCATTAGTCCAAACTGCAGCTCCACCAATCCGCCCATAAGATACGCAAAGCGTGCTCCCGACACCTTGGCAGCACGCTTGAGATCAATTAAGCCTAACTCCTCACCAAGCGCCACATGGTCGCGCGGTTCAAAATCAAA
>JAKOWL010000189.1 GCA_029781535.1 Pseudomonadota bacterium
ATTGCTTATTGCTTTCAAGCGCTTCAGATTAGCCAGTTTTGCCGAGCCGACCAGTTCGCCCTTGCGCTGGCCATCGGAAACTCCGAGACGTTTTTTCTGATGCTCTGCAAAGTAGATGTCAATATACTGGTTTTTGACTTTTACCAGCAAACTGTTCACATCCGCTGCAGCAGCTTCGCCGCTCATATCCTGCGGTATGTCGTCCCGAATCTTGCGGAAGCTTTCCTTGGCGGCTTCAATCTCTGCTCTTAAGGCAGCGCCAAGCTCCATGCGTTCCAAATTCATCATGTAATTGACATTGGCAAGGCAGTCGTTCCTGAACTTTTCGTATTCCAGCACGATTTTTGCGGCCGTGATATCCTTGCCAAGCTGCTCAATCTGTTCCATCGTATAATTAAAGTTATTGAGCTTGGCCACGGTGTTGAATCTGCTCTGGAAGTTACCGAATATGTCCAGCACTCTCTTGGCGGAAGCCTTATAATCCGAAGCAAGATGGTCGGCAATCAGCGGTTCGCCCCAAAGTTCAAAATCTCCGTTCAGCTTGCTGTTGGCTTTAACCGCACTATTAGCCATCTCCTGGGCTTTGGCGAGCAACCGTTCAAGCCCGGCCTCCCGCTGGGCAGGATTGTTGATAAGACCGGCAGGCAGTTCCAATAATTCATACAGTCTGACCAGCTCTGCCAGCTGCATGTCCTTCGGCTTGGAAATGTACTTAAACTCATAGATATCAAGGGCTGGTATCTTGGGCAACGTTTCCATATCGGAAGCAGTCAGGGTAGCGCCGTTCTTTAAGGCAATAACTGCATGGCCTGTATGAACCAATGCAAGTAAGACAATCGGTAGCAGGGCATAGCTGATTCCGAACCGCTTGTCCAGGTAATATTCATCTTTATTTTGAACTTCAGTATAAATGTCACTGAAATTGATAACGGCCTTGGCAGGGATCTTTTCCAGCTCTTTGATAAAGTATTGTGCATACTTGGAGTTTTGAACGGTAATTTTTTCACCGTCAAGTAAATCAAAACTTTCAAGCAAGGCGTTTGCCTGTTGGTTCTTTCGCCCTGCAAACCTGTCAATGCCTGCACGGATAATATCTGCCCGGTTGCGGTGCGTAATCTGAATTTTAAATTTCGGCATCTCAGGA
>JAKOWL010000192.1 GCA_029781535.1 Pseudomonadota bacterium
TTATGCCAAAAGCCTGGATACAAGAATGAATGTGCAATGCTCTTATTGCGGAAATATTTTTATGCCAAAGTCATCTCAATGGTGGAAATATAAAACCGGCTTAACAAAACAGGTGTTCTGCAATAGAGAATGTGCAGACTTATATAGAAAATCAGAGTGAGGTGAGGCATATGGCATGGCAAACACCTATCACTACATGGGGTCAGGCTGGGAAGACAGTGCCGGGAGTGGACGACTTTAACCGGATGGAGGGGAACATCCAGTATTTGCAGGATACAAAAGAAACACCCTCGGGCGCACAGGCAAAGGCGGATGCGGCTGCAACAGTGGTACAAGCAAATCTTGATGCACATAAGGCAGATTATATTCGTCAACCCGGGTATGCTACTGCAACCGGTTCTGCGAATACCTATTCAATTACACTGAATCCTGCTCCCACAGCTTATGTCGACGGCATGGCTATATCAGTAAAAATCAATGTTGATAATACTGGTGCTTCTACAATTAATGTTAATGGCTTGGGCGCAAAGCCCATCAAGAAGCCAAATGGCAATGATGTTGCGGCAGGTAATTTAAAAGCGGGCAGCATATATACGCTTAGGTACAACGGCACAAATTTTATCTTGCAGGGTAGCGACAGCTCCGGCAACGCTACGCCTGGTGATGTAACTGCCGGCAAAACATTCTCAAACGACGACGACACCGACCTTGTTGGGACGCTGCCGATCCTCGGCAACCGCAGCACGACACTGATTATCAACGGTCCGGACACACCGCAGGTAGTCATACCGCCCGGCCGGATCGACCAAAGCACCATCGTTGCCAAAATCGACCCGAGCAAGGCCAGCATAATCAAGCTGGGTGAGACACTTGGTGGTGTGACGGGGGCGCTGAAGCCTTTCGCACGAGAAAGCGGTACTGTGTCTATCCAATATGTCCACGAAGAGTTCACTCCCAGTTCGATAACTGTATCTGATTTGCCATTCGCCCCCGAAACAATCGTAATCGAGATGCTGAACGATTATTGGTTTTACCAAGGCAGCACTACATACGGCCAAGCCATCAGAGCTGCCCTATACTTTGGACCTGAAACGACAGTTAAATCCATGCGTTATCACTATAACAATGATCTGAAAACCTTTACCATATCAATCTCACGGAGGCCTGATGGATTCACTATGTCACTCAGCGTTTCAGGGGCACACCCACTCAACGAGAACACCTTGAACCTGCGATGGACTGCGATGAGTTATTGATAGCCGGCGTCATGTAGGCCGGCTTTTTTGACACAAAAACACGAGAGCGAGGGATGGGAATGACAGAAACAGGTATAGTGGCCATTGCGGTGGCGGTAATAAGCCTGGTCGGGAACCTGGTCGGGAGTTTTCTGGCGCAGCGGAAAAGCACGGCAATAATCGTATACCGCATTGACGAGCTGGAGAAAAAAGTGCAAAAACACAACAACCTGATCGAGCGCACATATGCACTTGAAAA
>JAKOWL010000194.1 GCA_029781535.1 Pseudomonadota bacterium
CGTCTAAACTAAAAGGCTATGGCAAGCTCGCCAGACTGGATATCGAAGGCCTGGAAGCCGGCGCGAGAGTAGCGGTAGATGGCAAGAAAAATGCAACTGATTTTGCCCTTTGGAAGTTTTCACCCAAAGACCAAAAACGCGACATGGAGTGGGATAGTCCGTGGGGCGTGGGCTTCCCAGGCTGGCACCTCGAATGCTCGGTGATTGCGCGCGAAAGCCTTGGCGATCAAATCGACATTCACACCGGCGGCATAGATCATATACCAGTACATCACACCAATGAGATTGCGCAGACCGAATCAGTCACCGGTAAGCAGTTCTCACAATTTTGGGTGCATAACAATCACATCAAAGTTGACGGCACCAAGATGTCAAAATCGCTTGGCAACATCTATACGCTACAGGACATCATCAATCGAGGCTACGACATTGACGCCTATAAATTGACCATCCTCGCCAAACACTACCGGACAGAAGGCAACTTTACCTGGGAAATCCTGGAAGCTTCGCAGAATCGATTACAGGGTTATAAGAAGATGGCAGCGCTGGTGTGGCAAACTAATGACGAGGCAGCACTGCTTGGCGCCGCATACTTTAGTGAAAAACAAGAGGCGCTGCTGGCGGCGCTGAGCGACGACCTTAACACCCCCCAAGCACTAGCCGTACTCAGTGAAGTAGAGCGCGACATTACCTCCCTGCATCCAAAAGACAAAGATGCATTTTTGCAGTTACTTAGCTTCGTCTCGGAAACACTGGGCATTAACTTAGCCGTCAGCGATATTTCGCCTGAACAAAAGCAGCTGCTGCAGTCGCGAGCTAACGCAAAAACCTCCAAAGATTGGGTAGCTGCCGATGCACTCAGAGATCAGTTAAAAGCTCAGGGCATCGCTATCAACGACACGGGTACGCAACAGGTCTGGTACTACGTTTAATCGTAGGCTCGGCAGTACTCTAGTGCTGCCCCAGCTTGAGCTTTTGTTGCTTTGCATCATAGACAGACGCGCTTAAGCGAGTGACACATCGTTTGATGGTGACTCAGCTGTAGGATCACGTTCATTAAGCCAATCATCTACGAGCACTTTAGCGCAGCCCGCGAACGGTATTGCTACAAATCCTCCCAACACACCGCCAAACCCAATGCCTAAAATGGCAGCGATAAATACCAGCATCGGTGTGAGCTCATTGGCACGCGACTGAATATATGGCTGCAATGTGGCGTTTTCGAGCTGTTGATAAACGATGAAATAAACGAGTAATGTGGCTGCCAATGGTGGCGACACAAAAAGAGCGAACAATGCGACAGTAGAAGCACCTATGATATTCCCGATAGTCGGGATCAGTGCAAATAAGAAGACGATAC
>JAKOWL010000226.1 GCA_029781535.1 Pseudomonadota bacterium
AATGACAAAGTCAGAGTGGTGATTTTTTCTCTCCCCATAGAAAACAGCCCAATAACTGGCAACATCACGGTACAAGTGGCCGAAACAAAAACCAAACGGCAGATTCTGGTAGCTGAAATCGTCAAAGAAATGCTGTTCACCCAAATACTGATCATATTACTGGCACTATCAATCATTTTCTTTGGTATCACACATGGTTTAAAACCACTGCAGGCCTTGCAACTAGCAATCAGGAGCCGTTCTCACCGTGACTTGAGCGACCTGAACACTGACCAAGCCCCCAGCGAAATTCAACCTTTGCTGCAAGCGATGAACGATCTGCTCAGACGCTTACGCGAAGCCATCCTAATGCAGCATCGCTTCATTGCAGATGCCTCCCACCAGCTGCGTACCCCTGTTGCCGGGCTAAGGACACAAGCTGAGCTTGCATTGAGGACAGACGACACAAAGTCTGCACGTGAGCATTTGACACTGATTCAGGCGAGTGCAGACAGGCTCTCTCATTTATTGCAGCGTTTGCTTTCGATGGCTGCAGTTGATTCGGATTCCGGCCGTGAGCTTAAACTCAGCCCTTTGGATTTGGCGAAACTGGCTCGTGAAACGACTGAGGACTTTATTCTAAAAGCCAGAAAAAAGAATTTGGACATGGGACTAGATATTCAGGCACCAGAAACGCACATTACAGGCGACGCCCAAATGCTGAGAGAAATGTTATCCAATCTGATTGATAACGCCATCTGCTACACACCGGATGGAGGAACAATCACCATCAGCCTTCAAGGGGCCAAGAATCAGCTTATTCTCTCTGTGACTGACAATGGCATCGGCATCCCAGCCCAAGAGCGTGCACACGTATTTGAGCGGTTTCATCGTGTGCTAAACAATGACGGGCAAGGCTGCGGCTTAGGCCTGGCGATTGTTGAGGAAATTGTCACTGCCCATAATGCAACTGTACAGATTACCGATGGCCTGCCAAGTACGGCATCAGCTAATGGCTTTGGTGCCTGTGTCTCCGTCATTTTCAATCTGGATGCTTCAGCCAATGCCAGCACCAATTGAGTTGCGCCGCAGAGCATTAGAACTGCTTTGTGAGATACCTCTCCAAGCTAAAGTGGCTGGCGTACAAGCATTACAGCAGCAACCGTTCTATATTGACCCAGAATTGATACTCCATGCGACAAAACTCATCCCCGGTCATCCTGCCAAACCAGTACTGGTTCCGCCTACGCAGGTTGAGAAACGCTCGATGCGTACGCCCGAAGGACGAGCCGCCTTGATTCATGCACTAGCACACATCGAATTCAACGCTATCAATCTGGCACTAGATGCCATTTGGCGTTTCAACAATATGCCGGCTGACTATTATCGTGACTGGCTGAAAGTCGCTTGCGAAGAGGCATATCACTTCAGCTTGTTGGAAGCACACCTTAAGACACTAGGCTACGATTATGGCGATTTTACTGGTCATAATAGCCTGTGGGAAATGGCAGAAAAAACTGTAGATGATGCACTGGCGCGCATGGCGCTGGTGCCACGTACACTAGAAGCACGCGGTCTGGATGCGAGCCCGCCTCTGCGCAACAAGCTGGCACAAATAGGAGATACTCGCGCCGCAGAGATTCTGGATATCATTTTGCGCGATGAAATTGGGCATGTCGCAATCGGCAATCGCTGGTATAACTGGCTATGTGAGCAACGTGGACTGGAGCCTCTAACCACCTATCAGCAGCTGGCCAAACAATACAACGCACCCATGCTGCGAGGCCCATTCAATCTGGAGGCAAGGCGTAAAGCGGGTTTCAGCGAGGCAGAACTTACCCAGATGGGGAACCTTCCCTGATTACAATATCGGACTTTCTTTCTCGCCTTGCTCATATACCACATGCGCACGCCCGACAATCAAAGGGTCTAGCGGGCCGATACGGCTTAGGTCTTTCTTCGCATATGGCAGCTTATGCAAAATGTATCGCATCGCATTCAGGCGCGCACGTTTTTTGCAGTCTGACTTGATCACAGTCCACGGAGCATCTGCAGTATCCGTATAGAAAAACATGGCTTCCTTGGCTTTTGTGTATTCATCCCACTTATCCAAAGACGCCAAATCAATCGGACTTAGCTTCCATTGTTTCAAAGGATGTACCTGACGCTCTTTGAAACGCCTGCGCTGTTCTGCCCTGCTAACAGAGAACCAGAACTTGACGACATGGATACCACTACGTATCAGATTACGCTCAAACTCAGGCGCCTGACGCATGAATTCGTTGTACTCATCATTGCTACAAAAACCCATGACACGCTCTACTCCAGCACGGTTATACCAGGAACGGTCAAATAGTACGATTTCACCTGCGCTTGGCAAATGCTGAATGTAACGCTGGAAATACCATTGTGAGCGTTCAAGTTCGGTAGGTTTTTCCAAAGCCACCACGCGTGCACCGCGCGGGTTTAGGTGCTCCATCACACGTTTGATGGTACCGCCTTTCCCAGCGGCATCACGCCCTTCGAACAGAATCACAACGCGTTGCCCAGTCTCTTTCACCCAAGCCTGTAACTTAAGCAACTCCACTTGCAAGGCATATTTCTGTTTCTCGTAATTCTTGCGTGACATGAGGTTCTTATATGGGTAGCCACCCTCACGCCAATCATCCGAAAGCTCATCATCCGGATGATTCTTTTTCTTGATCATCGGCAATGGCCGATCCAGTAATGCCTTACGGAGAATTACCGCATCATCAGGCGATGTGCCTTCTACAATCGCTTCCAGGGTCTTCGCGATCTCCGTCGCAGGCAGGCCTTTCAGTTTTTCAGCGATATCCTGGATTGCCGTGACCTGGAATTCTTTGGCCTCCGCATCAGCCTGCGCCACGACAAACTGCTCAATCGCATCCGGGGTCAACACGGGCGCAAGATCGCCTTGCTGCACTTTACGTACACGTGCTGTCGTTTTATTCACAGTAGAAGTTGATTGTTCTGACTTTTTTGACAGATCGTCCATAACCGGCCTTCTTGATTAGCAAAGTAATTTTTTAATATTACTCTCATTGCTAAACGGATGCTTGATAAGCATCAAAGCCATCTTGGCTCAATTCAATAGTTTGAATTAAATCCTTAAATGGTAAGCAAATTCGCAACAGCATCCAAACCGGAATGATTCAAAGCATAGGTCGCCTGACTCTGCACGATCGGCTTGGCATGATACGCCACGCCTATTCCCGCAGCCTGCATCATCTTCAAGTCGTTCGCACCATCACCAATCGCAATGGTCTGTTCCGGCTTCAGGCCAAGCTCGTCACGCAACTTCAATAACTCTTGTGCTTTGCGGCCAGCATCCACAATATCCCCGAGTATATTGCCTGTCAGTTTCCCATCTATGATCTCCAGCGTGTTGGATACTGCAAAATCAAGGCCGAGCAATTCTTTGACATGGTTTGCAAACTGCGTGAACCCCCCAGAAACCACCATCGTTTTGATATTATTTTCTTTGCAGGCGGCAATCCATTCCTGCGCGCCGGGATTAAGCCTCAAACGTTGTTCAATCACTTGATACAACGCATTTTCCGGCAAACCTTTGAGCAAAGATACGCGCTTGCGCAAGCTCGCGGCAAAATCCAATTCCCCGCGCATCGCCGCTTCAGTTATTTCGGCAATCTGCGGTTTGATACCGATCATATCCGCAATCTCGTCTATACATTCAATACATATCAAAGTCGAATCCATATCCATCACGCACAGGCCGAATTTTTGCAAACGCTGGTTATCCGGCACCAAAGCGCAATCGATCTTCTGCTCTGCACAAAAGAGCTTGATGGAATCAATGTCATCTGTTTGTATCGGCAAGTAGTATGCATGTTCCGCAATTTGCACAAATTGCGTATGCACTCCCAGCAACCCATGGATATGTTGCAAATGCGCCATCGTAATGACGCTTCCTTGAACGACTAAACGCATATGTGGCCAACCTGTTAAGAAAATAGAACCGAAGCCCGATACAACACAAACATCAATGCTCCTGATAATAACGGGATATCCATGCGCGGCTGCCAGCATCCTGCCTTATGGTATATAACCGCATATGGAATGATCAAAAACCAGGTTGCTGCCGCAAAAGAGGCAACTACACCCAGATTGCCGTAATACAAATGCCCAATGTACATCAGGATAATTTGCAGTACGATGGTAACAGCTTGCAATAGCGTACTGGACTTAAGCAAGCCTTTAGCTGTTAACACCCCCAGATATGAGCCGTTAATAATCCCTGGGAAACTACCCATCGCCAATATCATTAGCATCTTTCCGGCTTCCCTATACCTTTCATCGTAGAGCAGATCGACGATCTCTTGCCCGAAAAGCGCCATGATGATAGCGACCATATAACCCGGCAGGACCATATACAATCTTGTTTTAGTGAGTACGGCATGCAATCTTTCCGGTTGCTGGCGGATTATTTCAGAATAGGCAGGCAACAGGATATTACTGACCAGCTGTGAAATCATTTGCCAGAATATGGAAACAAGCATAGTAGCCAAAGTATAAAAACCTAGTGTACGCACATCTAATAGCTTACCGACAATGAGTCTACTACCTTCACCGGAAAAGAAGGTCAGCATGGAACTCAAGAAAAACCACTTGCCCAAATGGAATATGTCCAGAAACGACGCATGATGCCAGGCAAAGCGATTGGTATGGCCTGGAAGCATATAATGACTTGCCCATGTACTAATGATGGAGTTCAGCACCCCCCCTACCACCAATGCCCATACGCTGTGATATTTCCATGCAACCAGTATTGTTGTTACCACCCCCAAGACATATGCGCACATATCGATCAGGATATTGCGTTTCATGTTAAGGGTTCTATTAGCCACATCCATCTTTGTAGAACGGAAGCTCTGGATTAGCATGCTTAATGCTACGACTGGCAGCAATTGCGCCAGCATGGGCTGATGATAAAACTCGGCAAAGGGGTGAGAAACGGCTACCGCGACAAGGAACAAGAACACGCCACGCACGACTTGCAGCGTCCAAGCCGTATTAAGGAATTCTTCATCCTCGCCTTTTTTGTGCTGGATAATGCTTGTACTGATACCCAAGTCTGACAGCAAATTGATGCCCAGCATGATGACTTGCACGATACCTACCAGGCCAAACGCTTCTGGAAACAAAAGCCGCGTCAGTATGAGATTAGAGACGAATCGCAGACCTTGCTGCATCCCATAATTAGCAATAACCCACATTCCCGAATGAAGAACGCGCTGTTTTAATGTTTTAGTCATATCAGGAAATTTGGCGCTTGATACGCCAATAGGTTATTTTCATTGAAGTTGAACCAGCAAGTTGTTATGTAATACTTTTTAGTGGTTATTAAACCGATGTCGGCGAATTATATCAGCTTGGCAGATATTAAGATGACGTGTGATTCAGCATAATTATCCATCATTCGTTATATTACATGCGCCTTAATACATCCTTATGTGGTTTCACTGGCAAGAAATACACTTTTGCGCGAGAATACAGGCTTAACAAAACACACTTGCCATAATGAACCTTCACGAATATCAAGCTAAAGCCCTGTTGCAAAAATACGGTCTTCCTACTCCAGAGGGAGTGGTAGCAAACTCTACAGAATCAGTACAAAATGCAGTTGGCAGCATCGCATCTGACGCATGGGTAGTAAAAGCACAAATCCATGCCGGCGGAAGAGGTAAATCCGGTGGGGTCAAAGTCGTCAAATCAGCAAATGAAGCTGC
Source organism: Pseudomonadota bacterium (assembly GCA_029781535.1). Classification (GTDB taxonomy): domain Bacteria; phylum Pseudomonadota; class Gammaproteobacteria; order Burkholderiales; family Methylophilaceae; genus Methylophilus. The sequence goes on from JAKOWL010000226.1 coordinate 5,748, forward strand.
TGAAATTGCCGATCAACTATTAGGCAAAAAACTGGTGACGTATCAGAATGCCCCTGATGGCCAGCCGGTAAATCAGGTGTTGATTGAGCAAACTTTGCCCATCGCTCGCGAACTCTACCTCTCTATGCTGGTAGATCGTACCCTGGAACGGATCGTAGTCATCGCTTCAGCTGCAGGGGGGATGGATATCGAGGAAATCGCAGCCAAACATCCCGAGCAGATTCTGCAAGAAGTATGCGACCCTCTCAATGGACTGGTGGATTTTCAAGCACGCAATATTGCTTTCAGGCTTGACCTGAGCGGTGACCAGATCAGCGCTTTCACCAAGCTATTAAAAGGCTTATATAAATTATTCAAGGACAATGACTTAAGTCTTCTGGAAATCAATCCGCTCATCGTGACAACCGAAGGGAAACTAGTCGCACTCGACTGCAAGATGAGTGTGGATGACAATGCCCTGTACCGCCAAAAAGCATTGGCTGAACAACGCGACATGAGTCAAGAAGATCCAAAAGAAGCTGCCGCACATGAAGCGGGCATCAACTACATTGCATTGAATGGCAATATTGGCTGTATGGTCAACGGTGCAGGCTTGGCAATGGCGACTATGGACTTGATCAAGCTTCATGGCGGCGAGCCAGCCAACTTTCTGGACGTCGGCGGTGGTGCGACGGCAGAGACTGTGAGCAAAGCTTTTAAAATTATTTTGGCCGACCAGAACGTCAAAGCGATTCTGGTCAACATCTTCGGTGGCATCATGCGCTGCGACATCATTGCTGCAGGCATCATCGCCGCCGTGAAGGAAGTAGGTATGACGATTCCGGTCGTCGTGCGTTTAGAAGGTACAAATGTGGATCTAGGGAAACAAATGCTGCGAGAAAGTGGCTTGAATATCATTTCGGCTGAGAATCTGACAGATGCTGCAAAACAGGCAGTAAAGGCGGTAGCATGAGCGTTCTTGTCGATAAAAACACCCGCGTGATTTGCCAAGGCTTTACCGGCAAACAAGGCACGTTCCATTCGGAACAGGCACTGGCCTATGGCACAAAGATGGTAGGCGGCGTCACGCCTGGCAAAGGTGGCCAGACCCATCTGGACTTGCCCGTCTTCAACACCGTGCGGGATGCGGTGCGTGATACACAGGCCAATGCCAGCGTGATCTACGTCCCACCTGCTTTTGCTGCAGATTCCATCCTGGAAGCGGCGGATGCTGGCATTGCCCTGATTGTGTGTATTACCGAAGGCATCCCGGTATTGGATATGCTCAACGTCAAAGCAGCACTGCGCGCCAATGGGGCCAAACTGATCGGCCCGAACTGCCCTGGCATCATCACACCGGACGAATGCAAGATAGGCATCATGCCCGGCAGCATCCACAAACGCGGCAAGGTAGGCGTGGTATCACGCTCAGGCACGCTGACTTACGAAGCCGTGCATCAAACCACTGCGCTTGGGCTTGGTCAAAGTACCTGCATCGGCATTGGCGGCGACCCGATCAAAGGGCTGAACTTCATTGAGTGTCTGGAAATGTTTGAAGATGACCCGGAAACCGAAGCCATCATCATGGTAGGCGAAATTGGCGGCAGCGATGAAGAGGCTGCAGCAGACTTCATCAAATCACACGTAAGCAAACCCGTGGCAGGCTACATTGCCGGTTTGACAGCGCCAAAAGGCAAACGCATGGGACATGCTGGGGCGATTATCTCCGGTGGTTCCGGCAAGGCATCAGATAAAATTGCGGCGCTTGAACGTGCCGGGGTCGTTATGGCGAACTCTCCTGCCACCCTAGGTGAAGCGGTACTGGCCGCGATACAGGCCAAATAAATATGTGGAAAACATTGCGATTCTCTCTGATAGGCTTGCTGCTTAGCACACATGTGCTGGCAGCGGATATCGACTATCTGCTCACAGTAGCAGCAAAAGGGGATATCAACACCGTAAAAGCCATGCTGGAAAGCGGTGCAAACCCGAATATCAAAGACACCGACGGCATCACTGCCCTCATGTACGCTGCACGAAAAAACCATGCTGATGTGGCCGAAGCACTTATCAATAAAGGCGCTGATGTCAATGCCAAGGACAATGGCGGCTGGACAGCCCTTATGTTTGCTACAAAAAAGAATTATATCGAGACTGTTAAAGTGCTACTTAATCATGGGGCCGACCCAAAAATCCGCGACGATAACGGATGGAGCGCATTTGGCATGGCTTCCACCAGCGGCTTTAGCGAGATTGTGGGCATGATGCTGGAAAAAGGCTCCGATGCTAACGCCAAGACGGATGACGGAAAAACACCGTTGATGTACGCGGCTAAAAGCGGAGACCTGCCCACCATCGAGCGCCTGTTAAACAGCGGCGCGAAACCAGATGTATTTGACCGGCTTGGCGCTTGCCCATTGATGTATGCCGCGCGCGCCGGACAGGCTCCTGCTGTAGAGTTGCTATTGCAAAAAGGCGCTACCGTTGATGCACAAGACTTGTCCCATTGGACAGCGTTAACTTGGGCAGTCAAAAAGAATCAGGTAGAAGTTGCTAAAGTGCTGCTCAAGAGCGGTGCCGATGTTAACCATGAGGACTCAGAAGGCACACCCTTACTGCAGCTGGCTGTGAATGGCGATTCAGTCGAAATGGTCAGCTTGCTGCTGTCGCACCAGGCCGATGTCAAAGCGCGTGACAGATACGGATTGACGGCTTATGTATATGCCCTGAAAAACGGCAATCCGGAAATCATAAAACTTATTAAAGATGCCGGTGGAAAATACTAAGTCGCTCAAAATTGCGATTGCGCAGATTAACTGCATCGTCGGTGACATGCGTGCCAATGCGGAGAAAATCCTGCAATATGCTCTCAATGCGCAAACAGCCGGTGCATCCCTGCTCATCGCGCCTGAATTGGCGCTTTGCGGTTACCCGCCGGAAGACTTATTGTTCCGCGAAGATTTCAACCATGCCTGCGAACTAGAATTGGTGAGGCTTGCAGCGCAGATCAAGAATATCACGCTGGTAGTTGGCCACCCGCACCAACATGATGGCAAACTTTATAACGCCGCTTCCATCATCGAAAACGGTCAAGTCCAGGCAACCTATCATAAACAGATCCTGCCAAACTACAGCGTATTTGATGAAGAACGTTACTTTAAAGCAGGCGACACGCCGCTCGTCTGGTCCCACGAAGGAATCAGGCTTGGCATCCTGATCTGTGCAGATGGCTGGGAAGTTGGCCCTGCCCTCAAGGCCAAACAAGCCGGCGCGGAATTCCTGCTCACTCTGAATGCGTCACCCTACCATATAGATAAGCTCGAAACGCGTTATGAAGTCATTGCCAGCCGCGCCAAGGAAACGGGTTTGCCAATCCTCTACGCCAACATGGTCGGCGGGCAGGATGAACTGGTGTTCGATGGCGCATCATTCGTGCTCAACCACCAAGGCAAGGTGACACAGCAATTACCTTCGTTTACCGAAGCGCTTGAGATCATCGAGATTACGAACGGCGACCCGGTGCCCGCCAACATTACGCCCAAAGCAAGTCTGGAGGAATCCGTATATGAAGCGCTCAAGCTTGGTCTGGCCGATTATGTGAACAAGAACGGCTTCCCGGGTGTTGTATTGGGACTTTCGGGCGGGATTGATTCTGCGCTGACACTTGCCATCGCAGTAGATGCATTGGGCGCGGAACGCGTAAAAGTCGTGCTGATGTCCTCCGAATTCACCTCTAGCATGAGCGTGGATGACGCGGTGGAAATGGCGAACCTGGTCAACGTCAAATACAGCAAGATCCCTATCAAAGGCTTATTCGAAGAGTTCCGCGAGGCATTGGCGCCGGAATTTGGCGACCTGCCATTCGACACCACCGAGGAGAATCTGCAGGCGCGTATCCGCGGTATGCTGCTGATGGCGCTCTCCAACAAATTCGGTAGTATCGTCCTCACCACCGGCAACAAGTCTGAGATGGCAGTCGGTTATAGCACGCTGTATGGTGACATGGCTGGCGGTTTCTCGCTGCTCAAAGATGTACCAAAAACGCTGGTCTACCGGCTGGCTGATTACCGCAACAGTCTGGGCAAAATCATTCCTCAACGCATCATCACCCGCGCGCCTAGCGCAGAACTGCGTGCCAATCAGACCGATCAGGACAGTTTGCCGCCATATGACATCCTGGACGCCATCATGCAGGCATATGTCGAGGAAGACATGAGCCGCCAGGCCATTATCAAGCTGGGGTTCAAGGAACAAGACGTTAACCGCGTCACCAACCTGATCGACCGTAACGAATATAAGCGCCGCCAAGCCCCGGTGGGGGTAAGGATCACCGAACGTGGCTTTGGCAAGGACAGGCGCTACCCAATTACTTGTAAGTTACAATTTAACTAGTAAAATGAACGCAGTCACTCATTAAGACGAGGAACCTACATGAAAAAAATCGAAGCCGTTATTAAGCCTTTCAAACTGGATGAAGTACGTGAATCTCTGTCCGAGATTGGTGTAACAGGCCTGACTGTGACGGAAGTAAAAGGCTTTGGCCGCCAGAAAGGCCATACGGAGCTTTATCGCGGCGCTGAATATGTGGTAGATTTTCTGCCCAAGATCAAACTGGAACTGGTGCTGGCGGACAATATGGTAGACGCCGCAATCGAGGCGATCACCAAAGCGGCACACACCGGCAAGATCGGTGATGGCAAAATCTTCGTCTCGGCGGTTGAGCAAGTCATCCGTATCCGCACCGGTGAAACCGGCGAAGACGCCGTCTAAACTTAAAGGAGCCTGCCATGCGGAAACTCCCCTTAATACTGCTTTTGCTTGCGATTAACACGCAAGCCGAAACCTACAAATGGAAAGACAAGGACGGCAGTGTGCAGTATGGCAGCAATCCGCCGCTTGGTGTAAAAACAGAACCTGTCTCCGCGGCCGCACCTTCCGGTAATAAAGACAATGCAAAAAACGTCATCGATATCAATGACGTAGATGCGCTACCCTACCTCTCCAAAAACACCGAGGCAGGACGCAAGGCATATCAGGAGTTTCTTGCTGCACCACCCGCCAAGCTGTTCGTTGCCTGCTCGAACGGAAAATATTTCACCGTAAAAAAACCTGCTTCGAGCTACGATGCGCTGTACAAGTACATGAAAGAGGTGCAAGGCTTTGATGCCAGCCTGTGCCACCCCTATGCATTCAATGACGAGGTCGTGTGGAACCGCAAGAAATAGCCTGCCTGTAACAATACATGCCCGCTATTGTTAAAACCATCCTGCTGCTGACCATTTCCAATGTCTTCATGACATTCGCCTGGTATGCACATCTGAAGAACCTGAGCAACAAACCCTGGATCGTTGCCGCATTGGCCAGCTGGGGGATCGCCTTGTTTGAATACCTGTTTCAGGTCCCTGCCAACCGCATCGGCTATACCGCGCTCCCGCTCGGGCAATTGAAGGTGTTGCAGGAGGTGATCACTCTGAGCGTATTCGTCCCGTTCGCTATCTTCTACATGCACCAGCCGCTCAAACAGGATTTCGTCTGGGCGGGCCTATGCCTGTTGGGCGCCGTCTACTTCATGTTTCGTAACGCTTAGGCGTTAAAGTCATCGCTTTACTTTCATTGGAATAACAGTCAGCCTGAAAGCCGCTTATCGCTTACCTTCCAGGGCATTGATCCTGGCAATGAACGCGCGTGAGGATAATCAGGCTAAGACTATATGGATGGCTGGATCACGCTGCGCACGTAATCCAGGTCAGCCTGTGTATCTACACCGCTGGCAGGTGCATTATCAGTGATGGTGACTGCGATTTTGTAACCATGGAATAATACGCGCAGCTGTTCCAGACTTTCGGTCTTTTCCAGTTCCGTCACTTCCAGGTTGGCATATTGTTTCAAAAAGCCGACGCGATAGGCATAGATACCGATATGCCGATGTGCCTTGATATTCAGCTTATGAGCCTCGTCGCGTGGATATGGGATAGGCGCACGACTGAAATACAGTGCATTGCCATTGGCATCCATCACTAATTTGACGATGTTGGGATTCAAAAAAGCAGCTTCATCGTGGATGGGATGGCAAGCCGTAGCCATCACCGCTTCGCGGTTATGCGCCAAGGTCAAGGCCACCTCATTGATCAACTGGGGATCTATCAGCGGCTCATCACCCTGCACATTCACCACGATCGCCTCATCTTGCCAGGCCTGCTTATCGGCCACTTCGGCGATACGATCTGTGCCTGATGCATGGTCGATACGCGTCATCACAGCCTGATAACCAAAAGACTCCACAATATCCGCAATCTTCCCGAAATCGGTGGCAACCACCACCTGTTCCGCCTGACTTTTCATAGCCTGCTCAGCCACCCACACCACCATCGGCTTGCCGGCAATGTCCAGCAAAGGCTTGCCCGGCAAGCGGGTGCTGGCATAACGTGCAGGAATGACGACTTTGAACATTGCTTTTATCCTGAGGCTATTTATCCAGATACTCGTGTTCTTCCAAACGCCTGGCTTCATCCTCCAGCATCACCGGAATGCCATCGCGTATCGGGTATGCCAAACGCGCCGTCTTTGAAATGAGCTCTTGCTTTGCCTTGTCATAAATCAATGGTCCTTTGGTAATGGGACACACCAGTATCTTCAACAAATTCTCATCCATGATGTTGACTGCCTTTCTTTAAAATCTCCAGCGCCTGATCCAGCAAGCCTTGCGAAACTTGCGCCTCTACTGGTAAAACCCAATGATGCGCCTGTGCGTATGGCTTGCATTTTACGGCATCTTTCTCAGTCATGATTAACACATCGCAATCCATCTGCGCCAAATCTTGCGCACTAAACGGATGGTGGTCATCAAAAGCCACACTGGCAAAGGTCAGGCCAATGCTGCGCAAATGTTCGAAAAAACGCTCAGGATTGCCAATCCCCGCCATCGCCTTGATGCTCTTGCGTTTAAAATCTTCCGGTTTGGCTCTCGTCGCCGGATTTGCCAGATTGTAAAACACCTGCCCTGCGAGACGCATGGAATAGGTGCCAGCTTGTGTATCGTCTCCGCCGTTGATGACTACTGCATCTACCTCTTTCAAGCGGCTTGGCGGCTCACGCAATGGCCCCGCAGGCAGCATGCGGGCGCGCCGTAGATTAAGCGCAGCATCCACCACGGCAATCTCCATGTCGCGCTTCAAACGATAATGCTGCAAGCCATCATCAGTGATGATGACATCGCACTGTGGATTGGCCTGCAATAAGGCTTGTGCCACCTCTACCCGGTTGCGGCCGACCCATACAGGCGCACCCGTCCTGGTCGCAATCAGCACAGGTTCGTCACCCAACTGTGTCGGCAGGCTAGACTCCGTCACTGCCGTAGGCTCGGTCACAGTGCCTCCATAACCGCGGCTGACGACTCCCGGATGATAGCCTTGGGCGCGTAGCTGCTGTACCAACCAAATCACCATAGGAGTCTTGCCGCTACCGCCCAGATTGATGTTACCAACCACAATGGCTGGAACAGGCAGTGCATGTACTTTCAATATGCCATGGCGATAGAGCCAACGCCGACAGAACACCAATAGACCAAACAACCAGGAAAGTGGAATCAATACCCCATAAAACAAGGCATTTTTGCTTTTCCAGGCATGCAGAATCTCTTGATGAAGTTTTTCACCCATAGACTAGGTTGCAAACTCTTTTTGGTATAACTTGGTGTAATAACCGTTTTGTGCCAACAGTTCCTGATGTGTACCGGACTCGATGATACGCCCATGCTCCATGACCAGGATACGGTCTGCATTCTCGATTGTACTCAGGCGGTGGGCGATGACCAATGTCGTTCTGTTCTGCATCAGGTTATCCAAGGCTGCCTGCACATGCATCTCGGATTCACTGTCCAACGCAGAGGTCGCTTCGTCCAATAACAGAATCGGGGCATTCTTCAGGATAGCACGAGCAATCGCAATACGCTGGCGTTGCCCACCCGAGAGCCTTACGCCACGATCACCAATCTCATTCTGCAAGCCATTGGGCAGATGTTGAATGAACTCCCAGGCATGCGCTGCTTTAGCGGCAGCCATGACGTCTTCTTCGGTAGAGTTCTTAAGTGCACCGTAAGCTATATTATTGAACACGGTATCATTGAACAGCACGATATCCTGGCTCACTAGTGAAAATTGCGCCCGCAGATTGGTGAGTTCCAGCGCACGGACATCGACACCATCGAGCAAAATTGTGCCTTGCTGTATTTCATAAAACCTTGGCAACAGGTTCACCAAAGAAGTTTTTCCGCCACCGGACTTACCTACCAATGCCACCTTTTCGCCCGGATACACTTTAAAGCTCAAATCATTCAATGCAGGACTTTTGGCATTTTCATATTGCAGCGTCACGTGCTTGAATTCGATTTCGCCGCGTGCCTTATCCAAGGTCTTGGTACCTTCATTGACTTCGGAAGGGGTATCTATCACATCGAATACACTCTGTGCAGCTGCCAGGCCAATCTGAAAATCCTCATTCGCCGCAGAGATATGTTTGATTGGCGCAATCAGCATCAGCAAAGCACCGACAAATGCGGCGAACTCACCCACAGTAAACTGCCCAAGCGCATAGTAAACCACCATGGCCAGTGCCAGCGCGGCAAGAATCTCGATCACAAAGCTGCTCAAGCCGGAAATGCGCGCGGAACGAAGTTCCAGCTCGCGATTGCGGGTAACTACATCCCCAAAGCGTAGATTCTCATATTCTTGCGCGCCAAATATCTTGACGATGCGTTGCCCGGATATGGCTTCTTCCGCCACCTTGGTCATCTCGCCCATCTTCAGCTGCACACGTTTCGCCGTCTCACGCAGCTTTGGCGTAATTTTGCGCAGATAAAGCGCCATGAAAGGCGTTACGACTGCGAACACCAAAGTCAGCTTCCAATCCAGATACAGCATATAGGCGATCAGCCCTATCGCCGTCATGACATCCCGCAGCACGTTCATCAAAGTACGTGTACAGACGCTGGATAGCCGTTCGGAATCATAAGTGAGTTTCGACACCAGCACCCCTGTCGTACTCGTATCGAAATAGTTCACCGGGGACTGCATCAATCGGCCAAATGCCTGTTTACGCATCGTTTCTACCATGCGTCGTGCAACCAGACGGTTACTGTAAAAAGAAACCAGTCCCGCGAAACCGCGCACTACCATCAACCCAAACAGCATCAAGGGCAATGTTAGCTTTTGTGAAGCATCCTTTTGTACAAACCCCTTATCCGTCACTTCTTTGATCAGCGCCAAAAAAGCGGTATTACTCAGGGAAAGTATCGCTGTGGCAACAATGGTAACCAGAAAAAAGAACTTGTATTGCCAGGCATAACGAAAAAGCCTTAGATATAAAGCTTTTGCGTTGGTGATATGCGGTGTCGGTTTTTTTTTGCGTTCTCGGTTCGACATAGGTCATCAGTCGAAGGCAAATGTAGACGAATGCGTTCGAATATTATTTACCTGCGTTCGCCTGGGTAGCAAAAGTGATATGTGTGTAATTGGCAATGCGTGATGCTTCCATCACATTGATAACTGACTGATGCGTAGCCTTGGCATCCGCATTGATGATGATAGTAGGCTCTTTACCGCTGCCAGCCGCCTTTTGCAAAGCGCTGGCAATCGAATCCACATCAGGATTAGCCACCGCACTGCCATTCACCACATAATGTCCTGCAGCATCCACTTCAACGGTGATGGTCAGCGATTTTTCTTGCGGACTGTTGGCTTCAGCGGTTGGCAAGTTGATTTTCAGCTCGCTCGTACGGGAGAAAGTGGCACTGACCACTAAAAAGATAATGATCACCAAC
>JAKOWL010000227.1 GCA_029781535.1 Pseudomonadota bacterium
CTTGGGGTTGGCAAGAACAATGTCGACCTGACCAAATACCTCATCAAGGAAGCGCGCCAGACCCATGCACAGCGCATGGAAACCTTGCGAGAATTCCTGCCGCAAGCGAAATCTGACGAGTGGGCGCTGGCAGAAGCCGGTCAGCGTGTGCAGATCATCAAACATTGCGAGCAAAACTGGGGCAAGCTGGAATTCGGCACCGAAATCGTCACTGCAGAAGATGGCAGCCTGGCCGCGCTGTTGGGTGCATCTCCCGGCGCATCAGTGAGTGTGCAGGCTATGCTGCAGGTGCTGGAAAAATGTTTTCCCGCGCAAATGGAGAGTGGATGGGCAAGTCAACTGAGAACGATGATTCCAGCCTATGGGAAATCGCTGATCGATGACGTCAGCTTGCTGCGCAATATCCGCCAGCACACACTCAAAACCCTGAACATCTGAGGAGCTTTCCGAAAGCACCTCTGGAAGCCGCATGCAGATTAGCTTCCAGCGGCATATTTTCCCTCGGGCGAAAACGATTGGAAAAGCTACTTCTTCAGCTGACGCTGTCTGCGCGCCTCATATAGGCAAATACCGCTAGCAACACTGACATTCAGGCTTTCCACGCTGCCGAACATCGGTATCGTCACTAATGCATCGCAGGTCTCGGCAGTGAGCCGCCGGATACCCTCACCTTCACTGCCCAGCACCAGTGCGATAGGTCCGTCCAGCTTGGTGTTATGCAACGTGCTTGGCGCATCCATGGTAGTGCCGACGACAAATACACCGGCATCTTTCAATTCGCGCAAAGTCCGCGCCAAGTTAGTGACCGCGATGAACGGTACGGTCTCGGCAGCACCGCAGGCCACTTTACGCACGGTAGCATTCAAGCCCACCGCACGATCCTTGGGCGCGATGACGGCGTGCACACCCATCGCATCGGCAACGCGCAGACAGGCGCCCAGATTGTGCGGGTCCTCCACACCATCGAGCACCAGGAAGAATGGCGCTTCATCCAGATCCGCTTCCAGGATATCGTGGATATCCTTGTAAGGAATGGCAGTATCCACGACTCGTGCGATGACGCCCTGATGGCGGCCTTCCCTGCCCGCCATACCGTCCAGACGGCTGCGTTCTACCTGCATGACACGGATATTGGCTTGTTCCGCCATCTGCAGCAGGTCTTTCATCCGGGGATCGACACGATCCTTATCTATCAATATTTCCTGAATGCTGCCCCCATGCTGCCGCATACGGCTCAATACGGCATGAAAGCCAAACAGGATACGCGTCTCCGCCATACTACTATTCCTTTTTCTTCAACTTACCTACCAGCGTGAAATCTATCTTGCTGGTTTCCAGATCCACACGCGCCACTTTCACTGTCAGCCGGTCGCCAAGGCGATAGCGAACTGCCGTGCGCTCACCTATCATCTCATGGCGGGCTTTATCATACTGGAAATAATCGTTACCTAGGTCGGTCACGTGCACCAGACCTTCAACATAAACACCATCCAAAGCGACAAACAAACCAAAACTCGTCACGCCAGAAACCGTCCCCTCAAACACTTCACCTACTTTGTCCTGCATGTAGAAACATTTGAGCCAGTTGGTGACGTCGCGCGTCGCCTCATCGGCCCGGCGCTCGGTCATGCTGCAATGCACGCCCAACTGCTGCCAGTTTTTGGCTTCATATTTCTCATTATTCAGCACAGCCTTGATGGCGCGATGCACCAGCAAATCCGGATAGCGCCGTATCGGCGAAGTGAAGTGTGTGTAAGCCTCATAGGCTAGACCAAAGTGGCCCACGTTGTCCGGACTATAGACAGCCTGCTGCATGGAACGCAACAGCACGGTTTGCAGCAACTGCTCATCCGGACGCCCCTTGATACGCTGCATGACCTTGCCGTAATCCTTGGCATGCGGTTTCTCGCCGCCGCCGATACCAAAACCGACTTCGCCTAGGAATGTCCGCAGTGCTTCCAATTTTTCCGGTGTTGGCCCTTCGTGGATGCGGTATAACGCAGCATGCTCTTTTTCAAGCAGGAAGTCTGCGGCACACACGTTGGCGGCCAGCATGCATTCCTCAATCAGGCGGTGCGCATCATTACGAGTACTGGGGACGATGCGCTCTATCTTCCCCTGGTCGTTGAATATCATCATCGTCTCGGACGACTCGAACTCAATGGCACCACGTTTTTCCCTTTGCGTCAGCATCACCCTGAACAGCGCGTCCAAGTGCTGGATATGTGGCATCAGCCACGCGTACTCCTGTGCTGTATCGCCTTGCGGATTCTCGATCATGTCGGCGACTTTGGTGTAAGTCATCCGCGCCTTGGAGCGCATCACCGAGGGATAGAACTTGTATTGCTTGATAGCCCCCATGCCGTCAATCTGCATATCGCAGACCATACAAAGGCGCTCGACATCCGGATTCAACGAGCATAAGCCATTAGAAAGCGCCTCAGGCAGCATAGGGATGACGCGCCTTGGGAAGTAGACCGAGTTGCCACGCTCAAAAGCCTCCTTATCCAAGGCATCTTCAGGTCTGACATAGAAGCTGACATCGGCAATCGCCACGACCAGCCTCCACCCCTTGCCTTGCGGCTCGGCAAAAACGGCATCGTCAAAATCCTTCGCGGTCTCGCCATCGATAGTAACCAATGGCAACTCGCGCAAGTCAACCCGGCCTTTGTAATCCGCTGGCTGTACGGTTTTAGGATAGTTCTCCGCCAACGCAATCGTCTCTGGTTTGAATATATGCGGCAGCTTGTGTTTGCGTAATGCAATCTCGATCTCCATGCCGCTGTCAGCATAGTTTCCCAATATCTGTACAATGCGCCCCATCGGATAGGCGTGGCTGGAAGGCTGTTCGGTCAGTTCCACCTCGACGACCTGACCAACCTTAGCGCCCATATCCATATGGTAGGGCACCAGAATGTCCTGACTTATACGTTTATCCTCGGCAGCGACGATAGTCACCCCTTGCCCGCGCACAACACGCCCTACGACGGTTTTATTGGCACGCTCCAGCACCTCGACTACCTTGCCCTCCGGGCGGCCTTTTCTGTCAACATCGGTGATGCGTACCATGGCCCGGTCGCCATGCATCACTTGCTGCATCTCACGTGCTGAAAGGAATATGTCTTCAGGATGTTTTTGCTTGTCGTCCGGGATCAGGAAGCCAAAACCATCCGGATGCCCTTGCACCACCCCCGCGAGCACGTGAATCTTCTCGGTCAAGCATAAAGCGCCTTTTCGGTTCTGCATGATCTGGCCGTCCCGTTCCATAGCACCAAGCCTTTTGCCAAAACTCTCATGCTCATTCTTTTTGATGTTCAGCAATTGCGCCAATTGGTCCACACTCAAAGGAACGCCCTGTTCGGAGAGCACTTGTAGAATCAGTTCCCTGCTAGGCAATGGCTTGTCATATTTTGCCGCCTCACGTTTTGCGTGCGGGTCTGTTTGTCGCAGATTTTGATGTTTTGCGAGATTTTTTTTGCCAGAATGCTGTTTTTTAATTGACAAGTTGTGTGCTTTCTATAAAATGCGCCGCTTAACCTGATGCCCAGATGGCGGAATTGGTAGACGCGCTAGTTTCAGGTACTAGTATCGAAAGATGTGGAGGTTCGAGTCCTCTTCTGGGCACCAAAAACCAATTCTCCGAAGAATTGTTTTTCAAGTAATTCCCTTTTAAGAAAATCCGTTTGGGTTTTGTGTTTGCCACCGCCATGTATCCCGGCAAATGTCTTCCAGATTTCGTTTGGTTTCCCAATTCAGCAGTTTTTTCGCCAATTGCGCATCAGCAAAATAGATTGCAATATCGCCCGCACGCCGTGGTGCGATGCGATACGGGATGGTTACTCCGTTAGCACGTTCAAACGCTCTAATTAAGTCTAACACGCTATAGCCTTTGCCCGCACCAAGATTTATTGTTAATAGCCCAGGGTGTTGTGTAAATGCCTGCAACGCAGCGACGTGACCTAATGCCAAATCCATCACGTGGATATAATCACGCACTCCGGTACCATCCGGCGTAGGGTAATCATTACCAAACACACTGAGTTCCTTCAGTTTGCCAATGGCTACCTGAGAAACATAAGGCATCAGATTGTTCGGGATGCCGTTGGGATCTTCACCGATTTGGCCGCTCTCATGCGCACCAACTGGATTAAAGTAACGGAGTAACGCTATATTCCATTTGGGATCTGAAGCGTGCAAATCCTCCAGCATCTGTTCCACCATCCGTTTTGTACGGCCGTACGGATTATAGGGCGTGAGTGGCGAGGTCTCTGGAATCGGCTTTTCGTCAGAAAAACCATACACTGTGGCAGAAGAACTAAAAACAAACGTTTTGACAGCATGCTCAGCCATTACCTCTAATAGGCTTAAACTTCCCATCACATTGTTATCGTAATATTTAAGTGGGTTGGCGACTGATTCACCTACCGCTTTCAATCCGGCAAAATGGATGACCGCATGTACTTGATGCTGCTTGAATAAAGCTTGAAGGCAAGCTTTATCACGCACATCCCCTTGGATGAAAGTGACTTTCTTGCCTGCAATCGTTTCGATGCGGTTGACTACAGTAGCCTTGCTATTACAAAGATTATCAAGTATTACTACATCGTAGCCGGCATTCAGGAGAGTTACACACGTATGCGATCCGATATATCCGCTGCCGCCAGTCACTAAAATCGTTTGCATGTTAATCTGGGATGAATTTTGAGAATTGCGGGTAGCTCAGGCGAATGACTTCGGTCAGGGTTGCATCCGCTTCTGCCTCTGAACGATATATCTGCGTAGTGAAACGCACAATCGCACCATCTGACCGATTGCGTTTCACAGCATCATAAAGCAGAGCAAACTTCATGGGGAACTCATT
>JAKOWL010000228.1 GCA_029781535.1 Pseudomonadota bacterium
CTTGAGGAATGACTCCTGAGCAGTTCTCCCTGTCGCTGCCAACCAGCCTTTATAGAATTCAGCTTTCAGTGAACCCACTACTGGATGAGTCAGCTTCATCGAGCTCCAGCTTCAAAGAATCGACATTTCAAGCGAACGAGTACTATCGTGCGCAAGCCACACAAATTCATCAGCAAACTGGCTAAAAATGCCATAACTATCCCAGATAACAATCCAAACATAAGCGCCATCCAAGTCTCTTCGCTCAACCCTGCACTGAGCCAAGCCGTGATTCCGACCATGCCGGCAACGATCACTGCCTTGGCGAGTAGAGGTATTACGTATGGCATGAAATTTAATCGCGATCCCAGCCATGCACTCGTGATGGCGGCAATACCATATGATGCCAACGTTGCCCAGGCAGCCCCAACGATTCCAAAAGAAGGGATAAGCAACAGATTAAGAACAATATTTATAATTGCGGCCACGCCTCCGGTTAAGGCTAGCCAGTAGCTCTTGCAACTGAGTTGGAAAGCGAGGTCAAAATGGTATGACTTGATGCCTGCTATAGCAGCAGCAAAAGCCACCCATGGCAATATAGCCAGTGAGGTGGAACGAAACTCCTCACCGATCAAAATATTAACGAGATATGGATTTAATGCGATAAGACCTGCACCGCCTGTAAAAGCGGCCGCGATAATCAACTGGCCATTTTGTTCAAGCTGTTTGCGGGCAGCATCTTTGCCCCCCTGCACCATTGCATTTACAGCCAAAGGGTAGGCAGCTGTGTTGATAATGGTTAATAGCACTGTTAAGCTCTGGAAAGCCAGATCATAGCCGGCGGCGTACCTGCCAACCGCACTCTCATTGAGAAGCACTGCAATTATCAGGCGATCTGAGCCAGATACCACCCAGGCCAATGCAAAGGTAACTATCAGTGGTAATCCGTAACGCAACTGGGCTCTTAGGGCCTCAGAATGTGGCCAGCGGGGAGTGATGCCACGCCAGGCACCAAGAGCAAATAGCACAACGGCAGCGCAATACGCGAAAAGCAATCCTATAATCGGAGCCGCAGCGCCAAGACCCAACCAAGCCAAA
>JAKOWL010000230.1 GCA_029781535.1 Pseudomonadota bacterium
TTTGCGCCATTTGAGCAGCTTAGAATAGGTCTGGCCAATTGTCTCGGCAAAGGTCTTGGCAAAACCGCCGGCAGCCACAAATGAGTTCATTAACTCGACCAAACTTAGTTTTTGTTCTGGAGAAAGGCGAAGATAACGAAAATCGGGTAACATCCCCGCCGCCTTAAGCAAGGCCAACAGCAGTAGTTGGATTGCTTCCAGGGAGGCTATTTTTTGACGTAATTTTTTAATTTCATGCTGTGCGGCAGCCAACTGTGGAGAATTTATTGGTTGCATCGGCGCTGGGCCGGGTTTCTTTGGTGTAAGGGCTGTTTTGATGCCATCTGCTGCACGGTTCAGCCACCTATTAATTGCCTGGCGGGACATACCCAGTTTTATAGCCGCATCCGAAGCAGCGAGGCTGCCTGCGAGGACTTGTACAATCACCTGTCCATTTGGACCAAGATCGCGTTTGGATTGATTCTGGGGCTTGTCAGAGGTGTCAGATTGCAGTAAAGTTGATGGCAAAGGGGATTCTCCTTTTCGGTTGTTGCGTCATACACCAACTTCGACGGAGAATCCCCTTTATCTTTCCAAGATTTTCTTTTTTGTCAGGCCGCGTCGTCTGTTTTACCAGCCGGTCCGGCGGCTTCCGTGATCTGTTGCGGTGTCAGATCGGCATTGTAGACCTGTCGACCGTCGAGATGAATAACCAGGCGGCCAGCCTCATCCTGAACACGCACCAGGTGACCGAAAAGCCTGCCCATAAGAAAGATAGCAGGCGGTTTTCCCGCAGCAACGGCTTCGTTGCCTAACGCTTTACGCTCCTGTAGATGCCGTTTCACTTCCTCGGCGATGCCAAAGTAGCGGTCAGCCGGAGTGAAACCGCCAATGCCCTGGTGTGGCCGGCCATAGTTGTAATGATCAACGTATGCGGCGATACGCTGGGCAGCCTCTTCCTGACTAACAAACCGCTCCACGTCAATGAGCTCACGTTTGATGCTGCGATGAAAAGCCTCTATTTTCCCACAAGTCTGAGGGTGATGTGAGCGGGCCATGGTATGGTGAATGCCCAAGTGGCCTAAGAACTTCTGAAACTGTGTTATTCCTTTCCACGTGGCAAATTGCGCTCCTTGATCGGTCAGAATTTCTTTAGGCAGTCCATGCTTGACGAAGGCGCCTCGCAGCGTCTCCATTACTGCAGCTGCAGTAGCCTGGGTCACCAGGCTGTACCCAACAATGAAACGCGAATGGTCGTCGATGATGTCGATCAGCCAGACCCGGTGCTGGCCACGGATGTAAAATGTTGCCAGATCGATTTGCCACAAATCATTGGGATGAGCCCGACAGAAGCGCTGCCACTCCCGCTCCTGCTCGGCTTGCTCTTCTTCGTACTTTTTCTGTTTCTCGGGATCGTTCTTGCGAGCTTCGGCCTGGATTACTTCATC
>JAKOWL010000162.1 GCA_029781535.1 Pseudomonadota bacterium
GACCCGCGGCTGGCGAACCGCCATGTCGCCAATCCCCGTCTGAATCGTTCTGGCGGGCAGATGACCGTTGCGAACGACCAGGCGATGCCCTTCGCTGTCCCGAAGGTCGGCATAGCGGGCGATGTACTCGGCAACTTCGTTTTCGATGGCCATGGCCAGCATTTCCTCAGCACCCCGCCGAAGAATATCCGTCAGAATATCACGGCTCCCAATTGACAAGTTGTGGCTTCCTGCTGTACTCTGTTCCATGTGGCGTGTCCTTTCTAATGAGTAATTTGTCAAAAACTACCCAAGGATACGCCGCTTTTTTCATCTGTCCATCCACAACTTTCGGTTATAGCTCCAAGTGCAAGGGTTTTTGCCGATCAACGGCCAATTCCATTCACCTGTCAGACGATAACCGAAACGCATACCACTGTAAAACAGCAACTTACAATCTATTCAGCAAGCCCTAATTAATTTGAACAGTTGCCGGTCCAGCTACATGTTGCTGCCATTAAGGCCGGTCTGCTCTCAAGCCACGTGCCACGAAACAAGAATAAGGGTACTACGCCTTGCGAATATACTTCCTGTAAATGCCAAAACCACATACCATAACCAACACAAGTACAAGGACTGCAGACAAGAGATATGGGTTGCCTTCCCCATGATGTATCGCCTGAGCTTTGTTATCGGGCGCCACAGATATACTCTCTGCCCCGAACTGATCACCCAACGCGTCGGGTTCTTCAGTGCCTTCGACCGCCACCCTGTTATCGGATACCTGTTGGGAAGAACCCAAACCAGTCAGTTCCTGATCGGAAAGCCCAGCAGTTGCACGCTTTATGGCCTTCATTTGCTCTGCGAACTCCGCGCCCTACGCAAGGGACACGATGTTCGCGAAATCACCCTTTTCAATTCGCCCAACCGCCATAAGACTCCAGTTTTTTATATTGCTGCCGAATTCCCCTTCTCCTGCATTCTCTGCTGCCATTGCATAGTACCTCTTGGCCTTCTCAGTGTCGAGCAATAGATGAAACAGTTTGGCCGTACAGTAGGCCATGGGTGCCAACAAATGCTCATACTCGCCAGAATTAATGCAACCTTCTGCAAACTGAGCCACGTCCTCCAGCACCGCCAGCCTTTCGCTAGGCTCTTCCGAATGCTTTGCAACCGAGGCAAGATTTATATAATTCTGCACCACGTACGGGCTAGTGCCGTTTCAAAAAAATATTTTTAATATTTGCGATTTGGCGACTTGTGCCATGCACAATCTGTTATTATATAGACAGACACAAGGAACCGATTCCATGCTGTTTTGCAGAGAAAGGGAGTTCTTATGTGTCTGTACGCCAGAAACCTCAGCATCAGCGAAGGGCAGCAGATTCAGCGCATCCTTCGCCGCGGTACAA
>JAKOWL010000179.1 GCA_029781535.1 Pseudomonadota bacterium
CTGAAAGCAGCGCAGAGTCTCGTCAAATAGATACCAGACGCCCACCGAGCCGACATAGCCCAGGATGAAAGGTCGATCTGCCGGGAGGGGGGATGGATCATCCTGGCTTGGCCGGAACAGTTCCAGATCGGCGCAAGTGGTGATGAGTTCGAAGCGTGGCATGCGCCCCTGCAGATACGGAAACGTGCGCATCTCGTCCACTGCCACCTGGGTCAGCGACACCACGCAATCCGCATTCAGCAGAAAGCGCCGCTCGAACCCTTTGGCAACCCGATACAGACGCCCACCAGCCGGCCACAAACCACCATCCACGCGCTCGTCGGCCCAGAAGCCGCGCATGTCGAAAATATATTTCAGGCAAAAAAACTTTTTTTTAAGCGCGAGGGCTATGATCGATGGAACATAACTGCGAGCATGAACGATACGGACACGGTGACGCATCACGACCCATGAACCGACGACAATGCCCTGAGCAATATCGAAGGCCGTGGCTAAGGCGCTGGGTCGCTTGTGATAGCGCAGCGGTATCCAATGAATGTCCGCCGCACGAATTTGATTGCGTAACGCTTCGCGTCGCTCAACCTGTTCCCAGTCGTGTGGTTTTTCAAAGCTGATGAGGATGATTTTGTGATCGCGCGCCAAGCGCTCCAGGTAACGGAGCACTTGTGATTGGCCGAGGGGTTCGAGGATGCCGTCGTAGCTTATATAAAGGATACTCACCGGCGCTTGACTCCGCGCACCACTGCGGCTGACGCTCCATCAAAAGACTCAAATCCCGCGAAGGTAACTTGGGCACCATGTCTCTCAAACATTAAAATCACCGCTGCAATTCGTTGCGGGTTATCATATTCTGGTGAGAACATGTCGAACGTATCCAATACAGCCCACTCTCTTAATTCTGCCGATGAAAGACTTTTAGGAATAGTTCCTTTAATGTCGACTATCGGTAGAAATCGAGTGAGCAACCCTAGACCAATTCGATGTAAACCCAAGTGGACTTTAATCAGCCAGTCAATGTTAGCTTCTATCAGTGCCATTAGACGTGTATGAGTTAGTCGTTTTATGATGGGCCGAAGAATATATTTGGCATGTATCTTTGTCCACCAACCCTTAATGGGATAAAAATCAACAATGATTTCACCACCAGGTTTTGTTTTAGCAATCAGTGTTTTTACCGAAGCTTCAAAATCAGGGGTGTGTTGCAATACGCCAAAGCAGAAGGTTTTATCAAAGCTATTGTCTTCAAAAGGTAGTTCATAAATGCTGGCCTGAAACAGATGGAATCGATCTGCTGCAATAGCTCTATTGTTAGTATAATTTGCAGTTACCGCGTCGGAGTAATCAACACTCCACAGGATTCCCTGAGTATGTTCTAGTACAACTTTGCTAAATCGACCTGCTCCAGAACCCACCTCAAGAATGTGTTTATCGTTAAGACATTCACGATCCCAATGGGTTTCGGCAAAAAAACGCTGCTTGCTGATATCCAAGCGGTCGCGATCAAGTTGTGTCTTGGCAAACTTGTTCCACTGTAGGCCAAAATTTTCAGCGTAATTATCCCCGCCCACCAAGCGGGGTACCCCACGCACGATAGGATAACTGTTATCGAGAGAATCAACTAAATAATCCCCAGACCGATCTAGTCTTTCCCCGTTGAATGGGTTAATAATTTTCATAATTAATCATGTTAAATCAAAAAGTTTTAGATAGATCTGCGATGCACGGTCGATACTGAATTCAGTAGCACGCATCTTTTGTCGATCAGGCGACGGTGGTTCACTCAAAGCTTCCAACATCGCCTTAGCCAAAGCATTGACATCGCCCACAGGAACGAGTTTGCCATACTCTCCCCCATTCAATATTTCGCTTGGGCCAGCTTTGCAATCCGTGGATACCACTGGCAAACCGCATTCCATTGCTTCAACAATGACGTTACCAAAACCTTCATACTGGGAAGATAAAACAAAGAGGTCGGCTTCCAGATACCATGGATAAGGGTCAAGCACAAAACCAGGTAGTTTTACTGCATCGCACAGTTCCAGTTTTGAAATCAACTGTTCTAGCTCTGGTCGCAGACTACCTTCCCCTAATATGATCAAACTAGCGTTTATTTTTTTATAGACAAGCGAGAAGGCATTAATTAGTAGGCATGATTTTTTTCTGATTTAAGGGTACCCACCGAGATAACACGCTTACCCTGCAATGAACCCCAAAGTTCAGGAATATTGTTCGTTGTTGGCAGGTAACCCCGTGCAGCAGGGTTGTAGATGACGGTTATTTTCTGACGACTTAGCCAACCTAAGCGAGCCATGTTATCGGCCACACCCTTAGATACGGCAACACGATGGTGTGCCAATGGGTAGGTTAATGCAATAGATGCACGCATTAAGAAACGCTTACGCCAACCTTGCGCTTCAGGCAACAGAGAGAGCACGGAATGATCTGATACAATCACGCGCCCTGGTTGACCTGCCAGGCGGTGTGCCAATATTGCTATGACCGTCAAAGGCCACATCGCCACGAGTAAAACGGACGGTCTATGCTGGCGGAGATAGGCACATAGCGGCCAAAGCGCATTGCGAAACAGTTCGGCGCCCAAACTGATCACTTGGGCTTCTTGCGGTACGATCTCTAAGAGTTCGCCCTGCTTTCGCAGAAGGACAAAATCAACCTCGAAACCACGCGCCAACCACGAGCGCGACTTCATTACTCTCATGCGCTCTACCCCGCCGCCACTGAGGTCGGGCAAGAGGATGGCGATTTTTTGCCCCAAATCTGCTGTATCTTTGCTCATGACGATGCCTTGACGGCGATCTGATTGCGCCCATCGATTGCAGATACGATAAAGCCAGCGTCACGCAATTGGTTGGCTACTTTTGAGTCCGCCTGCCATTGTTCAAAACAAATAGCGTCAACCCGCGCCAAGGCGTCACCTGCGCCTCGAAGGGCCATGTATTCCGCGCCCTCCAAGTCCATTTTCATCAACGAAATGCGAGTCAAATTTTCAAGCACCTGAGAAATTGTTGTTGTTTCCACCGTCGCTTCACGAGCATCGCCGTGAATCACTCCGGCTATGCTGGCTTGACCATAGTGGCCCTCATGAACTCTTGCTGTAATCATTTGCCCTGCGGTGTCGGAGAGCGCTTTTTCAATCACTGTCACGTTGGTAGCCTGATTCAAGGCCAAGTGCTGACGAAGGATAGATGCAGTATCCGGCATCATTTCTATGGCAAGCACTCGACCGGAATCACCGACGATCCTTGAAGCGAGTGTGGTGTAGAAACCAATGTTAGCTCCGGCATCGACAAAGACATTTCCCTTCCGCAAGCGATCTTTGACTGTTTTAACGACCGCTTGCTCTCGCCAAGGCAGGACGTGCCACAGGTCATCTGAATAGCTTCGGACAAAAAAAGCCCCAACGCCACGAACCCAAACTTGGGCATCGACAAGCAATATTGGATCCTGCCATCCAAGCACATTTTCAACGGACAAAAATGGGGCAGCGAGTGCCGATTTTAATAATGTCCATTGATCCGACCAAGTTGCCCCTCGTACTTGCCAGAGAATGATTGGCCACCGCGCTAATCGCTGCGTATAGTGCAAGCCACCCCGAAGCACCCGCCGAAGCGATTGCGGCAGGATCGCTTTTGCAAAACTGTGTGCGGTAATTTCAGACATGGATAGCCGAACTCTTAAACAGGTGAAGGAGAGAGGTATCGAGAATGAGCAACCGACGCGCATCAAGCCACATGAGTATGTTCCAAGCCAGCATAGCGAGTGCGTTTGCAATGGCAGCGCCGACTACATCAAACAAGA
>JAKOWL010000181.1 GCA_029781535.1 Pseudomonadota bacterium
ATAAGCGCCATGAGATGCCGCGCAGAAAAAGATGGTTTTGGGATGGAATTACTATCTTACTATGGGTTGGATTTATTTATTTATGGCTTCCGGTATTTCAAATACTCAATCATATTATTGGTGCCGAAGTACCGGCAGAAGAGATTTCCGACTGGATATACAGCAATATCCATAGCGTCACTTTTGTACATGGCGTTGAGATGCTCGTCATTACGCCAATTGTATTGTTCGTCTTATCATGGCTTAAACGCCACAAAGGGCCGAGCGAACATATCATCTATACGGATGACGACTACGCCGAATATTTCAAGCTGGGAGTGAGTCAGCTACAAACATGTTTCGACAGTCAATTAGTTACCGTTTACTACGATGATCATGGTCAAATAACCGCGATAGCCAATAAAATTAATCAGGTGTTCGGCACTAATCCTTGATTCGAGATAAAGGTACCTGTTAGCGCCCAAATTCATCGTCTCGGGCGTCCTGAATTTAGTAGTAATAAAAGGGCTGAACCTAAATGTTTAGCTTTTTTATTAAGTGATTTTACCTTCTGGGCTTAACCGCCAGTTTGTGACATGAACCTGATGACTGCTGGCTCATTTCTTCTTGGATTGAAATCATGCCCTTTAGGCTTGGCCCGAATGCTCTCAATGATGGCATTTCTCAACGGGATATCGTCATTTGGGAATTGTTTCAGCAATGGCGCCAAATCAACTTTGCTTTCCTGGCCTAAGCACAAATACAACTCGCCTTTACAGGTGATTCGCACGCGATTACATGATTCACAAAAGTTATGACTATGTGGCGAAATGAAGCCGACCTTCGTATTGGTATTAGGTACACGCCAATAACGGGCTGGGCCACCTGTTGATTCGACACTGCTAATCAGATCGTAGCGCGACCTTAACAACTTTAATGTTTCTTCATTGCTGACATAGGTCGAGTGATGTAAACGCTGCACCTGACCCAGTGGCATCTCCTCTATGAATGAGATATCCAATCCTTGTGCAATTGCATAAGCCACCAAGGGGATAGCTTCATCATCATTGATTCCCTTCATTAAAAGAGTGTTAAGCTTAACATTATCGAAACCTGCTTTTTTGGCAGCCTCTATTCCGCGCAACACTTTATCCAGTTGACCTACCCGCGTGATGTTGTGGAATCGTGTTGCATCCAAACTATCCAGGCTGACATTAACGCGACGGACGCCAGCTTGCCTCAGCGCAGAAGCTTGATGTTCTAACTGAGACCCATTGGTGGTCACTACCAAGTCTTTCAGTCCGGGCAGCTCGCCTAATTCATTGAAAAGCCAAAGTGCATTTTTTCGCACCAGCGGCTCTCCTCCAGTAATACGCACTTTCCTTACGCCTAGAGAGACAAATATTTTGACCAAGCGATAATACTCTTCCAGCGATAGCACTTCATCCTTGGGCAAAAATCGCATGTCTTGTGGCATGCAGTATATGCACCTATAGTCGCACCGGTCTGTGATCGACAGGCGGATGTAATCCACCTTGCGACCGAAGCCGTCTATCAAAGCTGGTACGTGCGTATGAAGATTCATTTGATTCACTTATGCAGTTACATGCTCAGGCTTCCTGATTAAAAAGCGTAAATAGCGGTTAACCAGAATTTCTCGGTGTCACGTTTACGTGCGCCTTTGTATTGATCGTCTTCCCTGAAGTTTGCATATTCAAGTGACCCGGAAATTTGCTTGGTGAATTTGTAATACACACCCAAATCAAGCTCCTTGCCATATCGGTCCCCTTGGCCGCCGCCTACTTTGGCAAAGTTACGGTCTGAACGAATCAGGTGATACTCTGCCTTGATAGTGGCATCCTTCACCTTACCCCCGGCAATCAGCATCGTGTCTTCAATACCTTCATTAGGGGTAACAAGAAACTGGTCTGCCCAACCCTGGAATAAATGATTGGTGCCCAGCGGTGTCTGAAAGGCCTTATTGTCTGAATTACCGGACAATTTTTCCTGATCGATGCGCAAGAACCAGTCACCATAACCTGCACCCGCACCCACTCTGTAATAATCGTTATCGATCAGTTTGCTGCCATCCTTGTAATCATCCTGTTTGGCATATTCGGCGGTATATAACACTTTCCAGTGATCATCCAGTTTCTGGCTTCCATCCAGGCGCAAACCAAAGGTTTTATTGGATTTGGCTTGCTGCGCCCTGCCATTCCAGTCAATGAAATAGCCATAAGCAACCAGACTGGTAGTAGGCGTGAAGTTGTACTTCAGATTGGCGATCTCTATGTTGGCATTTTCGATCTTGGTGTTGATCAGTTTTACCTGCTCGTAATGTGCCAATGCCACTTCGGTATTGGGCAAGCTTTTATTCAAGAATGAAAGGCCATTAAACACCTGCCAGTTCTGACGAAAACGCACATCGCCTACATAACGCCAGTTATCCAGCACCATGGCCTGACGGCCTAACTTGATTGTTGATCCAGGAATACCGGTCCACTCGACATAAAGCTGATGAAAGTCATAATCTTCCGGGTCCGCAATCGTAGAATATTTTGTTCTGCTCTTAATCGGGCTGCCTTTTTTCGCATCGTTATAATCATCATTCAGAGGACTTACCCCATACACCTCTGCAGTGACGCTCACATCATGAAAAGGCTTGGTCTTCCAGCCAATCAAGCTGCGTAGCGTAAATGCTTCAGCGGTATCCAGTGTGCCTTCCTGTTGCACATTTTCATAACGGAATTTCAGATTGATGGTAGGCTTGCCTTCTATAATCGCCTCTTTAAGCGAGGTTGCCTGGGCTGCCTCTTCTGCCATGGCTGGCAATACAGACATGGCCAGCAAGGCAGAAAACACTGATATTTTTAATTGAAGATTCATCGTATTATCCTTTCCTTAAATAAACGCAATTTTTTAATACCGTATCCTGTTCAATCAACGCTACGCCTTAAGCTTCCACTTCCAGTTTGTTGACCAAAACCTGGAAATCGCCTGTTTCTGGCATATATTCATAGAGTTCGCCATGCTGCATATCAAAATACCAGCCATGTAAGCCTAGCTTGCCTTGATGCACTCGGCTGCTGATCCACGGATAAGACATCAGGTTTTCCAAAGACACCAGGATGGCAGACTGCTCACATGCATGCGTCAGCGTTTGCATAGACTTGCCTTTCAGCTCATTCAACACACGCCGGCGGGCTTCTTCGGCAATCCCCAGCCATTTGGTGATGAGTTCTTCTTCGTTACAGGTTGGCGCTTTATGCTCCATCAAAGCACGGATACCGCCGCACTGCGCGTGTCCCAGCACGATGATGTGTTCGACCTCCAGATTATGCACGGCAAATGCGATCGCTGATGTTGTTGCGGCAAAGTAAGTGGCCTGTACATGCGGCGGCACCAAATTAGCTACATTACGCACCACGAACATGTCACCCGGGTCACAGTCCATCAGCAATGCCGGGTCACAGCGTGAATCACAACAAGCAATCACCAGTGCCCGCGGGTGCTGCCCTTGCTGCACGAGCTGCGCATACAAACCGCGCTGTTTACCCAGATAGCTTCGCTGGAATCTACGAAAACCACTTAAGAATTTTGTGACATCACGCATTCAACAATCCTGCCACTATCCTTTAACGCTTTTGCTGCGTACAACTTGGTAAGGGCGTCCCACATACCCGAACGGCGCACTCCAGACATGTACCAAGCGTGTGAATGGGAAGACAAGGAAGACCGTCATACCAAAAAACAGATGTACTTTAAAAACCGTATCTATGTTTTCCAATAAAGCTGGATTGGGGCGCAGATAAACAATGCTTTGCACCCATTCTGCCAGCGCAATCATGACCTCAGGGTTGTCATGGCTTGCATGTCCGATTGATACCGGAATAGTAGAAAGCCCAAGCAGCAATGTCACCAGAAGCCAGGTCAGCACGAACTTGTCAGATCCGCGGCTAGCAGCCGAAACCCGGGCATTGAACATGCGGCGCAACCATAAGATGACCCCGCCAATCAGGCACATAATGCCAAAGATGGACCCAGCCCAGATGGCAATCATCTGGTGTGTCATATCCGATACCCCCAATCCCCTGAACCAACTGTGCGGGGTGAGCAGGCCAACAAAATGCCCTCCAAAAATGGCAAGGATGCCCACATGGAACAAATTGCTACCCAGCCTCAGGTTCGCTTTGGAAAGCAACTGGCTTGAGTCGCTTTTCCAACTATACTGCTCCCTATCGAAACGCAGCCAGCTTCCTAACAGGAAAACACTGAGCGCAATGTATGGATATACCCCATATAGAAAATTATGAAGACTCATTTTCTCTCTCCTTTACGCAGCAAGCTTGCTAAGCGTTGCCCGAGACTCAACGATGGAAAGCAAAGCAGCATAAGGGCTGCCAGCCTTCGTCAGATTATCTGCCAGCACACCCAGCACTTTTTTTGCATCAGATAGAAACACCGTCGCCTCCCCATCATCCAGATAGGCGGTAAATTCCAGTATCAATGGCAGATAGTCTGGCAATTCATTAGTAACGACTTCTACCCCATAGTCCTTGTACAGCTCCCCCAGATCAATCAACGCCGGCCCGCGGTTTTTATCATCTCCAAACAGGTGATGCGTCAAATGCAGGCTGTTTTCCGCTGTCATATCAAAGGTTTTCACGTAATCGGCCTGCTGTTCGGTTAGATGTGTCTCTTGCAAATACCGCAAAAACTCCTGTAACGCAGTTCGTTCAGCCTGATCAATCTCCTGATTCTGGATCACAAAATCCTGTAACTCCGGCAGGTGGTCAATAAGTTCCTGATTGGGATATTCCAGCAAAGCGGATAATAATTTGTAAACTTGCATCATCTTCTCCTATGAACGGTCCCCGTTAGGTGCGAGTGTTTTTGGCTCTACAGTTTCCTTGCGACGGCGTGGGAACAAGGTGATTTTGCTTACGCCAGCCGATGTGTCATTTCCAAATGTAAATCCGTTCTGTCCCTGGAATCCGTAAGCATCATTGAGGCTTTCCTCGGTATGTCCGGTAGGAATCACAAATCTGTCTTCGTAATTGGCTATCGCCAGATAGCGATACATTTCTTTGGCTTGAGCTTCGGTAATCCCCGCCGCTTCCAGAGCGCGAGTGTCAGCCACACCTTCCACATGCACAGAACGTTGATAACTGCGCATTGCGATCATGCGGTTCAAAGCACTTTCAATCGGAGCTGTTTTGCCTGCGGTAAGCAAGTTAGCCAGGTATTGCACCGGCAAACGCATCGTTCCAGAAACAGGGATTGCACCATCCGGACCTACTGGCAAATTGCCTTGGTCGATTTGTGATTGCACGGGGGAAAGTGGCGGCACATACCATACCATCGGCAAAGTGCGGAATTCCGGGTGCATCGGGAATGCGATCTTCCAATCCATCGCCATTTTCCATATCGGTGACTTGCGCGCCGCTTCTATCCAATCGTCATTGATACCTTCGGCACGTGCAGCTGCAATTACTGCTGGATTATTAGGGTCGAGGAAAATTTTGCACTGTGCTTCGTACAAGTCCTGCTCGTTCTCGATGCTGGCCAATTCTTCGATACGGTCTGCGTCATACAACATGATGCCGTTGTAACGGATACGACCGACGCATGATTCCGAACACACCGTAGGCATACCGGATTCCACGCGTGGATAGCAGCCGATGCATTTTTCCGCCTTGCCGGATTCCCAGTTATAGAACACTTTCTTGTATGGACAAGAGCTGATGCACATGCGCCAACCGCGGCATTTATCCTGATCTACCAGCACGATGCCATCTTCCTCACGCTTGTAGATGGAGCCGGACGGACAAGCCGCGACGCAGGATGCGTTCAGGCAATGGTTGCAAATGCGTGGGAGATACATGTGGAATGTATGCTCAAATTGCGAATAGATCTCTTTCTGGATCTTGTCCATGTTCTTATCTTTGGCGCGTTTATGAAACTCGCCAGCCAGATCATCTTCCCAGTTTGGCCCCCATTTGATTTTCTCCATGGTCTCGCCTGTCACTTGCGACATTGGACGTGCAGTCGGTGTAGCCTCGGACAAACGTGCATTCTGCAAATGTGCATAGTTGTAGGTAAATGGTTCGTAGTAGTCGTCAATCTCGGGTAAATCGGGATTGGCAAAGATGTTAAGCAGCTTGTTCATGCGGCTGCCGGACTTCAATTCCAGTTTGCCATTTTTCAGCTCCCAGCCACCTTTCCATACTTCCTGGTTTTCCCATTGTTTGGGATAGCCAATACCGGGTTTCGACTCCACATTATTGAACCAGGCATATTCCACGCCTTTCCGGTTAGTCCAGACATTCTTGCAGGTGACCGAGCAAGTATGGCAGCCGATACATTTGTCCAGATTGAAAACGAAAGCGAATTGTGCACGTACTTTCATGTTGATCTCCTTATTTGCTGCCTACGCCAACCGGGTTAAGTTGGGCCTCGCGTTCCGGAGTGAGCGGCCTTTCCAGCCAATCCACATCCTTATCCGCGATCTTGTGCAAAGCCACCATGGTGTCGCGCTGACAACCCACAGTACCGTAGTAATTGAAGCCGTAAGCCAATTGCGCATAGCCGCCAATCATATTGGTTGGCTTGATAATCACCCGCGTCACCGCATTCAAAATACCGCCGCGCTTACCGGTAGATGGCGACCCAGGCACGTTCACGTTTTTCTCCTGTGCGTGGTACATCATGGCCATGCCACGTGGAATACGCTGAGAAACGACCGCGCGTGCAACCGTGGCGCCGTTATGGTTCACAGCCTCTACCCAGTCGTTATCCTCGATGCCGACGCTCTTCGCATCATCTTCCGACAACCATACATAAGGACCACCACGGAATAGCGTCAGCATGCGCAGATTGTCCTGATATGAAGAGTGGATACCCCATTTTGAGTGTGGTGTGATCCAGTTCAGCTCCAGATGTGGTTTGCTCTTGACCGCTGCAGGCAAGGCATTCAGCTCTCCCAAATCCACCATTGGTTTATAAGTACAGAAACCCTCGCCAAAATCCAGCATCCATTCGTGATCCTGATAGAAATGAGCGCGTCCGGTCAGTGTGCGGAACGGGATATGCTCATGAATATTGGTATAACCAGCAGTGTAAGACACTTTTTCAGACTCGATCCCAGACCAGGTTGGCGCAGTAATGATCTTGCGCGGCTGCGCCTGGATATCACTAAAGGTAAATTTGTCTTCGTGCCGCCCTGCATATAAATGATGATGGTCAATGCCTGTTTTTTTGGAGAGTGCGCTCCAGGATTTATGCGCCACTTCACCATTGGTTTCTGGCGCCATGCGCATCACGGCATCACAGACACTGATATCCTCTTCCAGCGATGGCATGCCATAGGAGACCCCTGCCTCTTTCACGGTGTAGTTATGTCTTTTCAGCTCGTCATACTCTTGGTCAGTATTCCAGTCGATACCTTTGATGTTATTGCCAAGCTTGGTCATCAACGGACCTAGCGCAATGAACTTGCGATAGGTATCGCCAAAATTACGCTCTACCAGTTTGATGATTGCCATAGTCTTGCCTGGGATAGGGTCGCAATCTCCATCCTTCCAGTATTTCACTTCGCCAAATGGTTGTGCCAGCTCAGCTGCAGAATCATGCTGCATTGGCAAAGCAACGACTTCTTTTTTACTGCCAAGATGTTTTTCGGCCAATGGTGAGAAAGTCTTGGCAATCGTTTTGAATATCTGCCAATCCGATTTCGACTCCCAGCCTGGATTCACTGCCTCGGAAAGCGGATGAATGAATGGATGCATGTCAGTGGTATTCAGGTCATTCTTTTCATACCACGTCGCGGTCGGCAGGATGATATCCGAATACGCGCCCGTGGAGTTGAGACGGAAATTGATATCCACCATCAAATCCAGTTTGCCTATCGGTGCGTTTTCATGCCATTTCACTTCCTTGTTGTTGCGGCCTGCACCTGACTCCTGCAGCACGCCATTTTGTGCACCAAGCAAATGTTTAAGGAAGTACTCATGCCCCTTGGCAGATGTGCCGATCAGGTTGGCGCGCCATACAAACAAGTTACGTGGCCAGTTAACAGGATTATCCGGGTCGGCATAAGCTACATCCAGATGACCGGACTTGAATTGCTGCGCGACATATTTAGCCACCCCAGCTTCATCCGTCGCGCCGTTAGCGAGTGCCTCTTCAGCCAATTCAATCGAGCTGCGGTTAAAATTGGGCATCGAAGGCAACCATCCCATACGCGTGGCCTTCACGTTGTAATCTGCCAACGAATTGCCTTTATTCCGCCCTTTGCCTGCAGGAGACAGTAATGTATCCGCATTCAAAGTCTCGTAGCGCCATTGATCGGTATGGAAATACCAGTAAGATGTAGAGTTGGTATGGCGCGGTGGACGATGCCAATCCAGTCCGAACGCAATCGGTGCCCATCCGGCTTGTGGACGCAGCTTTTCCTGCCCCACGTAATGCGCCCAACCACCGCCTGTTTGCCCGACACAGCCGCACATATGCAGCAGGTTCATAATGGCGCGATAAGTCAAATCATTGTGGTACCAGTGGTTGATGGCTGCCCCCATGATTACCATGGATTTGCCTTTGGTTTTGGAAGCGTTATAGGCGAACTCACGTCCGGTACGCTCGATATCAGCCGCTTTCACACCGGTGACTTTTGCTGCCCATGCGGGGGTGTAAGCTACGCTGGCATCCGAATAATCCTTAGCGACATGGCTGCCTCCCAAACCACGGTCGATACCGTATTGAGCTATCTGCAAATCAAATACTGTGGCAACAAACACCTCTTCGCCATTTGCCAGTTTGACTTTACGTGCAGGCACATTACGATACAACAATTCATCTTCATCAGGATTGAAATGCGGAAAGCCAACCGAAACCACATTTTCTGCTGCATCGATACAAGTCAGTTGTGCGGTGATTTCTTGTTGTTTAGCGCCTGATTTTTCGAGCAAATTCCATTTACCGTCTTCGCCCCAACGGAATCCAATCGAGCCATTAGGCGCCACGTATGTTTGTGATTTTTCATCATATACAATGGTTTTCCAATCCGGATTATTGCTTTCCCCTAGCGCCCCATCGAAATCAGAAGCGCGCAGGAAACGATCTGTCACATAACCTACATCCTGCTTGCGCAACATCACCTGCATCGGCATGTCGGTATATTTGCGCGCATATTCCTGAAAGTACGGATCTTGTTGCTGGATATAAAACTCTTTTAAGGCTACGTGCCCCATCGCCAGGAATGCAGCGGAATCCGTACCTTGCTTGATAGGCATCCATAAGTCCGAGAATTTGCAGAACTCGGCATAATCAGGTGCCATCGCTACGATTTTTGCGCCTTTGTAACGTACTTCAGATGCAAAGTGCGCATCAGGCGTACGAGTCATCGGCAAATTCGCGCCAGTGATAATGATGTAAGTTGAGTTATACCAATCTGCCGCTTCCGGCACATCGGTCTGTTCGCCCCATGTTTGTGGACTGGCAGCAGGTAGATCACAATACCAATCGTAAAAAGAGCCGCAGGCACCGCCGATCAGGGAAAGGTATCGTGAGCCTGCAGCATAAGAGATCATGGACATCGCTGGAATCGGTGAAAAACCGAAGATACGATCAGGTCCCCATTTCTTGATGGTATACACATTGGCCGCGGCGATGATCTCATTGACCTCATCCCAGGAAGTGCGTACGAAACCACCCAAACCGCGCACTGCGGTGTACGATTTGCGTTTCTTCTCATCTGCCTGGATTGCCTCCCAAGCCTCCACCGGATCCT
This sequence comes from Pseudomonadota bacterium, assembly GCA_029781535.1. Lineage (GTDB taxonomy): Bacteria > Pseudomonadota > Gammaproteobacteria > Burkholderiales > Methylophilaceae > Methylophilus. Next base: position 9,767 of record JAKOWL010000181.1, read on the forward strand.
TGCCAGTTTTACGCTCTGCACGATATAAATCCAGCAAACGGCCGCGAATCAAGGGATGCTTGATGCGATGCGGACTATACAGATACCAGGAGAACGAAGCGCCACGCTGACAGCCGCGCGGCTCATGGTCAGGCAGATCTTCCCGTGTACGCGGATAATCGGTTTGCTGCATCTCGAAAGAAACCAGGCCGTTTTTCACGAAAATCTTCCAAGAACACCCGCCAGTACAATTCACACCATGGGTAGAACGTACCACTTTGTCATGTTGCCAGCGACGGCGATAGCCATCTTCCCACTGACGGTCTTCATTGGTGACGATGCCGTGCTTATCGGAAAACGTTTCTTTAACCCGGTCAAAGAATTTCAATCTATCCAGAAAGTGACTCATGTCTCGAACTCCTTTTTAATCTTTGCAAGCGGTGTTTTATGGATTCTTGATTTCGCTGTCATCACGCAGGTAGAACCACCAGTTCAGTATCAGGCACAAAGCATAGAATGCTGCGAATCCATACATGGCCATTTCCGGCGTACCTGCTTTGATTTGCCCTTTGATTACCTCAGGCGCAATAAAAGAACCATAGGCAGCCACTGCAGAAGTCCAGCCTAATACTGGCCCTGCCTGCCCGCGGTCGAAAATCACGCCGACAGTCCTGAAAGTCGAACCATTGCCAATCCCGCTTGCTGCAAACAACACAACGAATACAATCAGGAATTGTTTGAAATAAATTTCAGGTGTTGCAGAGTGAAAGGCTTGCATCATGATGTAACCGGCATAAACTGATGCTACCACCATCACAGCCGAGATAATCTGTGTAACGATGGATCCACCTACTTTGTCGCTAATCCAACCACCTAACGGACGAATCAGTGCACCGACAAATGGACCTATCCAAGCGTAAGTAAGTGCGGATGGCGCGGCAGGGTTCTTCACATGATTCCAAGTCTGGTTAACGGCATCAAAGATATGCTGGTCACCAAAAATCACGGTAATAGACAAAGGCAATGCCATCGAGAAACCTATGAATGATCCGAAAGTGACCACATACAGCGCTGTCATTGACCAAGTATGCTTGTTTTTAAAGATGGCAAACTGTTTGGCAATGTTTTCTTTCATCGTTCCGAAAGCAGCCAGCTTCATTACAAACAGTGTTGCGATGATAATCAATGGCAGCGCTACCCACATATTCAGCACCCCCAGCCCTGTGGGCGCTGGCAGGTAAAGATAAAGTCCAACCATCGCCGGCAGGAATGCCAATGTATAAAGCCAGGTGATTTTGATGAACGAGAACAATGTCTTCTCACCATCTGGCGAAATAGGCAACAGGTTACTCATGCCAAACCATGCAAAAACAGCAATGGGCACGAGCAGCAGAATCCAGATAAACCCTGCATTCTGAATAAATGTTGGTGTTCCTGCGGGAATCTTGCCAAGAATCCAGCCACTGTCTTTCACCAGGTTGGTTGCATCCCCGCCCATGGCACCAAACACGCCCATCGTCATCACCAACGGAATCAGGATCTGCATAGTGGTCACACCGAAATTACCCAAGCCAGCATTGATGCCTAGGGCGGTGCCTTGCAGCCTTTTTGGAAAGAAGGTGCTGATATTACTCATTGAACTGGCAAAATTTCCGCCGCCTACCCCAGACCACAACGCCATTAGTTGAAATGCCCACAATGGCCATTCCGGATGCTGCAAAGCGATACCTGTACCAACAGCCGGTGTTATCAACATGGCAGTTGTCAGGAAAATGGTATTGCGCCCACCTGCCAAGCGAATGAAGAACGATGACGGAATACGCATCGTCGCTCCCGCCAGGCCTGATATTGCAGTTAGTGTGAACAACTCATCCTTGCTGAATGGAAAGCCCAAGTTGCTCATTTGCACAGTAATGATGCCCCACATCAGCCATACGGCAAAACCGCACAGCAGGGCTGGCACTGAAATCCACAAATTGCGATAGGCAACTTTCTTACCGGTAGATCCCCAGAAGCTATCGTCTTCGACGTCCCACTTTTCGATATTGGTTGACATGACATTCTCTCCAATGGTTATTTGTAAGCAGCGATTTCTTTACCAGCTATGCGTTCCAGATGGCGTCCCACTTTTACCGGCCGTACCTCGGTCCAGTACATCCAGATCAACGAGACCCAGACAATGCCAAACATCAGCATGAAACAGGAGGAACGAACGCCTGTGAGATCCAGCAATGCACCAAACATGATAGGCAACAGAAAACCACCCAAACCACCAGCCATACCGACCACCCCAGAAATCACACCGATATTGTGCGGATACTCATCTGAGATGTATTTGAAAGTTGAGGCCTTACCGATTGCGAACGCGATACCCATGCCAAACATGATGACGGTAAACCAAAAAGCATTCAGCCCCACATGGAAGGTACGCAAGCCGGATACGGTAGCGATAGTGACATCTGTTTGCGGATATGAAAGGAAAAACAAGCAAACCAGTGAAACCCACAATACCCACCAAGTCACAGTATGTGCACCGTATTTATCTGAAAAATAGCCACCAATGGCACGCAGCACACCTCCAGGGATACTGAATGCTGCCGCCATCAACGCCGCCTGTTTCAAGCCGAACCCATACTCGGAAACGTAGTACTTGGTCATCCACAATGCCAAAGCGACATAGCCGCCAAACACGATGGAATAGTACTGACTATACTTCCAGACACGCGGGTCTTTGAGCGTTGCCAATTGCTCACCGATGGATACTGTTTTGCCGACCTTATGCGCAGGATCGCTGTAAGTAAACAGCCAGAACAGGATAGCCATTACTGTCATCAATACCGCATACACTTGCGGCACCATCGCCCACCCATAGGCAACAACAATCAAGGGCGCGACCAGTTTGGTTACTGCCGCCCCAGTATTGCCTGCCCCAAAAATACCCATTGCAAGGCCTTGCTGGCTTTTTGGGAACCAGCGCGCGCAGTATGCAATACCAACAGTGAATGATCCGCCAGCTATACCGACAAACAGTCCTGTCACTAAAAATTGCCAATATTCAGTGCAGCGAGAGATAAGATAAATCGGGATAACGGTCGAAAGCATCAGGATAAAAAACACGGTGCGACCACCCAATTTATCCGTCCACATACCTAAGGGCAAACGAATCAGCGACCCGGTCAATACGGGTGTCGCGACTAAAATGCCAAACTCGGTTTCATTAAGGTGTAATGCTGCTTTAATCGGGATGCCAATGACGGCAAACATCATCCAAATCATGAAACACGTTGTAAAGGCCAAGGTACTGGCAATAACGACCGACCATGCCTTGTATTGTTGTGTTGCCATCATGTCCTCCTCGCGTTTTTATCACACGATGAAAGATTATGCCGATGGCTTGCTGATTCCTATTCTTCTGATGGACAGGATGAATGATGCATAGGAACTAGTTCTTTCGAACTATCTCTACCCTATATTTTAATGACGAGATGTAAGGGCTTTGGCAACTACACGCTTGAATGGCAGGAAGCGATTTCCTGCCCGTAATGCAAGGTTTCGTATCAGGCGCGCTGGAACCGTATCATTACCATACAACTTAGCAATCAAATGCGTGGCAATAAAAAGTGGCCGGGTTGCGGCTATGTGGCTTCGTTCATATCGTGAAAGCACATCTGGTGAGGCAATGTCTTTTTTCTGGCCAAACGCTTCAGCAATATGCTGTGCAAGCTTACTGGCACTCTGAAGACCAAAATTAAACCCATGTGCAGTGACTGGATGCATGCCCACCGCCGCATCTCCAATCAAGGCAAAACGTTGCGCCACGAACTGCTTTGGATAAGTCGTCACCAGAGGATAAGCATGCCGTGTGGAAACCAGACTCATAGCACCAAGCCGATGCTTGAAGCGTGTAGTCACTGCCACGTTAAAATCCTCTTCCGGCATAGTCATCAAAGTGGCAATCTCTTGCGCAGGCAGCGTAATCACTACAGACGAGCGTAAACCATTCATGGGCAGCAATGCCAGCGTCTGGCCATAATCAAACCACTCCCATGCCGTATGCTGATGCGGGTGTTGGTGCTCCATCACGCAGACCATCATGGTTCGGCCAAAATCATGCATGGTGGTCGAGACACCCATCATCCGGCGTGTTTCTGAAAATCGGCTGTCTGCGGCGACCAGCAGTTTGCAGTTGATGCGCCGGGAATCTGCCAATGTCAGCGTGACATGTAAGGAATCTTGTGCAATACCGGAAACACGCATTTCAGATATCAGCTTAATATTTGGTACATTTTTTATCGATTCGTATGCGGCCTTGCGAATATGGTGGTTCGACACAAGATATCCCAATTCAGCCTCTCCACCCAACTCATGGCTGATCTTCATTGCATATAAGGAAGGTCCATTAAAGACATGTGCGTCACGCAAAGGAGAGATGGCTTCGGTTGGAATACGGTTCCATAGTCCCAGCTTCTGCATAATGTCAGCAGAACTATGCGTTAACGCAATTTCTCGACCATCGAATGCGGGAATTTCTAATGCAGATAGTGAACTCTGCTCGATAATGACAACGCTCAACCCGATATCGGAAAGCATCTTCGCAAAGCACAAACCACTGGGGCCGGCTCCAATCACTGCAACGTCATAATCCATTTTCTACCCACCTATGTAAAACGCTCACATCTTTGAGTAAAAATCAGGATTAAGTCTTGATACAAGTCAAAGTTCAGCTTAGCTGCAAAATTTGCTATGTCGGTTTGTCAGAAACCAAATTATGTTCAACCGCATATACAGCAGCTTGTACTCGGCTTGTCAGATTAAGTTTGCGTAAAATCCCCTGCACATGGATTTTTACAGTCGATTCTGCCAAATCCAGTGTACGGGCGATTTCCTTGTTGCTGGCGCCTTTTGCCAGCATGACAATGATTTCACGCTCACGTGGAGTGAGTTTTTCTGGGCTGGCATCGCTCGTAGTACCTTTTTGCGGCATACGCATTGCGTCAGCCAGCTTACCAGCCATTTGCGATGACATGACAGATTCACCATTGGCCGCACGACGAATGGAATCCACCAGAAAGTCAGTTTCTATATTCTTGAGCAGATATCCCCGCGCACCTGCACGTAAAGCTTCCAGCAAATCCTCGGCATCCTCAGACACCGTCAGCATAATGATCTCTGCCTTAGGCACTTCCTCACGTAACAAGGATATCGCTTCCAAACCGTTCACGCCCGGCATATGCAAATCCAGTAGCACTACATCCGGTTCAAGCTGCTTGGCACGTTTCACGCCTTCCAGTCCATCACCCGCCTCACCAACCACTTCGAATCCTGACTGACGTTGCAGCAATAACTTGATACCACTACGAAACAGCGTATGGTCGTCAATAATCAATACACGAATTGCACTCACGTCGTTGTCCCTTTTTCCGAGCAGGCAGGGAGTATAAGGCAAATTTGCGTACCTTCACCGGGACGCGATGAAAAAGTCAGCTCAGCTCCAATCCTATGCGCACGCTCGCGCATAATCCGCAGCCCGACATGGCTGTCACCGGCATCTCTTGAAGCATCAAAACCTACCCCATCATCACAAATCTCGATTTGACACCGCTCATTACATTGCAGATTCACTTCCACTTGCGATGCTTTGGAGTGCTTACGCACATTGGAGAGAGACTCCTGCACGATGTGCATCACCTGAAGTGTTTGCTCCGGCTGCAATTCCGGCGGTTTGCCGACAGGCTTAAAAACTGTAGTTATTCCAGTTTGGCCTTCAAACTTCTCCAAGGCGCTGCTTATCGCAGTTTCCAGGTTGGTGGTACCGATACGTGTGCGGAAGTGCACCAGCAGCTCCCGTACATCATCATAGCTTTCCTGTACACCTTCGCGAATCTGCCCTAGACTTCGCAGTGCATCAGTCGTACGATTCTGCTGCAGGTCTTCCTGCAGCAATTGCACCCGTATATTTAAAAAAGCCAAAGATTGTGCAATGCTATCGTGCAACTCCTGCGCCAGCAGGTTACGCTCCTCAGATACCGCCACTTCCTTGTCCAACGCAGCCAATTCACGGTTCTTCGCCTCGATACTGCGAGATTTTTCCTCGACACGTTGCTCCAATGTGGCGTATAAATCCTGCAATTGATCGGCCATACGGTTGAACCCGCTTGCCAACTCACCCAACTCATCCTTGCTTTTCACAGGCAGCCGCACATCGAAATCGGCAGATGCCATGCGCATAATACCCTCACGCAGCGTTGTGACCGGGCGTACCACCATGAGCGAGAAAAGATGTATCAATAGAATCGTGCCTATCAGAGCGAGGCTCACCAAAGCAATTTGCACAGACCGCAACATGCCGGTTGCATGCGCATTGCTCTGCTCCACCATGGTTACCAGTTTATTGATACTCTCCACATAATCATCGACTACAGAACGATAAGCTGCCAAGAACCGTGCCTGTTCTTCTGCCGATTGACTGGTAAGGATACGCTCGATATGCGGCTTGATTTTGTCATGCCAAGAACTGCTCAGCAGTGTCATCTGGGCATTTACGTCCGCCTGCTTGGGCAAAAAAAGCGGGCGTTGCGGGTTGCCTTTCTCTAACTCGATCAAAGTATTCTCAAATCGAACAACTTCCTTTTCGATATTCAGCTTTGTTTCTTCCTGAGGGTCATATACAAACTGCGAAAGCAAAAAGGAGATTCGATACGAACGCATTCGTTCACGCCCGGCGTCATTAATTGCCGCCGCACCCCCTTCCAGCCGCCATGAAACCAATAGAGTAGAGCCGATTGCAATTAGCGCAATCAGAAAATAAAACACCAGCAAACCGGTGATTTTTGTGCGGATCTTCAGATTTTTCAAATCTATCGAGAAACAATAATTTGTTAGAGATTTTATTATTACATTAAATCAAACGGCTTATTAAACTGATTGGATGAACCCTTGTTTTCCTTGAAAATCCACAGATCGACGGCTCAATTCCGAACTTGCCACCAATCAGACTAAGGGGTTAGTGTTCACTAAGCCATTTTTCTTAGTAACTCCGTGACAAAAAAGAATATCCGCAATCACTTATAAAAATACATCTATCTCGCGTATTTTTACTAGAAATCCCTTTAAAGGTACAAATTAAAATCTAGTCATGTTGACTGATGCTTTTCTTGTCACAAGCCACCTTCCACAGCATTTCTTCTAATGTATCTTCCTCTACAGGCTGCCACAGCCTGGAGTAACTGCTGAAACCCACCACTTTCCCGCCCCCCATAACCCCGGCATATTCAGAAGAAGCAAGAACACGATAATGTTCCTTGTCGCAATCGTACTCCACCAACTCTTTTCTGGATCGGTATGCTCGACCTGAGTCAGTCATCTCTTCCTGATGATAATTTATTAAATGTCGCATCTTTACCATACTCATGTCTTTATATCTAATCTTGCCTATATCAACATATACAGCGACTCTATCATCAGTAGTATTTTCTAATTTTGTCCATGCAGCCATCGCGCTTGTACTCATTAGTGTCAGTATGAAAATTGTGATTTTTTTCATTTTTTAGCCTTGCTCTACAAATTTAGATTAGAAATACCATATTTAAACCATCATTCAATAGTCACCGATGCAACTCCAAATCAATGAATTTTGATTGTCATCAATTATTTTAAGCCTAATAGCTCTTCTTTAAATTTATGGCTCTATTGAAGTTATTACATAAGAAAAAGTGTAACAAGAATTTACAACACTTACATTGTATTAATACTTGCGACATTAAACCGCAATATCTTTTTGTTAAGGTAAAGGCTCTTTCGTAATGGAGATATGTCAACTTGATTAAAGTTTGGTCCCTACCAACCAGATTGTTGCATTGGACACTGGTAAGTTCATTTGTGGTAGCTTTCTATACAGCCCCACATGAGATGATGCGCAATATTCACGTCTATGCTGGTTATTTAGCAGGCTCAGTCATCATCGTACGCTGGTTATACGGTTTTTTGATGAAAGACTTCTCTGCATTCCGCAGATTTCGTCCCAATCCCAGTGCGGGGCTGACCTACATAACAAACATGCTAACGGGCAAAGCAAAACGCTATTTAGGCCATAACCCTGCTGGAGCTCTCGCCATCTACACAATGCTGGCACTTGGGTCACTCACCGTTATCACTGGCTATATGTCATTCAATGACATCGTACTACCGTTTGGCATGATTGATGAAGACAAGATGCAAGACTTTCATAATTTTGTCGCAAACACTTGGCTTGGGATTGTCGCGTTACATCTGATAGGAGTGACTGTTGGCAGTTTGGTACATAAAGAAAATCTGGTACTTGCCATGGTGACTGGCTACAAACGCCGGCACCTCGCTCACCTTGCCAAAGATACTCCTTTAACTACCACTGCTCATGCAGAGATATCTGAAGAGCTGCGTATACAATATATTGAAGAAGCCGCTTACTATATTGCTGAACGCAAAGGTTTCCAGGGCGAACATTCCTGGGAGGATTGGCTACAGGCTGAAAAAGAGGTCGAACGTATGCTGAAAAACCTAAGGTATAAAAAGCAGCAAGTTATAACAACCCATAACCCTTAAAAACTAGCAGGTCATACCTGCCTATCGCCAATGCCCAGTTCGGGCACAATTCCTGCTTGCATCAAGTACTAACAGCAACAATCAATCTGCTTAATGCAATAAGGAATTAAATTGGCGATACGTGTAGCGCTACATCATAAAACCAGCTATCGATTCGATAGGCTGGTCAATCTTTCTCCACATGAAGTCAGACTTAGGCCTGCAGCCCATGCGCGCACGCCGATTCTGTCATACTCGTTGACTGTCAAACCGGAAAAGCATTTTATCAATTGGCAGCAAGATCCTTACGGTAATTACATCGCGCGCTACGTATTCCCCGAAATGGTGCAGTCAGTTGATTTTACGGTCGATTTGGTGGCAGACATGACTGTCATCAACCCATTTGATTTTTTTGTAGAAAAATTCGCAGAAACTTATCCGTTCAGCTATACCGAACAACAAAGCTATGAACTCAGCGCATATTTAAAACCTGATCCGGTAGGTGAGTTGCTTGCTACATGGCTGAACGCGGCAAAGCAAAGCATTATTAAGCCAGATATCGGAATTGTAGATTTCCTAGTAGATATCAATCGCCAGCTACAAAGTGACATCGGCTATTTGGTACGCATGGAATCTGGAGTGCAAGCGCCGGAAGAAACGCTGGCCAAGCGCACAGGTTCCTGCCGAGACAGTGCATGGCTGCTGGTGCAAATCATGCGTAACTTGGGTTTAGCCGCACGTTTTGTATCTGGCTACTTGATTCAATTAAAGGCTGACATCAAGGCGCTGGATGGCCCGAGTGGTACCGAGGTGGATTTTACTGATTTGCACGCCTGGGCTGAAGTTTATATACCTGGCGCAGGTTGGATAGGCATGGATCCGACTTCTGGTTTGCTCACTGGTGAAGGGCATATTCCACTCGCATGTACGGCCGTACCTTCGTCTGCAGCGCCAGTAACAGGTTTCTCTGACATCGCCGAAGTGACGTTTTCACATGAAATGAAAGTAACGCGCATTCATGAAGATCCGCGCGTGACCAAGCCTTATAGCGAAGAGGATTGGCTAAAGATAGACAAGCTGGGGATGAAAGTAGACGCTGATCTGAAAAGGCAGGATGTGCGTCTGACGCAAGGCGGTGAGCCTACATTCGTTTCTATTGACGATATGGAAGGCGCTGAATGGAACACCCAGGCTCATGGCAAGAAAAAGCGTGAGCTTGCCGGCAATCTGGCTTTACGTTTGAAAGAACATTTTGCCAAAGGCGGTTTACTGCACTACGGACAAGGTAAATGGTACCCTGGAGAACCATTGCCCCGCTGGGCGATTAACATTTATTGGCGCACAGATGGTGTACCTATCTGGCAGGATGCGGGTCTGTTTTCAGATGAAGCGAAGCCAGACAATTACACTAACAAACAAGCAACAGAGTTTGTCAATAAACTCGCAGAAGAGATGGGGTTCCCATCCGCATGCATTATCCCTGCATATGAAGACGTGATGCAACAGGTACAAATCGAGCAAAAGTTGCCCGAAAACGCGAATCCGTTAAAGCTTGATCTAAGTAATGATGAAGAACGCGCAAGGCTGGCACGCTTGCTAGATGCTGGATTAGGCGAAGTCGTAGGCTATGTGATGCCAATCAGGCCAATGGTAATAAAAAAATCCGAGCAATGGTTGACAAGCCGATGGCCGCTTAAGCGCGAGCATCTGTATTTGCTGAATGGCGATTCCCCAATGGGATTACGTCTTCCACTTGCATCATTGCCAGATGTGTTGCCAGATGAGATTGAATCAGAGTTCCCAATTGATCCTTTTGCTGATATAGAGGCACTATCCGAACCGACAAAACCTAAAGTCGACATCAAACATCAAACCCCCAAACCAGCACCTAGGGAGGTGATACGAACCGCTTTGTGTGTGGAGGTGCGTAAAGGCAGGTTGTATGTATTCATGCCGCCGGTCGAGCGGATTGAAGATTACCTCGCGCTGATACGCGTGATAGAAGAAACCGCAAAAACATTGCAATTGAAGCTTTGGATCGAAGGCTATACCCCGCCGCGTGACTCACGGGTGCAATTGTTGAGTGTAACGCCCGATCCTGGCGTAATCGAAGTCAATGTACAACCAGTAGGCAACTGGAAAGATTTGGTCAGCAACGTGACGATGCTTTACGAAGAGGCGCGCCAGACAAGGCTGGGTACCGAGAAGTTCATGCTAGATGGCAGACATACCGGTACGGGCGGAGGCAATCACGTTACGCTTGGCGGGGCAACACCTGCCGATAGTCCAATGCTGCGACGCCCGGATGTGCTGAAAAGCCTGATTACCTACTGGCAGAATCATCCCGCTTTGTCCTATTTGTTCTCGGGTACGTTTATTGGCCCGACAAGCCAGGCACCACGCGTGGATGAAGCAAGGGATGATAATTTGTATGAACTGGCTATCGCCTTTCAGCAAATGGACAAAGTACTGCCAAATGCGGAAGAAAACCAGCGCCCATGGCTGGTAGATAGGCTATTGCGTAATTTGTTGGTCGATCTGACTGGTAATACGCATCGTGCCGAATTCTCAATTGATAAACTATATTCTCCGGATGGCCCGACCGGCCGTTTAGGTCTGGTTGAATTCCGTGCTTTTGAAATGCCACCGCATGCACGCATGAGTTTGCTGCAAAGTTTGTTGCTGCGCGCATTGGTAGCAAGGTTCTGGAACAAGCCATATGAAGGCAAGTTGGTACAATGGGGCACGGAGTTGCATGATCGCTGGATGCTGCCACATTTTGTGGCGCAAGATATCGCCGATGTAGTTGAGGATTTGCGCCGCAGTGGTTATAAATTCGAAAAGCACTGGTTTGATCCATTTATCGAGTTCAGGTTTCCGCGCTATGGTACGGTAGCCTATCAAGGCGTCGAGTTGGAATTGCGTCAGGCGATTGAACCTTGGAATGTTCTAGGCGAAGAAATGAGTGGTGGTGGTACTGCACGTTATGTGGATTCCTCAGTAGAGCGCATGCAGATTAGAGTGCGTGGCCTAACCAATGGCAGACACATTGTCACCTGCAACAATAGACCATTACCGTTACAACCTACCAGCGTTGCTGGTGAGTATGTAGCCGGAGTACGTTTTCGCGCTTGGAGTCCATGGTCTGCTCTGCATCCCACGATAGGGGTGCATGCACCGCTAGTGTTTGACCTGGTAGATACTTGGAGCAGCCGGGCGATTGGGGGCTGCACATATCATGTGGCTCATCCAGGCGGCCGCAATTACAACACATTTCCCGTAAATGCGAATGAGGCTGAAGCCCGTCGTTTTGCTAGGTTCTGGGGCTATGGGCATACCCCAGGCGTGGTGGATATTGAAGAAGAAGAACGTAATCCGAAATTTCCATTTACACTGGACTTACGCTGGCTGCCAGATTTGCTTTAATAGACAAAAACAGCTTAATTGCGGTATTGCTGCATATTGTTTTGGTCTAATTCCCATTCAAATCGGGGCAAGGAACACAGTGCATTGACTAGGCTTTGATTCCAAGACTCCGAAAGTTTTTTTGCAAAAGGGTCGTCTTCGGACAGGTTAAGATAACGGCCCCCATTGAGACTGTCACGTTTGTAAAGGAGCAACTCGACTGGAGCACCAACGGTAAGATTGCTGCGTATAGTGGAGTTCATGGAAACAAGT
>JAKOWL010000186.1 GCA_029781535.1 Pseudomonadota bacterium
CGACTCTAATGTCTTGCTCCAGCTTACCAGTGTATTGCCGGTCACTGTTTCGGTTTTTAGGAGCGTATCGTCTGGGCCGTAGAGCTTGATTTCAAAATCAACAGGATATTCTACCCTCGCCGTGTCGCCAACTACACGCAGAGTGTGGATAGGACGAGGTAGGTGTGCTACGGTCAAGGCCGGATAAGGTGCAGCAAAAGCCCCGCCTGCGCCGGCAAGTTGTTTTCCCCACCAGCCAAACTGATATTGCGATAACTTATCCGGAGGCGGTGCAAGGGCAAAAGTGCCATCCAGCACCCATGAACCGTCTAAGGATGCCCATTTGTGTGTTGCTGTATCAACCGAATCTGCTGTCTGCTGCGGATAGCTGACGTTGGCCTGTTCGCTGGCGTCAATCTCAATCGACTGATCCATGAATGGGTCTGTGTAGTCTATCTCAACCCTTGCAAGTACCTGTCGCCTGTCGGCTTTCATCTTGTCAAGAAAATCTTGCGTAACTGGGTACACCTATACCACCACCTCAAGGAAATAACAATGCCGCTACGGTTCAAATCACCTCACTGTTCAATAAAGGCTATACTAACTTCTTCCCAGTATCTTATACCGTTTTTCGTGTGCCACAGGCTGGTAATGATATCGCCGGCGTAACAGGTCATTGTCTTTGTCCCGCCGGCATCTGGGTATTCCAAAGTAAAAAACGGCTTGTTAGCCGTTATAGTATCAATGATTTTTTGCAATTCATTATCGGGCAGCATTTTCCATGTTATATCAACGCGTTTCTTGGTCGCAATTAATTCCATTACCATTTTGCCAGAAGCGGTCCGACTTGATTTTGTCAGGTCGAACCGCCCAATCTTTAGATCCGTCGGCGCCTTAACTGACACTCCTGCTATTTTTAGCATTGCTTACACCCCCTGGGGCCGCACGACAAGGTCAAGGCCCTGGCGTTGGCCTTCACGGATAATAGCCGGTAGTTGCATCCGGGCCAAAGTGGTGTTGTCAATCTTAAGGACTATTTCCCTATCGTCCCCGCCTGCCGAAGCCTGGCTTATTCTGGCGGCGTCCATAATAGCTCTGTAAACTGCCTGGGCTACGATA
>JAKOWL010000188.1 GCA_029781535.1 Pseudomonadota bacterium
AGATGGTCATGCCGGTCAGATACTGCGCCACATGCATCAGTTCATGCCCAAGTAACGCCATCCCCTCCGGATCATTAGACTGATACACGCCAGGACGCAAATAGATCCGTCGGTAGAGAACTACGGCACACATGTCTCGCCGGAGCCAGAAAGGAACTCTTCCATCGATGATTTGCACTGCATCCAGCACATCTCTGCAGAAATATGGTGCAAAAACGGTGCGTTCTTGCACCGTGAGTGGGCGCCCTCGTTCTAACATCACTCTCCAATGACATGCATCAGCACGCGCCGTGTCATAGCCTCTTGCCGGTGTTCGAATAAAAATACTCCTTGCCATTGCCCTAATGCCACCTTGCCTTCAATGATAGGGATAGACAAACTGGTTTGTGTCAAAGCCGTGCGCACATGTGCCGGCATGTCATCCGGCCCTTCAGTAGTATGGATAAACAAGTGGTCTCCATCTGGTACAAGACGGTTGAAAAAGGCCTGCATGTCCACCAGCACATCGGAATCGTAATTCTCGTTAATCATCAGGCTGGCAGAAGTATGCTGGATGTACAGCGTCAGCAGTCCGGTAGAGATGCCTTGCTGATTGGCCCATTGCAGGACTTGTGGCGTGATATCGTAGATACGGCGACCTTGCGCCTTGACGACGACTTGCTGAGTAAACTGGCGCATATTGGCTTTCAAAACACAAAAGCCAATTATAACAAGCTGCTAGCGCTTACCAATAATATGGGTAATAGGGATATCTGTAAGGATAACGCCAAGGTGGATAATAATACGGGTTCCCATAAAGATCATAATACCGGTTATACATTAATGCGCGTTCACGTTGCAGCTGCTTCATTGCCGCGCGTTTTTCCTGCTCACGCTTATTGATTTCCTCAGCAATGGCGTTCTGCTTGGCTTTTTCATAGCTTTCCTGAATATAATCCAGCACCTTCACATCCACACCCTGCTTGTGCAAATCCAGCACCTGTGTGGGTGTCAAAACATAACTCGAATTGCTGGTCTTGATTTTGGCGATGATTTCATCAGGCGTCTTGCCCGCTTTACTGTCCTGCGCAACCTCAGTTAACGTATATGTCGCTACTGGCGGAGGCATCAGTTTGGCTAGCTCGTCAGGAGTGATGCGCTCCACCTGCCCCTGCTGCCCACCTGTACTGGCACAGCCTGTCAAAGACATTGCCGCAGCCAGCAATAAAATCAGATATACTTTTTTCATCTTAACCTCTCCTTCCTGGGCGCCGCGAACGCAATGCGGGTGACGCTTTGGTCAGGCTTTCATCAAAATCGTGCCGTTCGTTCTGATACAAGCCCAATACTTTTTTCACATACGCTTTGGTTTCACGGTAAGGCGGCACACCGCGGTATTTATCCACCGCACCTTCGCCAGCGTTGTATGCTGCTACTGTTAACGCAACATCCCCGCGAAAGTATGACAACAGCCAACGTAAATATTTCACTCCACCCCTGATGTTCTGGCTGGCGTTATAGGCATTCTTCACATTGAAACGTTCTGCTGTCGCTGGAATCAGTTGCATCAAACCTTGCGCATCAACATTGGATTTTGTTTTTACCTTGAAGTTCGATTCTGCGGTAATGATGGAAAGCACCAGCTTGGGGTCCACCTTGTACCATTCGGCTATGTTATGCACCAAACTCACCACCCAACGCTTGTCTTTGGGCAAATTGGCGATATAAGCGTCGATCGCTGCAGAGCCTTCTGATGCAGCATCAGGAACTGGTTTCTCCGGCGCAACTGCATCCAGCACACAGGCCGGTGTATTCTGGGTGCGGAGTTCAATGGTTTCCAGCATCTTCTGGGCTTCGAAGTGGCCGTGCATCGCGGCAATGCCAAACAGGTTGGCCGCATAATCACGATTGGCTGGCACACCACGTCCAAAGGCATATAGCATACCCAGGCGATAAGCCCCTTCCGCACTGCCATAACGCGCTGCCTCGCAATACAGATTGGCCGCCTCCCACACTGCGTTTGGATCATCATCTGCCACTTTGACGCTGGCACGTTCCAGTAAATCCCGAATGACTGGCGGCTCGTTATCAAATGTTTCCAACTCGGCTTGCGTATAGGCAAAAGCCGCACTGCTGTTCAACAGTGCGGCAATTAACCAATACCGGATACCGCGTCGGGTCATCTACCCCCTTTTTTGAGAGTTTTATTTCACTCGTTTAGTTGGCTTTGCTAAAGGTCATTTTACCGCCTTTATAATCCACTGTGACTACATCTTTAGCCGCAAAATTCCCTTGCAGGATTTCTTTTGCCAACGGGTTCTCGATCTCGCTCTGGATGGCACGTTTCAATGGTCTTGCACCATATACTGGATCAAACCCGGCAGTGGCGATTTCAGCCAATGCGGCATCGGTCACGTTCAACTGCATTTCCATCGCTGCCAGACGTTTAGCCAGCAATTGCAACTGGATATTGGCGATCGATTTGACATGCGCTTCACCTAAACTATGGAACACGACCACTTCATCAATGCGGTTGACGAACTCAGGACGGAAATGCGTTTTCACCTCGCCCATCACTGCCAGTTTAACCAATTGATAATCCTGATCCGCCATGCTCTGAATCATTTGCGAACCCAAGTTGGAAGTCATAATGATGACCGTATTCTTGAAGTCCACTGTACGGCCCTGACCATCGGTCAATCGACCATCATCCAGCACTTGCAGCAACACGTTAAACACGTCTGGATGCGCTTTCTCCACTTCATCCAGCAGGATCACAGAATATGGTTTGCGGCGCACAGCTTCGGTCAGCGTGCCACCTTCTTCGTAACCCACATAGCCCGGAGGTGCGCCAATCATGCGTGCAACGCTATGTTTCTCCATGAACTCACTCATGTCGATGCGAATCAGGTGTTCTTCTGAATCGAACAGGAAGTTAGCCAAGGCTTTGCACAACTCGGTCTTACCTACACCAGTCGGCCCCAGGAACAGGAACGAACCATATGGACGATTTGGGTCACTCAGGCCGGAGCGCGAACGACGGATCGCATCGGAAACCAGGCGTACAGCTTCATCCTGACCAACCACACGTTTGTGCAATTCTTCTTCCATGTGCAGCAGCTTGTCACGCTCACCCTGCATCATCTTCGAGACAGGGATACCTGTTGCGCGGCTTACCACTTCGGCAATTTCATCCGCACCCACTTCAGTACGCAACATCTTAGGTTTTGCTTGTGCTTGGCTCTCCGCATTCGCAGCTGCTTTCAACTGCGTCTCCAATTGCGGCAACTTACCATATTGCAGCTCAGAGACTTTTTGCCAGTCACCTTTGCGCTTGGCTTCCTCCATCTGCAATTTGATGCGCTCAATCTCTTCCTTGATGTGCGCGGAACCTTGCACTTGTGCCTTTTCGGCTTTCCAGATTTCTTCCAGATCCGCGTATTCTTTTTCCAGCGCACGAATCTCGTCTTCGATCAGGCTCAGACGCTTTTGGCTCGCTTCGTCTTTCTCACGGCGTACGGCCTCACGCTCGATCTTCAACTGGATCAAACGCCTGTCTAATTTATCCATCACTTCCGGCTTGGAATCGATCTCCATCTTGATGCGGCTGGCAGCCTCGTCAATCAGATCAATCGCCTTGTCCGGCAGGAAACGGTCCGTGATATAGCGGTTCGACAGTTCTGCCGCCGCCACAATAGCCGGGTCAGTGATCTCTACGCCATGGTGCAATTCGTACTTCTCCTGCAAACCGCGCAAGATCGCAATCGTCGCTTCCACAGTTGGCTCGTCCACCAGCACCTTCTGGAAGCGGCGCTCCAGCGCAGCATCCTTCTCGATGTATTTGCGGTATTCGTCCAAAGTGGTTGCACCTACGCAATGCAGTTCACCGCGCGCCAACGCAGGCTTCAGCATATTGCCGGCATCCATCGCGCCTTCTGCCTTGCCTGCACCGACCATGGTATGAATCTCATCAATGAATACGATGGTCTGGCCTTCGTCCTGTGCCAGCTCTTTCAAAACGGCCTTCAGGCGCTCCTCAAACTCACCGCGGTATTTCGCACCTGCCAGCAAGGCAGCCATATCCAGACTCAACACTCGCTTGTTCTTCAGGGAGTCCGGCACCTCACCATTCACGATGCGTTGCGCCAAACCTTCCACGATTGCGGTCTTACCCACGCCAGGCTCGCCAATCAATACAGGGTTATTCTTGGTGCGACGCTGCAGCACCTGGATTGCGCGGCGAATCTCGTCATCCCGTCCAATCACAGGATCCAGCTTGCCAATACGTGCACGCTCTGTCAGATCGAGCGTATATTTCTTCAAAGCCTCGCGCTGGCCTTCCGCTTCCTGGCTATCCACGGAACCATCGCCACGCACCGCATTGATACTGGATTCCAGAGCAGCCTTGGTCAAACCGTTCTCTTTCAGCAGACGACCGGCTTCACCTTTATCCTCTGCCAGTGCCAGCAAGAACATTTCGCTGGCAATGTATGCATCGCCACGTTTTTGCGCATGCTTATCAGTCACGTTCAACAGATTGTTCAAATCGCGGGAAATCGCGACCTCACCACTGGTGTCGGATGAAGTCGGCAAGTTATCAAGCGCATTTTTCAGGCCAGATTTCAATGAATTGAGCTGTACCCCTGCACGCGAAAGCAAGGAAGCAGTGCTGCCATCCTCCTGCTGCAGCAAGGCTTGCAGCAGATGTACTGGCTCAATCGCCGTATTGTCATTACCCAGCGCAATGCTTTGCGCATCCGCAATCGCTTGTTGGAATTTAGTTGTCAGTTTATCAAAGCGCATGTCTGCTCCCGTAAATGTCTAGTTACCATTAAAGTGGGGCGGCTTGTGAGATTTTCAATGGTAACGATAAGCCTTTTTCTAACTTTTTAACCTGTATCAAATAATCTGGGTAATATAGCAACATCATCAATATGGCCAGCAACTTAACAAGATTTGCTGGCTAAATGGATTGAGGAGTCCAGACCATGCTTAGACAGCCACTGCTTTTGATTCACTTGCTTTCCATCATTTCCTGGCTAGGCGGGATGTTCTTCGCATATTTCTGCCTGCGTCCGGCAGCAGTCGAAACACTCGACCCGCCATCACGCCTCAAGCTTTGGTTGGCTACATTCGCACGCTTTTTGCCATACATGGCCATTGCTGTGACGCTGGCACTGATATCAGGAGTCACGATGTTGCTGTCCGTAGGATTCCAGGCTGCGCCTGTGGGCTGGCATATCATGTTCACGCTTGGCCTGGTCATGGCGGGGGTGTATTTGTATATCTATCTCCGGTTATTCCCGCAACTGCGCAGGCATTGTGCAGCGGCCTCCTGGCAGGAGGCCGCTCAAGCCCTCGGCGCCATCCGCCGATTCGTCGCAATCAATCTTGCTCTGGGAGTGTTTGTTGTGATTGCAGCCGTCTCAGCACGCTAAACCAAGCGACATAAGGACTTGGCATTACAAAATCATGGCCGGGCTTTATCCACAGGCATGATATCCCAGCTCCGCCCTTCGTCGCTGGAGATGGCCTGCATACTGACTGTAATACCATTCTCTGTTTGCTGCCAGGTCACGGTGAGCATTTGACCATTTAACCTGAATTGCGGGTTAATGGGTGCAAGCCTGGCAAGATACTTCGGGTTACTCGACACCCAGGCTTCTCCATCCATGCGTGCATATAGCAAACCCTGCGGCTCCGCCCACAGCACATGCCAACCCCAGTCACCACCTGCTTCCAGCGCAATCGGTTTGAAGTAACATCCTGCTGATACACCGCGCGCAAAAGTAACACGCCTGATTTGTGCAGGCAGATTGACGTTGTACACGATAATGGCGAGATCACTGACAGTTTTTCCCTCGTCATCAAAGCCGAACTGCATCAGGCTATAGCGCTCCAGTTGTTGCTGTGCGTTCTTTTTGACGATATCTATCCTATCGCACAAGCCGGTATCACCAGCCTGTGCGAAGGTGCTGTAACCTATCGCCAGCATGAATAATAACTTTCTCATGCTGACAGTATAGTGCATTAAAAAGCTGTGCTGATGCCGATTGCGGCCGACCAATGCGATGTAAGCTGCGTACCACGCACATATTGATAGAGTGGTGTTTGTGCAAATCCATAGACTTGCACTTTCGGTGTGATTCTATAACTCAAGCCGGGGCTTAAAAACACATAATCCGCACCAGAGTCTGCCGGTTCTGCATTCATACCACGATCTTTGGCTTTATGTATTGCATTAGCCTGCAGCAGCAGGTTCAGATTGTTTGTGGCAGCATAGCTCAAGCCTACATCGAAAGCGAGCTGGTCGCCCGGACGGAAGTGGTCGCGCGTATCAACGGCCTGCTGCCAGGAGCCCTGTACGAACCAGCCTGCCCCGTGCAAACGGCCGTGATAATAAGCCCCCAAGATGGCATCCGTGCTGCCTGTACCGGGCTGCAGGCTGCGTTCGGCACGTTCACCGTTGCTATTCTTTTCGTGTGTGCCGCCGGTTGGCAGTTTCAGGCCAAAGCGCACACCCGCCTCACCGTCCGCATCCTGATGAAACGCATAGCGGCCAACCGCCTGCATATCGCCCAGCTTAGTGAACTGCCAGGACTCCGGTTCCTGCTCAACATTGCCAAAACCATCATCCAAGTTGTGAACGTGGTTGTGAGAACGATCCACTACAGGTACACGCACGGTCACTCCCCATTCCGGCGTGATGCCCCAATCCAGCGTACCGACGTAGTTGCGGTTGATGGTACGCGTTTCATCGTGCGTATCGATCTCGCCGGTAGGTTGCGTTTTATGCGTGCCTTTACGCAAAGTGTCCAAATCCACAAACTCGGCACGCAGATCCAGCCTCACGCCCGGCTTATCCCATACACCCTGTACATCCCAGTTGGTATTCACCGTACAAAAAGCCCCGCCGCAATGGGCATAGGCGATGTTTGTAATGACTAATAACACCAAAGGGCTTGTGATTTTAAAAATTTGCATTTTTTCCTCTTATCCAATCTGTTTTGATTTTAGCATTAATGAATTTTTGACACGTTTCTTTTGCAGCCAGCGAATCACCCCGGTAAAGAATAATACTGGCAATGCCAACCCACTCAGGAAAACCAATATTCTCCCCGACAAACCAAATGCCTTGCCGGAATGTAGTGGCCATTGCCAATCCAAAAACGTTTCGCCAGCTGTTTGCCTGGTTGTAGCATCACGCACATGGATGATTTTTCCGGTCGCCGCCTCGACCGTGATGATGCGCTCCGCCCAAAAGTGGCTTGTACTCGCCACTTCGCGACGGGAGACGATATAAACACCTCTATCAGAAACATTATCCGCAACCCAATTAAGTTGGCCTTCTGGATAATTACGCGCTGCAATGTCAGCCGCTTTTGCAAGTCCAAGCACCCTGTCACCTGGAAGGTAATGCGCTTGGGGCTGCTGGTTTGTCCCTGGGGAAATGGCCCGAACCAGGCCAACAAACTGCGAATTGAAATTCATGTAAACACCCGACAACAACACAGGTGCCAGCACTATCAATAAATAAATCCCCGTCAGCTTATGAATGTCAAAATGCACGCGCCTGCTATTGGTAGAGCGCTTGAAGGTCAAGGCCTGACGCCAGTTGCCTGTCAGCGGCCACCAAAGGATGATGCCGGTGAGCAATGACAGCAAACCGACCAGACCGACAAAACCCACGATTGATCCACCCCAAAAATCACTGAGCAACAGGCGATAATGCAGCACAGCGATAAAATCTATTAAGCCTGGCGGCAACCCAGCACCTAACGGAAAGGTGCGTATGCCAGCCACCTCAGCTGTATAAGGGTTAACTCTGACACTTACCCATGTTTCCGGTGTTCCGGTGATCTTGTTCTCCGACCTGATATAGCCTACCCCATAGGTAGAGCCTGCAGTCCTGGGAGCTTGTATGCTCGTCCGATGATCATCGGGCTGGGTTGCTGACGCGGCAGCTTCCAGAACTTGCTGCAGGGGCTTGTAGGCTGCCTCTCCACGCAAATCAGGGACAATAGACAACACACCGGGATTCAGCCACTCGTCCAGTTCTTGATAAAAAACGGAAATGCTGCCGGTGATTCCTGCTATCGATAGCAAAAAGCCGGCAACTAATCCCATCCAAAGATGGATCTGCAGCCATAGTGCCCGCCTGCGCTTCAGGCGATCCAAGCGGGCACTATCTACCGGCTTTAGTATCATTCGATTCTAAAACTCGAACTTGACTGAGGCGATGGCTCTTAGCGGTTCGCCAGGAAACGCCTGTGCGCGACCTTGTGAAGTGGGGTAATAAGTCTTGTCGAGAAGATTGTTGATATTAAGCTGCGCCGTGACATTGTGCGTTGCCACTTTCATCTTGTAAGCTGCGTAAGCATCCAGCCTTGCGTAGCCTGGCAACTTGAACGTATTGGCATCATCCCCCATTGAAGAACTGGCTGCATATACACCGCCGCCAACACTTAGCCCGCTGAGATAATCCCCAACAAAGTCATATTTCAGCCAAACACCACCCATGGCATGTGGTGTATTGGCTCGGCGATTGCCTTGGTTACCGCTGGTATCTTTGGTGATTTCAACATCACCATATGCAAGATTGCCGATCAGGCTCAAATTCGATGTCAACTTACCAGACATATCAAACTCGATACCTTTGCTTCTAACCTCACCTATAGAAATCGAGAACCCAGGATGATCCAAATCCGCAACCACAATATTCTCTTTTGTCAGATGATACAAAGCCACACTCGCACTCAACTGGCGATCAAAAAACTCACCCTTGACACCAACTTCATATTGTTTTGAAGATTCGGGATCGAGCATTTTGCCTGAGAACGTCAGGCCGGTATTGGCCCACCCGCCAAACGCCTCGGTATAGCTTCCATAAAGCGATGTCGCCGGGTCAAGCTTGTAAACCAGGCCAAGCTTTGGGCTGAACTCATGTTCATGTTTGATGGTTTTTGCTGCTTTTGCATCCGCCATGGAGGTAGGCGCCCAGCCACTGGACATATCAGTTTCATCATAGCGGCCTCCTACCAGCAAGTGCCATTGATCAGAGAAATTCAATTGATCCTGCGCATAGATACCATTCCATTGGTCAGTCCTATCCCACCAGGAGGTCACTGGGCTAGCCTTTAAGGTAGCCTTGCTGACCAAACCATAGATCGGGTCGTTGATATTGATATCTGACGGAAACCAATCAGCCCAATTGGCATAATTGCGGAAGCGGTGATAATCAGTCCCTACAAGCACTGTATGCTTGACGGAAGCTGTCTCGAATTTGCCTTCCAGGTCTATATAGGCATCTTCGGTATTGCGATGATCGTAATCGCTACCCAAGCCCCAGCGACTCAAGGTTTGATTATCCACCGCCAGCGCCGAGTTAACGATATTGGCATATTTATAATTGCCTCGATATGTCCCTATGCCTCCCCTAACTGTCCAATGGTCATTGAACTGATGTTCGCCGGTCAGGTTGAACACATCGGCTTTAAAATGGTTTTGCAGGCCGGGTTCACCAAAAAACCGACTGATTGGTATATTAGCCGGCCGCTTGCCGATAGCCGGCACGCCTGTGGCAGCTTGTTCACGCTCGTTCCTGTATTCATAGGCCAATGTAAAACTGGTGCCAGGCGCCGGCTGCCAAGTTATGGAAGGGGCAATAAAAACCCTGTCGTCAAACGCATAATGAACAAAAGACTTGCTATCAAGATTTTCGGCATTGATGCGATACATCAACGTCTTGTCTTCATTGATTGGCCCGGTCAGGTCAACCGTCGTACGATAAAAATCCTGCGTGCCGATTTGCTGCTGGATCTCGTAATGTGGAGTCACCGATGGCTTCTTCGTCACGACGTTTACCATACCGCCGGGTTCTATACGGCCATACTGAATGGCGGCCGATCCCTTGAGCACCTCTACACGTTCAGCATTCGCCAAAGGCACTGTCAGAAACATGATACGCTGTCCATCCCGGAACGGCTCGGATGCAAACCCGCGGGATTGCAACGTCTCATAGGCCGCAGAATATGGCGAGGGAAGGGATAGCATGTTGCTTACATTTTTAACTACATCTTCAAGACGGTATGCCTGCTGATCCTGCATCACCTCTTCCGGCACAACCTGCACTGAAAATGGCGTATCAATAATTGGGGTATCGGTTTTGGTAGCGGTTGTAGCCGACTCAACCGCATACCCTCGCTTGGCTGTCACATTTACTTCCGGAACGGAAATTTCCTCCGCCAAAACCTGACATGGAACTAGCGCCAACATACTTAATACCGTTGCATTTATTCTTTTTATTTTCATTTTTAGTCTTTCATTATTTAAATTGTTTTTACTCGTTTGTTACATTTTCCAAATGCCTTCCTTCAGAAGGGCATCCTCCTACAATAAATTAACCTGTGTGGCTATATCACTCACAGGGGGGCCACACAGGCACAGGTTTTATTATTGTTATTGTTATTTTTCTTCTTCTTCGCTTTATTCTTCTTCTTTATTACTTTTTCACCTTATCAAGCAGCCCTTGCACATTGACTTCGCGCATTGTCTGGCACGTATTTCACCAAGTCCTGGATCTCGCATTCGAAAAAGGCACACAGCTTGTCCAGATGGTCGGTGACCGTGCTGTAACCTTCATTCTTCATCATACGGAACAGCGTGGTACGGCTGATGCCCGTAGCAAAAGCGATCTCATTAAGGGTGATCTTGCGCCCCCAGGCAGCCTTCTTTTCCTTGATGACTTTCTCAATCTGTATATAAATCATTTCATTTACCTCTTTTTATTCAGTATTAACGGTTCTTCAATGGTTAAAAATCAACGGTCAAACCGACATTGAACGAGCGGCCCATGCCCGGCACTTGTGTGCCGTACTGGGGAGCTGTTGCTCCAGACCCCATAGTATTTCCTTGGCCGATGTACGCACCGCCCAGTGGGTTGTCATAGCTCTTGTCGAAAAGGTTTTCGATACCCAGATCGAGCTGTGCATGCTGCCATGAGTAACTGGTATAGAAATTCACGATTCCGTAACCAGCTGTCCGCAGTTCCTTACGCACAGCCTGCACATGATCCTTGCTGGTCACCAGTTTCGCCTGAAGCATGTTGCTCCATTGCCCATAGCGATGCTGCAGCGCCAGCGTGGCGTTAAGCGGCATGATGTTGTACAAGTCATCGTGCGTGTCACGGTTTTTGCCTCGAACATAGTTAATGACGCCGGATGCGCTGAAACTGCCGAAGCCGGTATTCTCTGCCAGCAGCATCTGGCCGGAGATATCCACCCCATAAAGCCGTGCGGATTGGTTGTCCAGACTCAGATTGACGAAACCGTCCTGACGAGCAGCCATACCGGCAGGGCAACCCTGGTGCACCGAAGAACAAGGCACTGCATCGATGTAGTCCTGCACATAGGTGTAATAAGGGGCGACCCTTACTTGCCATTCCCGCTTGCTGGCATCATGCCAGTCAGCCGCAAGGCTCAGGGTGTGTGCCTTTTCAGGGTCTAGATTCAGGTTGCCGACATAGCCATTGCCATCGCCATACCAATTGTTCATGTTCATGACCATGGAATTGTTATTGGACCAGGCATAGCGTTCATACAGGTTGGGGGAGCGCGTTTTCATCGCGTAACCGGCCTCGTAGGTTTGCATCGCATCCGGAGTGAATCTTAACGCGGCAGTCGCATCCCAGTTATGATCGGTCTTGCTACGGTCTGCTGCATTGAACGCACCCGGGATGCTGGCAGGATTGGCCGGGTCGCCGTAATCCATCCCCATTGCCATTGGGTTATTGCTGTAACCCTGAACTCGGCCGGCATCTGCCTTGACCGTTTCATGGCGCAAGCCGAGCTGTGTCGTCCATTCCGGATTCCAGAGCGCTTCCCATTCTGCAAAGGCGGCATAACGGTCGCGCTTACCGTTATTGATGTTCCAGAATACATCCGGCCCCATCATCGGCGCTGCATTCGCTACCGGATCCCACCAGTCATCCAGGCGATAGCGCTGGTATTCAGCACCCACGCGCAGCAAATCACGCGTATTGAGCAAAACATCCGCCTTCAAACTGGCACCGGTGTTGCGTCCTTTGGTGTCCATCGGCATACCTGCCACATTGTGCTTCATGCCATACCAGTACAGCTTGTCATCCCCGAACTGCATGCTGTGGCGCGTACGCTCGTGATACGCAGCAGCCTGCAACTGTCCCCAATCGAACACACCGGTATAGCGCAGATTGAATTGCTTGCTGTCGTTTTCAGTCATGTCCATGCGCTGGTTGGGGAAGCCCTGATAAGGGATATGCTGCCAACCCAGTTTCACATCAAGCAGATGGTTATCATGACGCGCAGCAATAGCCAACTGGTGGTTATGCGCCTCATAGGCACTGGAGCCGACTTCATCCCCGTCCAGCCAGCCCCTGCCCCAGGCCGCCAGTCCGGATGGCTTGAACTTCTTGGCTGCATGGTAATTATTGGCATCCACAGTCGTTCCTGTGTAGCGCACGGACAGATTCTCGTTCGCCAGGGTCGCGCTGATGCTGCCGCCCACTGCATCGTTGTTACTGCGGTAGAACCCGCCGACACGTGCTTTCACCAGACTGTCATGCCCGGGCTGGGCAAACTCTGGGGCAACCGATTCGACCTGGATCGTGCCTGCGATACTATCGCCGCCCATGCTCACCGGTGTGACTCCTGCGAATACCTTGAGCTGGCTCACGTTGGCCGGATCAATGTATGAAAGCGGCGGGTTCATATGGTTGGCACAAGATGAAATCAAGTCCATACCATCCACCTTCTGGCGGACGCGGTCGTCTGCCAGACCATGGATAGCCGGCAGGCTAGACACACCGCCAGCGCCGTACAAGCTGATGCCAGGCTGATTGCCCAGCATGGAAGCGGTATCATTGGTGTTGACCTTTAATCTTTGCAAAATGCTCGTATCAAAGGTGGTGTTGCTCAATGTCGGCAACGGCGCATAACGCTCGCTGCTAATCTCGATCTCCGGCACGTCGATATGCTCGGCCATCGCCGGTGTAACAAAGAAATGGCCAGAAAAAATTGCTAAAAGTGCCATGTTTAATTGCTTGCGTCTCGGCAACGAACGCAAGGATGACCCATGTAAAGCCATGATAAATCCTCAAAACAAGAAACTAGGGACAGCACAAGCCTGTTGTGCTGCTAATGCAAAAATTGTTTAGAGGATTTGAGGGGGTGCCTGTGCAGGCGGAGGAAGTGCTGAGAAACTACTGAAAACGGGTTGACTGGTAACTGCAAGCTGTTGGGCTTTTGCAGCCAGCATAGCTACCACAGGAGCATGAGGCGCTTCAATAGCGGCATCGGTGCTTGGGTTCGCGCAGAACGGACAATGATCCAGATGATGATTGATACCTTTTGGCGCGTCATCCCCGGCAGGTTTGATACTGAACTGCGTCGCGAATTGGCGGCCTTTAGTCGTCACTACCTGTATCGTAATCTTTTTGCCACTGCTGGTACACACGGATTGTGCGAACGAATTGGTCCCGCCCTGTGCGGCCAAGGCATGCGAGATGCTTGGCGCAAGCGCAGCAAACAGGATCGCGAACATCGCGATTTTGCTGACAAAGCGGAATAATTTTTGTGGCAACATAGGGTTAGTTTAGCATTGTTGGTTAAAATGCCACAACTTTTTAACAGGAGCGATCATGGCTTTAGGTGGTTTGTGGGTGTTGTTGGACGATATCGCCACCATGTTGGACGACGTTTCGGTGATGACACAGATCGCCGCAAAAAAGACCGCAGGCGTGCTTGGGGACGATCTGGCGCTGAATGCACAGCAGGTCACTGGCGTGGATGCTTCACGCGAACTGCCGGTGGTATGGGCGGTAGCCAAAGGCTCCTTCGTCAACAAGCTGATTCTGGTTCCTGCCGCTTTGCTGATCAGTTATATCGCCCCGTGGCTCATCACGCCCTTGCTGATGCTGGGCGGGGCATTCCTGTGCTTTGAAGGTGTGGAGAAACTGGCACACAAATTTCTGCACAGACATGAAGCTGAAACACATGATGCCGAGATCAAGCAAGCGATCGAAAACCCCAAAGCCGACCTGGCCACACTGGAAAAAGAAAAGATAAAAGGCGCCATCCGCACCGATTTCATCCTTTCCGCGGAAATCATCGTGATTGCTCTGGGTAGTGCCGCTGCCAGTAACGCCAGCTTTGCGCAGCAAGCCGTGGTAGTTTCGGTCATCGCCATCGTCATGACCGTTGGCGTATATGGCCTGGTGGCAGGTATCGTCAAGATGGATGACGTCGGCCTGTGGATGATGCTGCGCAAAGGCAACAGCGTATTCAAGCAGCTTGTCCGCAAGCTCGGCCAATGGCTGCTCGCTATCGTGCCTTATCTGATGCGGATCTTGAGCCTGTTAGGTACTGCGGCGATGTTCCTCGTTGGCGGCGCGATTCTTGTGCACGGCATCCCGCCTCTGCATCATTGGGTCGAGCAGTTCGGCCTATGGTCGATTCCTCTCAACGGCTTGATTGGCATTGTCGTTGGCGCCATTTGCCTGGTCACATTCAGCGCCGTACAAGCCGTCTTGAAGAAAAAATAGCCCTCGCGCGCGTTCATTGCAAAAACAAACGCCCTGGAAACCGCATACAGACTGGCTTCCATGGCAGCGATTTACATAATGAATCAGATATTGATCTTAAGATGCACGCTGACTTGATCACCCGCGTGAATTTTCTCTTTCTTACGCACATCAGCCTTCACAGGCAAGATGTAAGCACCCAGCTGTGATGCTGGAAAAATCGAAGTCTCCCAACTGGTGTCGCCAATCGTCACCAGAACACGCACCGCGCCCCATCCACGCTGTTTTTCGTGCATGTTCTCGTCAAAGTATTTGATCTCTTCCGACTTGTCCTGCGGCAAAGTGATGAAGTGCCAGGCGCCTTTCTCCGCTTGCCAGAGCCAGCATTCCCCGGCGAACTCAAAACTTAAATCCAACATTGGTCACCTCGCATCCAGGTTGATATTGCAAGACAATCTGTAACAGCAAAAAGGGGAAAATGAGCGCTTAATCGTCGTCGCTGAAGCGCTGCTCCAGCCAAGGATCTGCATCATTATGATATCCGCGCACTTCCCAGAAACCGGGGCGGTCGAATTCATGCAGTTCAATCGCCTTGAGCCATTTCGCGCCTTTCCAGGCATAGCGCTTCGGCACTACCATACGCGCCGGACCACCGTGGTCACGCGTCAGCAGTTGGCCATTCCATTGATGGGCAATCAGCACATCATCGTCCAGCAAGGCTTCGATTGGCAGGTTGGTGGTATATCCATCATATCCGTGCATGGTCGCGAATTTTGCATTCTGCAAAGGCTTGGCCAGCGCAAGCAAATCACGCACCCGCACGCCGCGCCAGCGCATATCGAGTTGGCTCCAGCGCGTCACACAGTGAAAATCGGACACATCATCCACTTGTGGCAAAGCTTGAAAGACAGCCCAGTCCAGGTTAAGCTCGTTCTCCACCAGGCCAAACACCTGCAGCTTCCACTCTACTGTGCCTATCCACGGCTTGATGCCCATATCCAGGACCGGGAAATTCTTGACCTGCGTCTGCCCGGCCGGGATACGCGGATTATCGCCCACCTTGCCCGGTTTGTTGCCTCTTTTAGCCAGGCCGATCTTCCCCTCGATGAGCTTTTTCCAGTCAGGCATCTTTTTTCGCTTTTAGCGCATCCTGCTTGAAGCTATCCCACAACAAAAGCGCCACACCTACGCACACAGCGCTATCCGCCACATTGAAGGCAGGCCAGTACAAGTCGTTGATGTGAAAGTATAAAAAGTCCACCACATAACCCAACGTCAAGCGGTCATAGAGGTTGCCGAGCGCGCCGCCCAACACCAAGGCCAAGCCCAGGCAGAACAGTTTCTGCTGCACATGCTTGCGGATAAGATAACTAATGACCACAACAGCAGTGACAGCTACAGCTGTAAAGAACCATTTCTGCCAGCCACCGGCATTGGCTAAAAAACTGAACGCAGCACCCTCATTATGGAAGCGCACTAGATTGAAGAACGAGGTGACAAACTTACTGTCACCCAGCCGAAAGGCATTTTCCACAAGATGCTTGGTATACAAGTCCAGCGCGACAACAATCGCGCTGATTCCAAACCACCTATGCATGGGAACGTTTTTCGCCATTGCCGAACAGGTTGCTCACGCAACGCCCACAAATGGTTGGATGATTGGCATCAGCACCCACATCGGCGCGATAATGCCAGCAACGGTCGCATTTTTTATGCGCACTCGGTTTCACCAGGATTTTCCTGTCGCTTTCTTTTGCCACCTTATACACTTTGGCATCCGAAGTGATCATGACGAACTTCAGGTCATCCCCGAGTGCAGCCAGCGCATCATGCACATCTTTATCCGCATAAAACTCCAGCTCCGCCTGCAGCGAGGAACCCACCGTGCCGGACTCGCGCAGCTTCTCGATTTCCTTCTGCGCATCGCTGCGAGTAGAAACCACCGTCTCCCAAGCCTGTATCTGCGCGGCTTCCAAGCCATGCGCGGGAAGCATGTACCACTCTTCTTCGAATACGGTGGCTTCATCGCTCACTTTCAGTGTCTGCCAGATTTCATCGGCAGTGAAGCTGAGAATCGGCGCAGTCAGGCGCATCAGGCAGTGCGTGATGTGATACAGCGCACTCTGGGCGGCACGACGCGCGTGCGAGTTCTCGCCACTGGTGTACAGCCTGTCTTTCAGGATATCCAGATAGAACCCACCCAATTCCTCTGAGCAGAAGCCCACGAATTTCTGCACGGCCAGATGGAATTCGTAGCGTTCGTAGTCCGCCGTGATATCAGACTGCAATTTGTCCGCCAGATACAAGGCATAACGGTCTATGCTCAACATCTCGGCCGGTTTTAGCAAGTGTTTACTCGCGTCGAAATCCGCCAGGTTAGCCAGCAGGAAGCGCAAGGTATTGCGGATGCGGCGATAGCCTTCCGCGACACGCTTCAGAATCTCGTCGGAAATCGTCAGCTCGCCTGAATAGTCGGTAGAAGCCACCCACAGGCGCAGGATATCCGCGCCATAAGTATCCATCACCTTCTGCGGCGCCACTACATTGCCCTTGGATTTGCTCATCTTGTGGCCGCTGCCATCCACCACGAAACCATGCGTCAACAGGGCTTCGTATGGCGCACGTCCATCAATGGCGCAACCGGTCAATAGACTGGACTGGAACCAGCCGCGATGCTGGTCGGAGCCTTCCAGATACAAATCTGCGGGGAACTGTAACTCGGCACGCTTTTTCAGCACGGCGGCGTGCGTCGCACCGGAATCGAACCATACATCCAGTGTATCGGTCACTTTTTTGTATTGGTCGGCATGTACAGGTGCATGCTGTGCGAGGAAGGCAGCGCCATCGAGGCTGAACCATGCCTCGATACCCTGTTGTTCGACCTGTTTGCACACGATTTCCAACAACTGCGATGTTTGCGGATGCGGGTCGCCCGTCTCCTTATGCACAAAGAATGGCATTGGCACACCCCAGTTGCGCTGACGCGACACGCACCAGTCCGGGCGATTCTTGATCATCGCTTCCAGACGTGCACGGCCCCAGCTTGGGAAGAACTGTGTCGCATCCACCGCCTTGTTGGCATACTCACGCAGGCTGATACCGACGGCATCCTCCTGCTGCATGCCGATGAACCATTGATGTGTAGCCAGCTGCATCAGCGGCGTCTTGTGGCGCCAGCAATGCGGGAAGCTATGCTGCAAACGCGCGCTGGCCAGCAAGGTACCGTTTTCCTGCATAACATTCAGGATGACCTTGTTTGCCTCCTGACGCGGCAGACCGCGAATCGCCGCCAGCTCTACCAACTCGCTGTTGAAGAATTTGCCATCACCGCCAATCAGTACACGTGGTTTTTCCAGTGGGTAATTAGCGCGCATCACCAGCCAGTCGTCATTACCATGGGCAGCAGCGGTATGCACCAGTCCGGTACCCGCATCAGTCGTCACGTGTTCACCGCAGATGATAGGTACCTGGCGGTTATCGAAAGGATGCTTCAGTAAGAGGCCTTTTAGGTCTCTACCGTATTCAGAACCAATTCTGCTCCACTCGTTTTCGCCTATACCATAACGCTTCATAACAGATTCAAGTAGTTCGAAGGCAACTATGAATATGCCTTTCTCGGTTCGAATTAAGTTATAAAGCAAATCTGGATTTACAGATACGGCCTGATTGGCTGGCAAAGTCCAAGGTGTCGTAGTCCAGATAACTGCGTATATTTTTTTATCTAATTGGCTTAAATCTTTAATTAAGAAACGACCAGCCAAGTCTTTCACATCTGCGACCTCAAACCCTACATCAATTGCAGGCGAGTTGACGTCCTCGTACTCAACTTCGGCTTCCGCTAAAGCGCTGCCGCAATCCACACACCAATGCACTGGCTTACTGCCTTGGTACAAATAGCCGTTGTCATAAATCTTGCCGAGTGCGCGCATGATGTCGGCCTCGGTCCCGAAATCCATCGTCAGGTAAGGATTATCCCAATCGCCCAGCACGCCAAGACGGATGAAGTCCTTTTTCTGCTTTTCCACTTGCTCTGCAGCATAGGCGCGGCACAATTCACGGAACTTGGCAGGGTCGATATTCTTGCCGTGGTTCTTTTCTACGACCAGTTCAATTGGCAGACCATGACAATCCCAGCCCGGCACATAGGGCGCGTCATAGCCCGCCATAGTCTTGGATTTGACGATGATGTCTTTGAGGATCTTATTGACCGCATGGCCGATATGGATATCGCCGTTAGCATAAGGCGGGCCATCATGCAGAATGAACTTCTTGGCACCTTTGCGCGCCGTGCGGATACGCTCGTATACGCGTTTTTGCTGCCAGCTTTTCAGCCAATCCGGTTCACGTTTGGCCAAATCACCCCGCATCGGGAAACTAGTTTCCGGCAGGTTCAGTTTATATTTTGAATCTTTATTTTCTTCAGTCATGTCGGTTACTTAAAAAAATTTCTGGCTACTGCAATATCGTTGGCAATCTGCGCCTTGAGTGCATCCAGACTCTCAAATTTCTGCTCGTCGCGTATTTTCTGCAGGAACTCCACATGCACATGCTGACCATATAAATCACCATTAAAATCAAACACGTGCACTTCCAGCAATAACTTCGGCACACCTTCGATGGTTGGCCGCACGCCCAAGTTGGCAACAGCATTTAAACCCTGCAATTTTACCGCATAAACGCCTGTCAGCGCAGGGCGCTCATGCCGCATATGGATATTCGCGGTAGGGAACCCCAGTTGACGGCCTCTTTTGGCACCATGTACCACTTTTCCACTGATACTGTAATGGCGGCCTAGCAGGCTGCTCGCTAGCGTCAAATCACCCGCCGCCAGTGCTTCACGTACCCGCGTGCTGGAAACGCGTGCATCATGCAGTTTTACCTGTGGCAGTGACACCAAATCGAATCCGTTGGTTACAAAGTCACCTACTGTGCCTGCACGTTTGGCACCAAACCTGAAGTCTTCTCCCACCAGGATCGTGTCCGCGTTTAATTTCTCACGCAACAACTGCATGAACTCCAACGCAGAAATCGCGGCGAATCGCTGATTGAACGCACAGACAAACACTTTTTCGACACCCATCGTATCAAGCAGCTCAAGCTTCTCGCGCAAGGTCGTCAGCCGAGATGGCGCACTTTGCGGGGCAAAGAATTCTCGCGGATGCGGCTCGAATGTCATCACAGCAGGGATCTTCCCTGCCTTGGAGGCCGCATCAAGCAAGCGCCTCAGCAATGCCTGATGCCCAAGGTGCATGCCATCGAAATTGCCGATGGCAAGTGCTAACTGAGGACATGGCAAAGCCGGCAGATGGCGAAAGACCTGCATCACACACTCACACGCTTACTGAAATCGCGCGGACGAAAACCCAGCAGATAAAGCGCGGCAAAATAGCTGATCGCACCTGCAACGACCAATATGGTTATCCACATCAGTTTTACTAGCGTACGCATATGCAGCCAATCACCTGCT
>JAKOWL010000196.1 GCA_029781535.1 Pseudomonadota bacterium
TCAGGTTTTGGCTGACCACGCCATCTACATCGAAGATGGCAAAATTGCAGCCGTAGGGGCGAGTGCTGCGTTAGCTGCACAGTTTCCGGCAGTGGAACGTATCAATGCAAAAGGCCAGTTGGTGATGCCGGGCAATATTTGTGCCCACACACATTTCTATGGTGCATATGCACGGGGCATGGCTATTCCGGGTTCTGCACCCGCAAATTTCCCACAGATTTTGGAACGGCTGTGGTGGCCGTTGGACAAAGCGTTGGATAAGGATACGGTACGTGCTAGTGCGTTGGTTTCACTGGTTGACGCGGTCAAACATGGCACTACCACATTGGTTGATCACCATGCTAGTCCGAATTTTATTGACGGCAGCCTTGATGTCATCGCTAACGCTGTGGAGCAAGCGGGGTTGCGAGCGGTCTTGTGCTATGAGGTGACGGATCGCGATGGTGAGGAGAAGATGCTGGCTGGAATCGCTGAAAATGTGCGATTTAGGGGATCGTCACGTTCATCACGTATTGGCGCAACATTCGGCCTACATGCGAGTTTGACACTGAACGATCCGGCATTAAGAGCTTGTGCCGATGCTGTCCCATCGAACAATGGGTTTCACATCCATGTAGCTGAACATGAAGCTGATGAAGAAAATAGTTTGCAGCGCAGCGGTATGCGGGTCGTGCCGCGCTTAAATCATTATGGCATCTGGCGTGATAAGACAATTGCCGCACACTGCGTCCATATTGATGAGGCCGAGCGGCAATTGTTACAGGCTAAAGATGTGTGGATTACACACCAGCCGCGATCTAACATGAATAATGCTGTTGGGGCAATGGCTTTTGATAGGATGATGGCCCAAAACATGCGGATATGTATTGGGAATGATGGCTTTAGTAACAACATGTGGGCAGATTGGAAAGCTGCATATCTGCTCCATAAGGTCGTCAGCCGTGATCCTCGAAGCGCAAACGGTGCGGAAATTGTGCGTGCTGCTGTGTATAATAATGCGCGGTTGGCTGAGCAGTTTTTTGAACAGACAAAATTGGGTGAAATCAGTGTGGGCGCGTCTGCCGACTTGATTTTTATCGACTATCATCCATTTACACCCCTTCATGCCGGAAATCTTCCGTGGCACATCTTGTTCGGATTTGAGTCGTCTATGGTGACGACCACCATTGTTGCTGGGCAAGTCTTGATGCGAGATCGCCGATTGCTAACACTGGATGAAGCCGAGATTGCGCGTGAAGCGTTGGCACTCGCTCCAAAAGTCTGGGAACGTTATAACGCAAATGTTCAAGCACTTTAAGGTGCACTGTACTCACTAAAGGACAAATACATGGCAGACCATCAATCATTGCGAATTGCGGTGCTGGGGGGAACAGGGAAGGAAGGATCCGGTTTGGCAATGCGTTGGGCGATGCATGGCTACAGCATTATTATCGGCTCCCGCGACGGTCAACGTGCCGCTGCACATGCATCTGAAATGAACGCTAAACTTGGGAAGAACCAAGTCATTGGTATGGGAAATCTCGAAGCTGCCCGCCAAGCCGATTTGGTCGTGTTGAGCGTGCCATATTCAGCTCATCAAACTACCTTGGAAAGTGTAAAAGACCTGCTGCAAGGCAAGATCTTGATTGATATTACCGTTCCCTTGCAGCCTCCAAAAGTCCGTACCGTGCATTTGCCGGAGGGGCAATCAGCTGCTTTGGAAGCACAGGCGTTGGTGGGTGAGGGCACCAAAGTGGTTGCGGCCTTCCAAAATGTGAGTGCGGAGGAGTTGGCCGATTCTGGTCATCGTGTGGATTGTG
>JAKOWL010000199.1 GCA_029781535.1 Pseudomonadota bacterium
ATACAACGGCGTATTTTTTGACAGACCGGCATGGATGATTTTGATCATCGGTGGTGTGAGGTGGCTGACAGTTACGCGGCTTGCAGCAAACCAGGCATACAACTTTGCCGGATCGTATATGGTTTTCTGCTCAGGAATTATGATGCTGGCCCCAATGCTCAGTGGCGTAAAAATGTCCCTTAATACTGGGTCGTGGCTTACGCCGGAGATAAGGGTGAATCTGTCATTGTGGTCTAGGGAAAAATGTTCTGCCTGCCATCTAACAAAGTGGCAAAGGGGAGAGTGTGACACGGGGATACATTTTGGAACGCCCGTAGTGCCAGATGTAAAAAGGTAGTAAGCAATGTTCTGCGGGTTGTTGTGAGAAAACAGCAATTCTGCAGACGTATCAATTGCAGCAAGAATCTGGTCGTCTGTATCGAGGCATTCGCTGATTCTAGTGACTGCTGTTGTGTCTAGTGATGCCAGATTCAAGTTTTCAGGCTCACCGCAAATCACAATATGATCTGCCTGAATCAGCGCTAGCAAAGCCATTAACCGGTCGTTTGGATACGATGCATCTAACACGGCAAAACTGGCGCCGATTTTTGAGGTTGCTAGCATTCCCGTAATCATTGATGCGCAACGGTTGGCAATGATAGCCACCTTTGCATGTGCTTTAACTCCACGTGAGAGCAGATGGCACCCAAATTTGGTGCTGATGTCGTTTAGTTCGGCATATGTCCAGTTCTTCTGGTTGTACTCGATAGCAGTTCTGCCAGGATACTGGGCTGCCTGATCAAGAAATTTTTCGTAAATGAGAGAGTATTCTTTATTGCCTAGCGCATTGATGCTGGGTGAGTTTGAATCGCGTGGCAAGATTAGGCTTAATTCGGCAATCGTCTGATTTGGGTTGGTGATGGCTTGCAACAACACCTGTTCGATTTGTTCAAGCATTATTTGAATGCGGCTGCTGTCCAATATGTCTTGCTGGTAGCGCATGTTCATTTCGATGCCGCTTTCCAGTTGCAGGCAATGTAGGTTGAGATCAAACCCGGAACTCCATTCCACACCGGAATCATATGGGGTAATCCGCAAGCCTTCCAGAGTCAGCTTCTCCTTGATAGGGTACCAGTTGATTGCGTATTTGGCCTGAACCCCAGAGCTTTGGATAATATGGTGATAAGAGTACCGCTGGTGGTCAATGCATGCTTGGACGTTCTGCCTAAGTTGTTTGAAGAGTTCGCTGGCCGTCATACTCCATTGGATATTTTGCCTTAATAGCAACGCCCGTGAGAAAAGGCCGAATACGTTTTTTGCATCTTTTAACCCTTGCCGTCCTGAGCTCTGA
>JAKOWL010000218.1 GCA_029781535.1 Pseudomonadota bacterium
CGCGCCGTGCGTGGCAAACAGCTTGGCCGCTGCTGCGCCAATTCCACGTCCGCTTCCGGTAATAATAGCAACTTTGTCCTGTAATAAACCCATACTTTGACATGCTCCACAAGAACGATTCTCAATCGGTGCAGGTGTTTCGATTTACGGTTTCAAAGCTCGAATCATGGTTTCGGCAATACGTTCCGCGATGGCTTCGCCGGATAAGCGTCCTTCAGGCTTATACCAGACGCCGACCCAGTTATGTGCACCGAGCATTATTTTTGTAAACAAGCCCACGTCGACAGGATAAAAACTATGATTCTCAATACCTTCACGAACTACCAACCGGAATAGATTCTCAAATTCATCTCGCCGAGCGAAGAACAATGCACGCCGTTCGACAAAATCCTTATAGGCTTGGTGATCAGCAGGGGAAGCCCCGACGGCGGGTTCTTTGGCACCCATAAGTGAACGGATCTCGAACACCATTGCCGCGCCAACGGCAGTATTCTGCGTCAATCCCATGACATGGGCCCTAATCATCTGTTGCAGTTTATCTGTGCTGGAAAGCTTAGAATGGACAATCGACTCAATCTGGCTCAAGACCTGCTCTAGCCCTGCCTCTAGCACAGCCAACAACAGGGCATCTTTATTGCGAAAATGGTGATATAAACTGGCCGCGGTCAAGTTAACCGCGGCAGCAATGTCTTTCATCGTAGTCGCTTCGTAGCCATTGCGTTGGAGTACATCAGCAGCAGCAAGAAGAATAGCTTCACGGCTCACGGATTGATCAGCCGGTTTACGTGCCACAAAAATCTTCTTTCCCTAAAAATAATCTAATCTTGGTTAGATTATTCATGATCCATCCAGACTTGTCAAGCAGACTAGCTTGTAAGTCATCAAATCCTAATGCGTCCTACATGTCGCGCATCGGAACGGCAGCACAGCAGGCAGCAGGAGTGCAAGATTTAGTGATAGGAAATAGGAAAAGTTGTCCGAAAATGCAAACTCATGAGTGACATTGGGGCAAGATGCTAACAAAGGAAGTGGGTAACCGAACGCACAGCCGAGTGCTGCC
>JAKOWL010000219.1 GCA_029781535.1 Pseudomonadota bacterium
GATGGAACAAGCCGACGAGCTGATGAATGCGGTGAGTGTGTTCCAGCTGGAAGGTGAATCTACCCACAAGGAACGTCGTTCCTCCAATAGCCCGATGCGCAAACCGTCTGTGGCCAGCAAGCCACAGGTTCAGGCAAATCCAAAAGTGGAAAAGGCTGCCCTGAAGACCGGTACCGATGACGGCGAGTGGGAGGAGTTCTAGGCAAGTGGTTGCTTGGAATTTGTGACCGGCACCAATAAAAAAACCAGGTGCCGGATAGATTAGGAATGAAGTTTGAAAGTGGGAATGATAATGAAGATGACTGTCGCCAAAAAAATGTTGTTACTGACCTTTGTGTCTGTGATAGGGCTAGTTGGATTGTTGACCGTAAGTCAGCACCAGATGGAAAAGGTTTTTAATGAAACCAATTATGCCAATACCAATATTGCTCCAAGCATCGCACTGATTGACAAGATACGTTATGACTTCAACACCCTGCGTATTCGTCTATCCAATCATACGATGAATACGGACGCCGCAAAAATGGCGGAAGTAGAAGCTGCTATCAGGAAGCTTCAGGAACAACTTTCCAGTTCGATGAAAGAGTATGAGAAATATGTAAGTAACGACCAGGACAAGCAGATGCTGGAAGCTGACAAAGCCGGTTTGAACGTGTATTACGAACGTATGGAACCAATATTGAACGCCTCACGCCAGAATAAAAAAGATTTGGCGCAAGATCTGTTTATCGCGATACGTATGCCCGCTGAACAAACAAATAAAGATATGGCAGCACATATGGACTATAAGATCAAGCTGGGTCAGACAAGTGCCCAGGATGCTTTTAAAGCCAAGGACAGCGCCATTAAGTTCTCGATAGCTATCGGGTTAATGATTTTGTGCATGACAGCAATCATCGGTTTTGTGATTACCCGAAATCTGAAGAAACAATTAGGCGGTGAACCTGAAGATGCTGCAGGTGTTGCCAACAGTATTGCTCAAGGAGAGTTGAATACCGACATAACTCTTCAGCAAGGTGATACGACTAGCCTCATGGCGGCGATGCACACCATGCAGCAGACTCTCAAAGCGGTGATAGAAGAGCAAACAGCAATGTCCGCAGAAAACAAGGCAGGCAATATCAGCGTAGCGATAGATGCGGATAAATTCCGCGGCAGCTATAAAGTCATGGCGCAAAACGTGAATGAAATGGCAGCTAATCAGGCTGATGTGATGCGTAAGGTCACTGCATGTATCTCGGAATTCTCCAGAGGTAACTTTGATGAGCCACTAGAGAAATTTCCTGGTCAGCGTGCTTTCATCAACGAGGGTGTTGAGTTGTTGCGCAGTAATGTCAAAACCTTTATCACAGATATGCAGCATATGTCTCAGGAGCATGATGCGGGCGATATTGATGTACACATTGACGAGACCAAATATCAAGGCGCATATGCCGAAATGGTAAGTGGTGTGAATACGATGGTGGGCGCGCACGTGCAGGAAAAAGCTGAAATGATCAAGCTCATGTATGCGCTGGGAGATGGCAACTTTGAAGCGCAAATTCCACAGTATCCTGGCAAAAAAGCCGAGATCAATAAAAACCTCGATAGGTTAAAAGGTAAGCTCAAAGGCATATTAGAGTCAGTCAAATGGGTGACCAACGAGCATCTGCAAGGCAATATCGATATGACACTGCATGCGCATATGTTCAAAGGCGGCTTTAGTGAAATGGCGACTGCGGTCAATACCATTGTGGCAGGCCAGATTGAGCTGACTGAAAAGGCTTTGGCCTGCGTGAAAGAATTCGGCGAAGGCAACTTTGATGCGCCATTGGAGAAGTTCCCTGGCAAGAAAGTGTTCGTGAATGAGGCGATTGAACAGGTACGCAGCAATCTCAAAACCTTAGATGAAGATATTCGTATGCTTTCAGAAGCGGCAAACAAGGGACAGGTCTCTGTTCGTGCGGATGCATCCAAACATCAAGGTGGTTTCCGTAATATCGTTGAGTCGATGAACAGCACGCTGGAAATGATTGTGGGACCGATCGGTGCAGTGAAGGTAGCGGTAGAGACCATTAACACGGCCTCGAAAGAGATCGCCCAGGGCAATGCGGACTTAAGTCGTCGTACCGAAGAACAGGCCGCCTCTCTCGAGAAGACCGCGGCCAGCATGGAAGAACTTGCATCTACCGTGAAACAGAATGCCGACAATGCCAAACAGGCCAACCAGCTGGCGGCAGCCGCCTCCGGGGTTGCAGTCAAGGGC
>JAKOWL010000224.1 GCA_029781535.1 Pseudomonadota bacterium
AGTAGAACTTCTGGACAAACCTCAAATAGAAGATTAGGCGACTTGTTGGTCGTCGCTGGCTAGGTGTTCAGCGGCAAGCTGGAAGTCGGGCGCTAAGATCGGGGCAAGCTCGTTGCGCAAGGCTTTGCGGCCCAGCGAGCGCCCAACTTTTGCAGATGATTCGCTATAACCGGTCAACACTGCAATTTCAGAGTCTGGAAGACCAACAAGATCGTGCAGTACTACAGACTCCCTATCGCGCTTTGGTAGCCTGGCTAATGCTGCGGCAAGGACTCCTCGATGTGCAATTTTATCTTCTGCGGCCTCAAATGCATTGACGGTTTGAGCGGCAACATCACCGCCCGAAAGCGCATCTAGGTAGCTCATGTCGTCTGCTAAGTATTCGCGTTCTTTTTTGACTGCAAGACGGCCGCGTTGGGTATGAATGCGGTTTTTTACTATTCGCCCAAACCATGCGCTCAAATCTCCATCGCCACGAAAACTGTCAAAAGACTTCATCGCACGGATTACGGATTCCTGGGCAATATCTTCTGCGTCCTCGGGCGATAGCCTGCTGCCGGCCACTCGACGTGCATAATCGTACCATGCAGTGATCTGCTCGTGGCTAACCTCGCCGGAGCTAATTGTCGGTTTTTCAACTCGTTTGTTGCGCATTTTGAAGCAATATTATAGTGCAAAGCGGTAAAATTGCTAGTTGCTAAGTAAATCAATAGTTAGGGCGGCGGTCCAGGAGAAGTTTTTGACGCCAGCGCCCGAGCCATCGTGCGGCGAAAAGTACTCGCAGAACCCTGATTTCTCGACCATCTCTAGTGACTTTTCCTTAAGTTTTGCGGCGAGCTCTTTGTGACCGTAGCGCTCCAGGCCGTCAATTATTAACCAGTTCATGTTCATCCAGACTGGGCCTTGCCAGTAGCGGTGTTCGTTAAAATATTTGGAGTCTGTAGGCACTGTAGGGACGGGGAAGCGCGGGTGAAAACGTTTGGACGTTTTGAGAAGTCCAGCAAGCTGATCGGCGCGTTCTTTGGTGATACTGCCCGCATATAATGGCAGGAAGGTCGCAATAGTCGAGATTTTGATAAGGTCGTGCGATGCAAAGTTGCGACTGTAGTATTGCCCAGTGTAAGGATCCCAAAGTTGGTCCAGCGCGGCCTCGGTTTTGTTTATTGACTGCAAAAGTTCCTCGGGCAGCTCTTCGCGGATTTCTTTGGCAATGTCTTTCAGGTGCTGATTGGCACGCACCAAAATGGAGTTGAATGCCAAATCTTCAATGCTCAGCATGGAGTGCGAAATAATTTTGTCGATGTTGTACTGTTTGCGCCGCAGGCGGTGCTGCACGGCGTACAGTGCCAGCGCGTCGATCGAGCTTAGTCGTTCGCCCGGCAGCGCAAGGTGGCGGTCTCTTCTAAAAATCGTCACTACGCTGTCCAGGCGTAGCTTTGCAACCAATCTTATCCACCAGTTCTGTTGGTGAGAGTGTAGCTCGCTCATCCAGGGCGGGGTGTTGTCCATGCCTGTTTCCCAGGGGTGGACTTGCAAGGTCAAACCTTCTTGGTGCGGATCGCGTTCGTTGTACAGCCACTGATGATAAGCAACGAGTTGCTTATAAACTTTGAGGAACCAACTGCGGCGCTCGGCTTTCTTGAGCCTTGCGCCAATGCGCACAATGGCTTCGGCCAACATCGGAGGCTGAGTAATGCCACTGGTGGCAACCTTGTCCGGGGAATCATAAGAGACATAAGATCGCCAAAATTCGCGGTCGGCGCGGTGCGCCAACCCCTCGTCTAACACCATGTGCGGTATCATGCCGTTGTGCCATTGACTTTTTAACAGATGCAAAATCTCTTTTTGAGCTCGCTCGGGGTCGTAATGACTCAGCCCAATGGCAACAAAACAGCTATCCCATAACCACTGGTGAGGGTACAGACCGGCTCCTGGCGCAGTGTAGCCGTCGCGTGCGTTGCCATCTAAAACCTTTTTTGCGGCATCAACAATACTAGTTTTGTCGTCGGGACTCATCGTTATTAGTATAACGCTTTTGATTAAACCGCGCTCGCTGTGCAAATATCATGTCGACTGCGGCAGTCGGCGAAAAATGTGGCACGCCGTGTCCGTCTCCCGTTTCCGGGTGCTCTAGCTCGTAAGCATCAGCTCGTTCTGGGCGCGCCAAAATCATTCTCTCCAGTTCTTCGGCGTGGTCAAAGTATCCTTGGGCTCTAAGCCCATCTGCGACAATCTTACGAAAGAATGGCCACGCGCCTCCGCGCCAATATCTGCCGGCCTCATAATGCTCAGAACTTATGTCTACGGCGGCGACAGGAAAGTCTGTGCCAAAAATAGTTGGGTTAAACAGCTGTTCAACAACTTTTGCCATTCGTTTTTTATGTTGCGAAGAGAGCAGAGGAGCAAGCCCTCCAGCAGTTAGGACAGGAATAACATTACCGGTTCGCTCGTCACGGCTGTAGTACCCGCTTTTGTCGCTCTTATCAGGCAAGTCTATCCATAATTCGCTTTCAATAGAATCCGACAGGCGATCCAGGCTGCTTTGTATGCCGCCATCAACAAAAAAGTCAGGGTCATCCAGAATATCTGCCATTTCTCTTAGTGCGTTGCCAGCGTCCAGAACGGTGGCGTTAAGCATTGGGCTGACAATTAGCGGCAAGTCGGTCTCGTGCATTATTCGTGCTAAATCATAGTCATGCGCACTTATTGCGCGAGTTTGCAAAAAACTCGCAAACGTCTCTTGGTTGCTGGCACGATGTTCTATGGGCAAATGTCTTAGATCGCCAAATCTTTCGCGTCCTTTGCCCAAAGCTTGGATGCCAAGTTCGTGTAACAAACGCCTAGAAATAGCTCGATCACCATGAAACCAATATTCGTTCATTTTTTCGTTCCATGGAGGGGTGTTGTCCATACCTGCTTCGTCTGGGTGAATCTC
>JAKOWL010000008.1 GCA_029781535.1 Pseudomonadota bacterium
AATCGGGGATGATCAACTGTCGATTTCCCTGAAGATGGCCGAGCGTCTGATTTTGGGACGCCAATCGGATCAAAATCGCCCCGATCTTGATCTGGCGCGCTTTAAGGCGGCAGAACATGGCATCTCACGTATTCATGCAACGCTCGAATCCAATGAAGCCGGTGTGTATCTAATGGATCTGGGCAGCCGCAATGGCACTTATGTGAACGGTCAAGCGCTAGCCGCGTTTAATCCGTGTTATTTGGCGGATGGCGATGTGTTGCGCTTCGGCAAGCTGACTGTGACGCTGGCCCTAATCACCGAAGAAAATACTGACAACCGCTATCTAACTTCCACCCACGCCCGCTCAAAAACAGGCAAGCTGGAAGAAAGCATCCGGTTGATGCGGGTCTAGAAGCACCGGTTTTCAAGGAAGCTACGCAATCCAACGACCAGTGGCCCACCAGCTTGCAAATCCTATGAGCAAAATGGCCGAAATTGCTATGATCCAACGGAACCAGCGGGTTTTTATTTGTAATCCCCCAAACACCAAAAAGATGGGGAACAATTGAGGAACCCAGCGTGAAGTTCCCCACAACGGGTTATCTAGTTCGGGTCCGTGCGAACTGAGTAAGAAGCATATTGAGACGATTAAGAATATAGTGATACTCCATCGTTTGAGTACTCTATGTGCTATGATCGTCAACCAAACTCCCATCACAGCAAAAAACGTGTCATAGATGTTTGTCAAATAAATAAACCACGTTGGGCGTATCAGTGGGCCTAAATATGAACCAGTATATGGATTCATACGGAATGCTGAGAAGTTGAAAAGCTGTTTTATGCCTTCCCAAACCGTCTGGAAAGGCAGCATCCAACTACGATGCCACAATGCCTGTGATTGCAGAATTGCTGTATAACTCCCCGTGATAGCCCCTGTATAAAAGACATACACAGCAATCCACGACAATGCAATTATTCCTGCCAAACCGAGTTGCACGATGGACTTGATTGAAAAGTCGCGGGC
>JAKOWL010000016.1 GCA_029781535.1 Pseudomonadota bacterium
GGATGGCTGCAATCACCGGGTAGGCGCCCGCGGGCGCTCGAGGCCGGGCTCGCACCCGCAACTGTCGAAGGGTTCCCCCGATCTTCGACAGTTGTGCGCCGCTACGAGTGGAGCCCGGCACGATGGTCGGGAAGGTCTGGCCTTGGGCCAGAACACTCCCCGATGAAATAGGCGGCCGCGTGGTCACATCCATTCAATACGTCAGCATTCGATCGTACCAAACAGGAACACCAGGCAGCGCGCCAGATTGAGACTGGTGCCGGGTCCCGTCACGCGGGACCCGGCAGGAACTGCATGCGCCTTAGGTAGGCGCACGAATACGTGCTTGCGTGTTGGACTCGGGCACGTATTTCCCCCTTCTGTTGAAGTGGCTGTTCCGAGACACATCCGCGTCACCTACTCACACGGCTGTCGCCAACCAGGCCCGTGCCGCCTCTGCGGTCTGGGAAAAGGCCCTGTGGGATCAAACCCTGCGTGTTTGTGATACTTCGCGTCTCCTCCCCTGTAGATTTACTTCACTCACCTTAAGTCGAGCGATAAGATATAATGCTACCAGCCAAACCGCTCAGGGTCAAGCTTTGGCTTTGATGAGTTCCGTAACCTTAGCCACAACTTCATCAACTTTAAATTGGCTTTTGGCTTCTACGTTTAGCCGTAATAAGGGCTCGTTGTTGCTGGGGCGGACGTTCAACCACCATTCGGGATAATTTATGGTTATACCATCGAGATAATCAACTGCGCCATCATCAAATAGTTTCTCAATTTTTTTCATCATGGCTTTTTGGTCATCGACCTCAAAATTAATTTCACCCGAATCCACATAGCTGCCGCGGAATTTCTCAGTTAGTTCAGACAAGTTCTTGCCAGATTGACCAAGAATTTCGAGCCCGCACAACG
Organism: Pseudomonadota bacterium; assembly: GCA_029781535.1. Lineage (GTDB taxonomy): Bacteria > Pseudomonadota > Gammaproteobacteria > Burkholderiales > Methylophilaceae > Methylophilus. Next base: position 898 of record JAKOWL010000016.1, read on the forward strand.
CGGCTATGAGCCCGCTGTCGGCATTGTAGTTTTTCTTAAAATAAAAATGACCTGAATGCTCGCAAGCTAGCAAGGCATCGTGCTTTCGCATCTCGGCCTTAATAAAACCATGGCCAACCTTGGTGCGAATACCCTTGCCACCCAGCCGCTCAATGGTTTCAGGTACAATCCGTGAACAAATAGCGTTATAGAGAATCGTTGCGCCTGGATTTTCCTTCAAGAACTTGGTGATCAGCAGAGTACTCAACACACTGCCGGTAATAATATCGCCTTTTTCATCTACGAAAAAGGCCCGATCGCCATCACCATCAAAAGCAATACCGCAATTGAGTTTATTGTCTTTAACCAGTGCGATTAAATCTGCCAGGTTTTCGAAAATGAGGGGGTTTGCAGGATGATTTGGAAAGTCGCCATCAGGTTTTAAATAGAGACCCGTAATCTTTAATGGTGTCTTATCGCGCAACTCTGGCACCACAATGCCGCCCATACCATTGCCGGCATCAATACCAATATGTAGCGGCTTAAGCTCTGGCGCAAAACTAAGCGCATGCTTAACCCAGTCCGAGAGGATGTCTCGCTTGGTCACCGCACCTTTAGTTTTTGATTCTTTGTACTGGTCTTTCTTAATTGCCTCTTTGATCTTATCCAGACCCGTATCGCTGGCAATAGGCACCACATCTTTGCCGGTCAATTTGAGTCCATTATACTCTCCAGGATTGTGGCTGGCAGTGATCATGGCACCACCGGCATATTTATATTTGCCAACAGCAAAGTACATCATGTCAGTGGTAATTAATCCTAAGTCTTCTACTGTACGCCCCTGTTGCACCAACCCCTTTATAACTGCGTTTGAAAGCGCTTTGGAATCATGGCGCATATCGCGTCCTACTGCCACCACGCCTTCGGGGACCAAGTCGGCCATTGCTTTACCAATACCCTCAGCAACTTCACTGGTGAGTTCTTTGGGCACTTTGCCACGAATGTCATAAGCCCCAAATATTGATTCCTTAAACTTCATATATTTATTGTAGCTCATCAAGCCATTGGTTCAAAAACCTCTGAGTCAAAGTATTTCGGCTAAAAATATCTAGACTAGATAGGATTTGAGCCTGGCCAGATACTAAGGTTGTCCTCGTACCTACCAAGGAGAAGAGTTATGGGCAAGGAAGTTGAACGCAAATGGGTGCTGCACCAGAGCCACGTCCCAGACGGAGCAGAGGTCAAAGCAGAAGACATCGTGCAGGCGTACCTCGTCACATCACCTGGCGAGCTGCGCATTCGT
>JAKOWL010000019.1 GCA_029781535.1 Pseudomonadota bacterium
GGGGGTTGCCTTCGATAAACCACCGGAATGTCATGCTCTTTAGCGAATCTTCCAGCCAAAGTACAGGCCAAAATCATGAACTCAGAAACAAGGCGCCTAGCAGCTGAATCATGCTCAATCCTGTGTAGCTGAGGTTTTCCGTCAATCACTCTTACCAAGTGCTCATCCTTTTCGATTATGACGGCACCATCTTGTACTCGCCTTGTAGCAAGCGCTTGAGCCAGGAAATTCAAAGTATGCAGCGTTTTTGACGCTGGATGTGAGTCAACTTGGTTTTGGATCTGGGCATCGGCTTCTTCATAGGTAATCCTGCATCCAAGCTTTGTAAACACAGGTTTTATTTCGAAGTGTGACACCAATCCAAACGAGTCAATTGTGCAGATAAAATCCAGGGCAGGATGTTGCACTCCGGTCGTGAAAGCCAAAGCACCCTTCGACAGGATCGGTGGCAGCATTGGGATCGTTCGGTCTGGCAGATACAGGGATGCTGCCCTAGTCATTCCCTCGCGTGCAACCAACGAATCGGGTGGAATCCTTGCAAAAACATCAGTTATCAAAATGTGCACCTGCCATCGTCCATCTGGCAGGTCCTCGACCCACAGTGCATCGTCTACGTCAGTAGTCCAAGGATCGTCAATTGCAAGCGGTCCAACGCCAGAAGCGCCAAGCTCGGTGCGATTAATCAATTCTTTTTGGGATATTGGTGTGTTTGCTAACTCTATCGCCTCATTTTGGACGTCATCAGGAAAATCCTTTGCAAAACCAAAGCGATGCACGCTTAATATTTCATCGTCAGCAAAGACCCCAAGTTCTACTAACAGTTCAAAGGCATCAAAAGGGCCATCAGAAGTAGCTTGGCCTTTGATTCGGGATAAAAGCTCGACTGCCCTTGCTCCATCTCGGTTTTCAGCCCCTTCAATTGCCAAGGTTCTTAACCAGTTAACTCCAAGACGGGTGTCCGCATCTGTTAAATCAAGGTTTTTAGTTTCCCTTGCCACTTTGATCGCTTGCGTCACCCTTTCCAAGCGCTCAGCCTCCTGGTTTTCTCTGAAAATTCGCTGTTTTTCCGCCTGGATATATGATGCTGGCCTAGGGGTAAGCTCTTTGTTGCTTTGAGCCTTAAACCACATGGGTTCTAGTGCGATTTTTAGTTGAAGGGC
>JAKOWL010000031.1 GCA_029781535.1 Pseudomonadota bacterium
CCGTATCGCCTGAAGATCCGTGCGCCTGGTTTTGCCCATCTGGCTGCGCTGGATGAGATGGTGAAAGGGCACATGATTGCGGACCTGGTGGCGATTATCGGCACGCAGGATATCGTTTTTGGCGAGATTGATAGATAGTATGTTAAGCGCAGAAGCCATTAAAAAAATTGAGTACGAACTTACTAAATATCCGCCGGAAAAACGTCAGGCAGCCGTGATGTCTGCGCTGCGTATCGTGCAAATGGAACGCGGCTGGCTATCACAGGAAAGCATTTCTGAGGTGGCTGAATATCTGGGTATTCCAGAGATCGCCGCGATGGAAGTGGCGACTTTCTACAATATGTATGATTTGGAACCTGTGGGCAAATACAAGCTCACTGTGTGTACCAATATTTCCTGCATGCTGCGTGGCAGCGATGAGATTGTCAGCCACCTGCAAGACAAGCTAGGCATAGGGTTCAATGAGATTACGCCGGATGGCAAATTCTGCCTGAAGGAAGGCGAATGCATGGGCTGCTGCGGTGGCGCGCCTTTGCTGCATGTGAATAATACTGATATGCGTGAGTTTATGACGCCTGAAAAGGTGGATGAGCTGCTGAAGGAGCTTAAATAAATGGCTGCCAAGGCAACAAAACCCGTCATGACAGATTTGAAGGGTCAAACACTGGTTACTCTGCGTACGCTGAAGGAAAAGAATCCAGCAGCATTAAGCACTTACCAAAGTCTTGGTGGATACGAGCAACTTAAACGTATCATCACGGAAAAAGTGAAAGCGACCGAGATCATCAATCAGGTCAAGGTGTCCGGGTTGCGTGGCCGCGGCGGCGCGGGTTTCCCGACGGGCTTGAAATGGAGCTTCATGCCGCGCTATTTCGATGGCACCAAGTATCTGGTATGCAACACCGATGAAGGTGAGCCGGGTACGTTCAAGGATCGCGACATCATTCGCTACAATCCGCATCAGTTGATTGAAGGCATGGCGATTGCTGCTTACACGCTAGGTGCGCGCGTGGGTTATAACTACATCCATGGCGAGATATGGCAGGATTATCAGACCTTTGAGGCAGCGCTTGCTGAGGCAAGAGAGGCTGGCTTCATTGGTGAGAATCTGTTTGGTACCGGATTCAGTTTTGACCTGTATGCTGTACACGGTTATGGTGCTTATATCTGTGGCGAAGAAACCGCACTGATTGAATCTATCGAAGGTAACAAAGGTCAGCCGCGCTTCAAGCCACCATTCCCGGCTAGTTACGGCGTGTTTGGCAAGCCAACCAATGTCAACAATACGGAAAGCTATACTTCCATTCCATGGATATTGCAGCATGGCGGACAAGCATTTGCCGATCTGGGTGTGCCAAACTCCGGCGGCAGCAAAATTTTCTCGGTTTCCGGTCATGTGGAGAAGCCAGGTAACTATGAAATTAAAATGGGGACGCCATTTGCGGATTTGCTGGCAATGGCTGGTGGCGTATGGAAAGGCCGCAAACTCAAGGCGGTGATCCCAGGCGGCCCATCCACGGCAGTTTTGCCAGCTGACAAGATTATGTCAGCAACAATGGATTATGATGGTTTGAGTAAGGCTGGATCCAGTCTGGGCGCCGGTTCCATGATAGTGATGGATGACACCACTTGCATGGTGAAAGCACTGAAGCGCCTAAGTTATTTTTTCTACGAGGAAAGCTGCGGACAATGCACGCCTTGCCGTGAAGGTACAGGCTGGGTCTACCGCGTCATTAAACGTATTGTGGATGGTCAGGGGCGTATGGAAGACCTGGACCTGTTGACGGATGTCTGCAACAACATTTCCGGCCGTACTATCTGTGCGCTCGGTGATGCGGCAGCGACACCTGTATTAAGCTTCATCAAACATTTTCGCCCTGAGTTTGAGTACTACATTCAGCATGGCAAAAGCATGATTGACGGTAAATAATATGCTAGAGATTGAAATAGACGGCAAATTGGTCGAGGTTGAGCACGGCAGCACCATCATTGATGCGGCCGACAAACTAGGTATTCCTATCCCTCGCTTTTGCTATCATCCTAAGCTCTCGGTAGCCGCTAACTGCCGGATGTGCCTGGTGCAGGTGGAGAAGTTTGCCAAGCCGTTGCCTGCTTGCGCAACACCTATCGCCGACGGCATGAAAATCTTTACCCGCAGCAAGGCGACCGTCGAGGCGCAGCAGAGCGTCATGGAGTTTCTGCTGATCAACCATCCGCTGGATTGTCCTATCTGCGACCAGGGTGGCGAGTGCGAACTGCAGGATATCGCTGTGGCCTATGGTGCCAATGCGTCCCGCTATGCCGAAGAAAAACGCGTTGTCGTTAACAAAAACATTGGTCCGTTGATTAACACGGACATGACTCGCTGCATCCAATGCACCCGTTGCGTGCGCTTCCTGAAAGAGATCGGGGGCATGCAGGAACTGGGTATGGTGGGGCGTGGCGAGCATGCGGAGATTACGGCGTATGTCGATAAGAGCGTGAACTCCGAGCTGAGCGGTAATATCATCGATTTGTGTCCGGTAGGTGCGCTGACCAGCAAGCCTTTCCGCTACACCGCACGTAGCTGGGAGTTGGTGCGCCGCCCCAGCATTGCGCCGCATGATGGCTTGGGTTCGCATATCGAAGTCCATGTCAAGGATAACAAGGTCATGCGCGTGCTGCCGCGCGAAAAAGAATCCATCAATGAATGCTGGCTGTCCGACCGCGACCGTTTTTCTTACGAAGGTTTGAATAGTCCTGATCGCTTGAAAGTACCGATGATCAAGCATAACGGTGCTTGGGTCGAAACAGACTGGAAAACCGCACTGGAATTTGCAGCAGGGCAGTTGAAAGATATCGTCAATCATCATGGCAAGGATGCCTTAGGTGTCTTGGTGTCTCCCAACAGCACCATGGAAGAAGGCTATCTGGCGAAGAAGCTTGCTGAAGGTTTAGGTTGCGGGAATATAGACTACCGTTTGCGTCAGACTGATTTCAGGATGGACGGCAAGCGCGTAGGTACGCCTTGGATGGGCTGCAATATTGATGATCTGGGTAAGCTGGATCGTATCCTGGTGATTGGCTCGAATCTGCGCAACGAACATCCGCTGTTGGCACAACGTTTCCGCAAGGCGGTGGATAACGGCGCGGAGCTTTCAATTGTAAGTCCGCTGGACAATAACCCATTGATGCCTGTTGCACACAAAGTCATCGTCAGGCCGAGTGACATGGTGAACGTGCTAGGCCAGATTTTGAAGGCCATGTCCGGTTTGCAGCGTTTGTCATTATGTTTGCCGCCTTCGCTCAATCAATGGCTGGAAGGCATTGAGGTGCGCGAGAATACCCAGGCGATGGCAGAGAGCCTGGCCGGTATGGGTAAGGATGTGGATTTGGTTGCGCCACGTGTCGGTATCTTCGTGGGGACGCTGGCATTAACCGATCCGCGTTTTACCGAGCTATATAGCCTGGCTGAGGCGATAGGAGGCATCTGTGGCGCCAAAGGTGGTATTTTGCCATCGGCTGCCAACAGTACTGGCATGCACATGATGGGTGTGATGCCAACATCTCCAACAGGCATGCATGCCCGCGCAATGCTGGAAGTGCCACGCAAGTCTTATCTGCTGTTGAATATTGAACCGGAGCTGGATTGCCAACATGCTGCGCTGGCTAAAAAAGCCATGGCACAGGCAGAATGTGTCGTCGCGCTGACAGCATTCAAGTCGACTGCGCTGGATGACGCGGATGTGCTATTGCCAATCGCGCCTTTCACAGAAACATCCGGCACATTCATGAGCATGGAAGGTCGTGTGCAGAGTTTCGCCGCAGTGACCAAGCCGTTCGGTGAGTGCCGTCCTGGCTGGAAGGTATTGCGCGTGCTTGGCAATACGCTTGGCTTGCCTGGGTTTGACTTTAACAGTTCGGAAGAAATCAAAAACGCTATTTTTGGTGGTGATAAACCTTCAAATGTTGTTCGTCGTCACTTGAATAATAACCTGAAAGAACTGGTGGAAATTCAGGCGAAGATCCCATCTGCTGGTTTGCAGCGCATCGGCGAGGTGCCGCAGTATGAATCGGATCCGATCGTAAGGCGTGCTGCATCCTTGCAGAAAACCAAGTACAACATCAAGCCTATGGCACGTATGTGTGAAGCATTGATGAAACAGCTTGGGGTAGAGCAGGGTGATACCGTACTGGTCAAGCAGGAAAAGGGCAGTGCGGTATTGCAGGTGCGCCTGGACAATCACGTGGCGATGGGTTGTGTGCGTGTGGCGGCTTCTCACGAAGATACGATTAGTTTAGGTGATTTGATGGGCGATATTGAAGTGGAAAAGATCACTGAAGATCAGGCGCAATTTATGCGTACCGCAATCATGAAAGCGTTGAGCGAATGAGTTTGAACAGCATTTATACTGTTTTGTGGACATTGGTGAAGATCGTCGCCATCGTGCTGCCTTTGATGATCGCAGTGGCTTACCTGACGCTGGCAGAACGCAAAGTGATT
>JAKOWL010000111.1 GCA_029781535.1 Pseudomonadota bacterium
ATCTCGAAGCGACAATGGCGAATATCCTATTGATGAGGATAGTGCCAGGTGTGAGCACAGCAATAATAAAGCTTGAGAATCAGGATTAAGGATCATGTGTTACCATTCCTTGCAGCAGCTCGAGCTAATGTAAATGGGTAAACTGGGCCGCTCCCATTTTTCCTTAACAGGTATCCTGCCATGGTCAATGTCCATCCAGAATCAATAATATCGTCCACCAATAATACTGGACCGTGAGGGATTTTTTGATCTATTCCAATTGTACCAATCACATTGCGGGCTTGCATGGTGCTGTTCTGCATGGTTTTTTGTTCAGGAGCTTCTCTAGTTCGATGCAGAACAGGGCAGAATGGAATGCGCAATGCTTCAGCCAGGCGAAGCGCAAAATCGGGCACAAGATTGGGATGGCGAGTTGATGGAATGGCGGTAACCCAGGCTGGAAATGGATTGGGCCGCCACAGTTCGCGAATCACATGAACCGATGCTTTAACCAATTCATCACTAAAGCTGCCTTCCTGATATTTTCCTGATCGAACCAATTTTCCCCACCCTGCATCGCCATAATAGCATAATGTGCGCCCCACAGCATTTTGATACTCCAACGGAATACCGCGTTTTTGATCAAGGAACAAACCAACTGGCCATTGCTTGCGCGGTTCCAGGTAAATTTGGTCGCCCTTTAAAAAGTTTTCTGCTTCAATGACCAGTTGGTGGGAGACAGAAGTGGGCAAGCCCCTCCCGCGGCAATTCGCACAACGACCGCAAGCGACAGGATTGGGATCGTCCAAAGCGCTCAACAAGAATTGCATCAAACAGCCCTGATGATCCACATAAGCCTGCATTTGGGCGAGTTCGGATTTACGCAAGTCCAGGACGCGATTGATCCGCTCCATGTCTAGATGCCATGGATTGGGTGTGCGGAAATAAAGCACTTTCTTGTTAAAAGTTTGCCCAACTGCACCATCCACTTCCAGCAATTTGAGGGCTTTTTCTGCCATTGATTTTGATGTATTAACCCTGGCCAAAATTTCGTCCAACGACAACCCTTCGTTGTTCTCAAGCACTTTGAGGATGTCTTGAAATACTTGCGCGCTGGGAAAAGCCGATTCAATAAAGTAGTTCTGAATTTCATCATCTTCATTGCCGTTTAATAAGATCCCATACGACCTGTCCACCGCCCGTCCAGCACGGCCGACCTGCTGATAGTACGCCACAACTGAGCCCGGCCGTTGAAAATGGATAACAAAGTCGATGTCTGGTTTGTCAAAGCCCATTCCCAATGCCACAGTAGCAACCAGTATCTTGATTTCATTATTGAGGAATGCCTGTTCTAATGCCGGCCGATCTATTTTGCCGTCATCGCCAGCATGATACGCCTCAGCTGAAAAGCCTTTCTGTTTTACCCACCCAGTTACCCGTTCTGTATCCGCAACAGTCAGACAATAAATAATCCCACTCCCCTCGAATTTCGGTAAATTCTCCGCTAGCCAGGCCAATCGTTCACTTTGATTCGACAGTCGAATATTCTGCAGACGCAGGGATTCACGGGCTAGCGGTCCCCGATAAACCGAAAGCCCAGGGCCTAACTGCGACTGGGCATCTTTGACAACTCGGTCGTTTGCAGTGGCGGTTGTTCCGAGTACGGGGACGCCTTTTGGAAGCATTTGAACGATCCGGACAATGCGGCGATAATCCGGACGAAAATCATG